>NZ_CP150189.1:2688720-3013894 GCF_037965815.1 Aeribacillus sp. FSL K6-2833 | reverse complement strand
CGGCTGCAGATCGTAAACTCTTTTCCATTTTGACGCTGTCAAGTATAGGAATATTCCAAGTATCACTACGCCAACTGTCATCCAAAATTCCGCAGTAAAGCCGTGCCAATGTGAAATATGGATGTGAAAATGTTCTCCATCCTTCAACACGCTAGGCATGACAGATTTCATTGCCGGTTCGATTAAGCTGTAAGCAAGCAAGTTTGGAAAAAATCCAAAAATAACAACAAGGGATGCCAACACAATAGGCGGAATCAGCATTCCGATCGGCGCCTCGTGGGGTTTTTTAGGCAGATTTTCCAGCTGCAATTTTCCAGCAAATGTTTTAAAAACAAACATCATGCTGTAAATAAATGTAAAAATACTGCCGATCCATGCGAGCACTGGAAGTAAAAACCCCCATGTTTCTGTTTGAAATACATCCATGTTCAATACTCGAATCATACCGGTAAAAAACATTTCCTTGCTTAAAAATCCATTAAATGGTGGAAGACCTGCCATAGAAAACGCGCCGATTAAACCGATCGTAAAGGTAATGGGCATAAGGGACATGAGTCCGCCAAGCTTTCTAATATCTCGAGTGCCTGTCTCATGATCAACAATGCCTGCAACCATAAATAGGCTGCCTTTAAATGTCGCATGGTTAATCAAATGGAAAATCGCTGCTAAAATCGCAACTGAATAAAATTCAAAATGATCAAACAAGAGGGCGGCGGAGCCGACACCTAAAAGGGACATAATCATGCCGAGCTGGCTGACAGTTGAAAAGGCTAACATCGCTTTTAAATCTGTTTGTTTCACCGCATGGAAGGATCCCCAGAATAAGGTGAAAATTCCGAAAAGTGAAACGATCCAAAACCATTCGGCACTTCCTGCAAATACAGGTGTGAATCGAGCAACTAAATAAATGCCTGCTTTCACCATCGTTGCTGAGTGGAGATACGCACTGACTGGCGTTGGCGCTTCCATCGCATCAGGCAGCCAAATGTAAAAAGGAAATTGGGCGGATTTTGTAAATGCTCCCAATAAGAGCAGAATAAGGGCTGGGATAAATAATCCATTGTCGGCGATACTGCTGCTTTGGGCAATTGTTTCACGAATGCTGAATGTTCCAGTCATGATGTAGAGCAATATAAATCCGCCAAGCATGGAAAGCCCGCCGAAAACAGTAATAAGCATCGATTTTAGCGCCCCGTAACGTGATCTTTCCCGATAATGCCAATAGCCAATTAATAGAAAAGAAGAAAAGCTGGTAATTTCCCAAAAAGTATATAAAACAATAGTATTATCAGTTAAGACTACTCCAAGCATTGACCCCATAAACATCAACAAATAAACGTAAAACGCATTCAGCTGTTCTTTTTCCTTCGACAAATAGTAAATCGAATAAAGAACAACGAGAGATCCGATACCGGTAATGAGCAAAGCAAACAGAAGGCTGAGTCCGTCCACATAAACAGCAAAATCAATTCCTAATGATGGAATCCATTTAACAGTTTGTACGATACCTTCTTTATACTTAACTCCCGGCAAAAATTGAAGAAAAAATATGAATAAACATATAGGAAGGGGAAGCACAAACCATCCAGTATGTATTTTCCGAAATGTCTTATATAGGAATGGTACCATGAAAGCAAATAGAAATGGAAATAATATAGCCCAATGCAGAAATGTCATGTAAACCCTCCTTATCCAATGTTTTGGACTAGCTGTATTTTATTGTTCTCAATATTTTTTGCATATATAGCATTTTAAATTTCAAGTTCATAAGACCACAAATATCGTATCAAAAAAATCATAAAATGTATATTTTTTTGTGAAATTTCCCACCTTGAAAATGAGGTGGTATGATGACAAAAAAGGTAATGACAGCCGTTTTAATTTTTATCTTATTATTCAGCATTTCATGGTATTTGCATGAACAAACGAAACAGACGTATGTACATCCATCATATGAGTGGACGCCAATCAATACTTTTTCCAAAAATATGAATGAAGAAAAATTTGCACCAAGAGAATACATTCGTGTCATCAATTACTAAGAATGAAATGCCAAAAACATTAAAGAAAATACAAGTAAAATCGAGTTTTTTAAAAGAAATTGGCGATTGTCCAGTTTCTTTCTTTACAGAAAGAAAAATTTATGAGATGAACAGGCAGTTTTAAAAATTCCTCGGATTATTGTAAAAAACGTTTTTTTATGTTTTCACTAGGAAGGATGCATTTGTTTTTTTGACCGAACCATTTATATCGGTTTTTAGCAATGATCTGATAAATAAAATCGCGAATTGGTTTCGGGATGATGATGAATCCGTAAAATATTTTCAAAAACCCGCTTAAGTGTTTGGCGATATGTAAAGCAGCAGTGGATTTTGTATAACAGCGATTCCCATCCGATAATACGAGCGAATCAAAAGATTCAGTCGAAAGGCCGAATTGCTGTAATAATTCCTTTCCCTTGCTTGATTGCAGCGGTGCGAATATAAAAATTTCATCTGGATCGTGCGAAATGATGAAATTTACGGTCGAATCGCAAAAATTGCACATGCCGTCGAAAAGAATGATTTTTTTTGGCTTCATCGATATTCACTCCTCGTATACTAAGTTTCAGAAAGTTTTTTTATCGAATTTCCAGTCCGATACGCTCCTTGACAATCGCATATCTTGGGTGGTTGCCTTTGTGGGAGGGGCGCGCCCCTCCCACAAAGGGTTGAGCGTACCGGGGTTGGACTTTTCGCAATGTTCCTGGATAATGGTCTTAGGATCATCGGGGATACTCTTCTCACTCCTGTAGCTTTGACTACTTGTAAAGTCTGTCTCCTCGGCCCCTGTTTGGACGTCTAACCCGCAGGCTGTTCCCGTTGGTTTTCCCCATGCTGGAAGGAGCAGCTTCCAGGGCAGCCCATGGTCCAACGTGAGTTCTCATATGCGAGGGTGACTGGTCAACAGGCGCGATCCGGGGGCATCCCGAAGAGTCCTACCCCTCGATCCTACAACAATAGGAGGTGATCTCATGAAACTCTACGTCGGGATCGACGTGAGCTCACGCGACTTAGCCACCTGCATTATGGATCATGAAGGAAATACGTGCGCACGCTTCAAAGTGGATAATCATCTTCTGGGCGCCACCTTCCTTCGGGATCAAATCCTCCTGTGGGCTAACAAGCGAAAGCCAACCGAAATTCTGATCGGGATGGAAGCCACCTCGGTCTACAGTTGGCATCCAGCTATGTTTTTCCACCAGCAGGAGGCCTTGCAGGCTTGGAACGTCAAGGTGTTTACGATCAATCCAAAGCTCATTCGCAAGTTTAAAGAA
This sequence comes from Aeribacillus sp. FSL K6-2833, assembly GCF_037965815.1. Classification (GTDB taxonomy): domain Bacteria; phylum Bacillota; class Bacilli; order Bacillales; family Aeribacillaceae; genus Aeribacillus; species Aeribacillus composti. The sequence continues at coordinate 3,010,578 of NZ_CP150189.1, read as the reverse complement.
GCCTATGTCGACTTGGAGAAAACGGATGACATCGATGCTTGGATCATTGCGGATCGGCTTCGCTTCGGCCGTCTGAAGATGACGGCTGTCCTCAAGGAGCAGTTTCTCGCGCTTCAGCGACTGACACGCATGCGATATCATCTCGTCCACCAGTTAACCCGTGAGAAACAGTATTTTCTCCAGCACTTGTTTTACAAATGCAGTTCCTTTACCCAAGAGGTGGACAGTTCGATCTTCGGACATGCCATTCTCGAACTGCTGCTTGAGTCGTGGAGCCTCGATGACATCTGCCAAATGGATGTCAAGCAGTTGGCCGACTTCCTGCGCCAAAAAGGGCGCAATCGCTTTGCCGATCCGGAATGCATCGCCAAGTCGATTCAAAAGGCGGCCCGTTCGTCGTATCGGTTGTCCAAGTGTGTCGAGGATTCCATCGACTTGCTGTTAGGGCTGTCGATTCAATCAATCCGCAGCCTGCAATCGCAGCTCAAAGAGCTCGATAAAGCCATTACCCGCCATCTTGAAGGCATTCCGAACACACTGCAAACCATCCCAGGCATCGGACCGGTTTATACCGCAGGCATCCTGGCCGAAATCGGGCAAATCGAGCGGTTTCACAACCAGGCCGCCTTGGCAAAATATGCCGGCTTGACATGGTCCAAGCACCAATCGGGCCGTTTTCAAGCCGAGGACACCTCCCTCATTCGTTCCGGCAATCGCTATCTCCGTTACTACCTAGTGGAGGCTGCCAACTCGGTGCAACGGCATGATGCGACGTTTCGTGCGTACTACCGGAAGAAGTATGAGGAAGTGCCCAAACACCAACATAAACGAGCCCTCGTCCTCACCGCTAGAAAACTCGTGCGTGTGATCGATGCGCTGCTACGCAACGGTCAAATCTACACGCCAAGAAAGGGGGAAGATCGATAAGAGGATCGATCTGGTATACCAATATCAACCTTTAGACCCAGTTTATTACATGTACCAATACTGGGTTTCTTCAGTATTGCCTTTTTTCGGATCATCGGACAAGGGAATTTCCAATTTCTATGATTTTTCACCTTGACATATTACCGCAGGACTTTCTTCTATTTTATAATAAAAAATTCATAAAAAATTTTTTATTTTCCGAAATGGAAGATATTTATTCTTGTTAAATGATATAATGAAGTAACGGTGTTTTCGGAGCAGTGATTCATAAGGGGGGAGGATAACGTGGAGGCCAAGAAGCAGTTATTTATTGATTTTGAATTTACAATGGCTGAGAACAAAATGAATCCGGAAGGCTTTTTTCCGGAAATTATCGAAGCGGGTGTCGTAAAGGTAGAAAGGGGAAAAATTAAAGAGACGTTTTCCACATTTGTAAAACCTAGATTTTTTCCAAAATTAACAGAACGATGTAAGCGTTTTTTGGAAATTACCCAAGAACAAGTTGATAACGGTCTATCGTTTTCCGAATTGGTTCATCTTCTTCGCAAGCTTTCTTTTGGGGAAGAAACAATGATCGTGACATGGGGCAACATGGACATGAAAGTTCTTCGCCATAATTGCAAAGAGCATGGACTGCCATTTCCAATAGCAGGTACGGAGATCGATTTATCAATGGAATATAAAAAATTTTTTGGCGACCGCAATCAAACAGGATTGTGGAAAGCTGTGGAGGAATACGGCAAAAAAGGAATCGGCAAGCATCATCGTGCACTTGACGATGCGTTAACAACTTTTAATATTTTTAAGCTGATTGAAAAAGATAAGCAATATCTTTTGAAACCAAAGCCGCTGACAATTGGTGAACGAATAGATTTAACAAAATTATGGCAAAAGCAAGCGACATGAAAAGGCCAGCTGCAATTTGTAGTGGCCTTTTCATAATGCTTTAAAATATTCTCTCTCTAATCGATTCAAGTTTTCAAGAGAACGCAATGCCCAATCGCTTCCATCTTCCTCAAGCTCCTTCTTTAAAGCAGCGGAAGCTTCTTTCAGAGAAGTTTCGTAATCAGGAATTTCCCCGTTATAATGGTGAACCATTTTTTTTGGAATATTTGCTTGTTCATTGAAGGAAAGTGCTTTGCGTTCATGAAAGAACGGAACATCTGCTTGTTTCGGCTGGTGCAAATCCCCTTGCATCGGATGTTTTAAAACCGCTTTTACTCTTACTAAATAATGATTCTCCCGAATTTCGGTAACTTCCCCGATATATTTACCGGTTTTATAAATGCCTGTAACGATATCCCCGACTTTTATGTCCAAAGTTTTCCCCTCCAGCAATTGTAATGTTTTCACCTATTGTACACTTTTATTTTCAGAGCAGATGGCATGATAAAGCAAAATTTTGCTATAGTAAAAGATAGAATGGATTTGAAAGGTCGTGATGATCATGGAATGGCTTCTAAATTTTATTCTATATTTTCCGGAAAATAAAATTGAATATTTATATGGTTTTTTGCAAATGGTTCCGTTTATCATTTTAGCTGTAGTTGCGATCATTTTTTTTAAAAAAATATCCCGCAAGGAAGAAGAAAAAGCGAATGAGCTGCTGAAAAAGCTTTCAGAAAATGAGAAAAAAAGAAGCTGAAACCGGGAGGCGATGCCTCCCAACGAATGTTAAGAAAGAGCCGTTTTTAGTCTCTTTAATCCATCTAGGACCATCTGCCGCGGACAGCCGATATTCATCCGCACAAAACCTTCTCCAGCCTTGCCGTATTTACTGCCCAGTTCCAATGCTAATTTTCCTTTTTCAAGCAGCTGTTTTTTTAATTGTTGTTCAGTCATATTTAATGAACGGCAATCAAGCCAAATTAAATACGTAGAATCAGGATGGATTACGTTTATACTTTTTAAATGCTCCCCAATATATTGTTCGACAAGTTTTACGTTTTCTTCAAGGTAAAGGAGAAGTGAATCCAGCCATTCATGTCCGTTATTGTAGGCTGCTTCCATTGCCGTAATGCCAAAAATATTTAAAGAAAAATGCCCCTGCTTTCTTTTCACTTGTTTAAATTTACCTAATATTTTCTTATCAGGAATGATCACTGCTGAAGCTTGAAGGCCGGCAAGATTAAATGTTTTGCTTGGCGCAATAGCTGTAATGGAATTTTGAGCAAATGATTCACTGATGGAAGCAAAAGGAGTGTGCTTATTGCCGAACAGCAAAATATCTGAATGAATTTCATCTGAAAAAACAAACACGCCGTTTTCTAAGCACAATTCGCCGATTTTTGCAAGCTCCTCTTTTGTCCATACTCTTCCGCTCGGGTTTTGCGGGTTGCAAAGAATCAGCATTTTGACGGATGGATCTGCCAGCTTTTCCGCCAAATCTTCAAAATCGATAGAATAACGCCCGTCTTTTAAAACTAATTCATTCTCCACAACAATGCGTTTATTATACTTCACCATGTCAAAAAAAGGCTTGTATACCGGGGGCTGAATCACAATCCGATCCCCCTCTTCCGTTAATGCTTGGATGGCTATGCTCATTGCTTCCACTACGCCTGAACAAAAATCAAGTGAATCGGCTGAAATTTCCCATCCATGTCTTGTTTTTAGCCAATTTTGAACCGATTTTTTTGTTTTGGAGGCGACGCCAGTATAGCCGTACACACCGTGTTCGACTCGTTCTTTCAAAGCCGCTATGACCGCATCGGGAGATTTGAAATCCATATCAGCTACCCACATTGGCAAAACATCTTCATGTCCGAACAATTCTTTTGTGAAATCCCATTTGTAAGATTGTGTTCCTTTTCTTTTTATTACTTGATCAAAATCACTCATCTTCTCACCTCAATACCAATGTATATGTGCTAAAATACAATTGCAAACATTTTGTACCAATTTGGGGGAAGCGATATGGAACAAAAAGAGGCAAATTTATTTATGATTGAACTGTTAAGTGAATGGGATCCGCTCCAACTGGGCAATGATGCTTACGAACTGGAAATAGTTGATTGCATTCAAGCCGTTCATACAATTGATCACCCTTTACAGTTGGCTAGGAAGATTCAGTCAATTTACGAATTCTCTTTTGAAGAGGTTATACCTTTAAAGGAATGTGAAAAAATCGCCAAAAAACTATTGGCGATTAAAAAAAATGTGTCATGCCAATTATTGTAAAAACACTTGCCTATTTAGCCGAAACAAAAATCAAAAATGTGATTACTAACATGATATGGCCGCTCTTCAGGCACTAAATGGCCTGTTTGTTTGAAGGAGACAAAACGAGAGATGGGCAAATCTTTCTGAAGCTGGTATCCGACTTCGATTGGAACGATTTTATCTTCTTCCCCCCATACTAATAAGCATGGAATTTCAATCGTTTTTAAGTCTTGTGAGGAAAGATCTCCTTCACGTTCACGAATCATTCGGGTCAATGCTCTGAAAATTTTATCGTCATAAAACGGTTCGCTATATCCGTATATCATGTCTTCGTTAATGAGCGATTGGTCGTGCACGACACTGCATAAGCTTTTCCATACGCCTTGCCTGATAAATTGTCTTTTAACGTAAAGGTAAAAACACGGGAGATATGAACAAAATATGAGAGAGGAAGGCATCTTTTGCATATAACCAGAGCTGCAAATGAGCACAATTTTTTTAAACAAATCAGGTTTTTGCTTAGCTGCATATAAAGAAATTTGTCCGCCCATGGAATGGCCGACAATTACAGCCTGTTTGATTTGCAGACGTTCTAAAAGCTCTATAACCGCTTTTGCCATGTTGTGATAGGAATAGAAAAACTTCGTTGCTTTTTCGGATTTCCCAAATGGGGGAAGATCAATGGCTATAATGGAAAAGTGCTTTTTTAATAAAGGGATTAATTTTCTGTAGCTGAAGGTGGAGGATAAAAATCCATGAATCAGCACGATCGTATCTGTTTGTTGTGGATGATGATAATATTCGTAATATATATTTGTTCCTAATATTTTCATCTTGTGATGGATTTCCTTTAGCAATGCTTATTTCTCCTTTCAGTAATTTTGTACCGTTAGTTTATCCATCAATTTAAAAAATTTTCTGGCATAGTGATGTAAAAATTCTGGAACGTGATATAATTATCTGAAGATTCCATTTTAGGGGGATTTACAAAAATGAAATTGACTGAAAAGGAAACAGAAATTTTAGAAATTTTGGAGGAAGACAGCCGCTTAACACCTGAAACAATTGCGAAAATGATTGGACTTTCTGAGGAAGAGACAAAGAAATTGATTTCAGGTTTAGAAGAGAAAAAAATCATCGTGAATTATGCGACAACTATTGATTGGAAAAAGGTAGACGGACATGAAGGCGTAACAGCCATGATCGATGTAAAGGTGGCTCCAAAAAGAGGCGTAGGGTTTGATGAAATTGCCGAACGCATTTATCGATTTAACGAGGTTAAATCGGTTTATTTAATGTCAGGCGCTTATGATCTTTCTGTCGTGATTGAAGGAAAAACAATGAATGATATAGCCCGTTTTGTATCGGAGAAGCTGTCAACGCTTGAATCCGTTTTATCTACAACAACACATTTTATTTTGAAAAAATATAAACATGACGGAATCATTTTTGATCACGAAGATAAAGATAAAAGAATCGTGGTGTCACCATGAAAATGAAGACGTTAAATTCATATTTGTCAGAAACTGTCATAAATATGAAGCCATCAGGCATCCGCAAGTTTTTTGACCTAGCTGCCAATATGGAAGGCGTTATTTCACTTGGTGTAGGAGAGCCTGATTTTGTCACTCCATGGAATGTACGCGAAGCCTGCATTCTTTCCTTGGAACAAGGATTTACGTCTTATACAGCAAACGCTGGATTGTATGAGCTTCGCGAAAAAATCAGCGAGTATTTGTTCAAACGTTTTGATTTACAGTACGATCCGGCTGAAGAAATTATTGTAACAGTTGGTGCGAGTCAAGCGATCGATATAGCTTTCCGGTCTATTATTAATAGCGGGGATGAAGTATTAATAATAGAACCTTGCTTTGTTTCATATGCGCCTCTGGTCACTCTCGCGGGAGGGAAGCCTGTCAGCGTATCTACCTTTGGAGAAGAAGAATTTAAAGTCAATCCGGAAATTTTGGAAAAATATATTACAAGTAAGACAAAAGCCATTATGATTTGTACGCCAAACAACCCGACAGGAACGGTTTTATCGAAGAAAGAGCTGGAAGCAGTTGCACAAATTGCTAAGCGATATGACTTGCTGGTAGTGGCTGATGAGATTTATGCTGAGCTCTGTTATGAAGATGAATATGTAAGCATGCCGAGTATTGAAGGTATGAAGGAACGGACAATTCTTATTTCCGGCTTTTCTAAAGGCTTTGCCATGACAGGGTGGCGGCTTGGGTATATAGCTGCTGACCGAGTTTTTGCGCGTGCAATGTTGAAGGTTCATCAATATTCGATCATGTGCGCGCCGACAATGGCCCAATACGCTGCATTAGAAGCATTGGAAAATGATGAAGATGTTTTATATATGCGGAAAAGCTATCAAAGAAGAAGAAACTACATTGTTCAGTCGTTAAATGAAGCCGGTTTATTTTGCCATATGCCGGGCGGTGCCTTTTATGCTTTTCCAAGCATTAAAAGCACCGGATTGTCTTCCGAGGAATTTGCGGAGAGATTGCTTTTAGAAGAAAAAGTAGCAGTAGTCCCCGGCAATGTTTTTGGCCAAAGCGGCGAAGGATATATTCGTTGTTCATACGCATCATCTATGGAGCAGCTTCAAGAAGCGATGAAAAGGATCAAACGATTTGTACAATCTTTATAATGCTTTTATTGCCTGGCCTAATATGAGGCCAGGTTTTTTTATTTATTTTTGCTCAAATGAGTACATTGTGTTATAATTGATCACCGCATATTCGTTTTAAGCAGAAATTATGAATTAGGAGTGTTTAAATGGCTAATCAATATCCTATCGGGGCTGTTTTAGTTGGTAAAGTGACAGGAATCCAGCCGTACGGTGCATTTGTAGCATTGGATGAAGAAACGCAAGGTCTAGTGCATATTTCGGAAATTGCCCACGGATATGTAAAAGATGTCCGGGATTACTTAAAGATCGGCGATGAAGTAAATGTAAAAATTCTTTCGGTTGATCATGAATCGGGAAAGATCAGCTTATCCATTAAGGCAGTGGAAGAAAAATCAAAACCAATTGCTAAACAAAAAACAGAAAGCGAAGCGTCAAGAGGCTTTAACACATTGCGTGAAAAGCTGCAGGAATGGATTGAACAATCAAAACACGAAAATATTATAAAAAAATAAAGACATACGCATCATGGTCATGGCGGAATTTTACGGAAACGTTATTGTAGAACACGAATTTGCTTTTTAATACTTATTCGTGTTACAAAGACTGCGCTAATGAAAAAAACCGGCAATTATGCCGGTTTATTTGAACCCTACTTTTCGGTTCTGTCGATTTTAGAAAAAAATTATAGAAGGTTTTTTTACAGAAAATTATGTCGATTTTTTAAGCTCCGAATTTTGATCTCATTGAAATGCTTGTTGTCTTTATCTTGTTTCCGTCTTAGGCTCATTACGGGCAAATTCTGCATCAGGTTTAAATAAGAGAGCAAGATTAATGAGACCGGCAATACCGACTATACCATAAATGATTCTAGATAAAGCAGCATTTTGGCCGCCAAAAATAGCTGCCACAAGATCAAATTGAAAAAATCCGATAAGACCCCAGTTCAGGGCTCCGATTATTGTAAAAAGCAGTGCAATCCGCTGTAAAGTGCTCATGTTGCTACCTCCTTTAAGTTGAATTTTTCCTTATTAACTTGTATCAAAATGAAAAATTTATACATCTAATAGCAGGAATAATGAGCCTGTTCTGTTTATTGTTTTCTTGATTTCGACAAATATTTTCGATAAAGTGGAAGACATGGCAGATAAATTTTTAGAGATGGAGGAATTGGCTTATGGCACATGTACGTTTTGATTACTCTAAAGCTTTATCTTTTTTTAGTGAGCAAGAATTTACATATTATCAAGATTTTGTAAAGGTTGCCCATCATTCCTTGCATGAAAAATCAGGTCAAGGAAGTGATTTTTTAGGCTGGATCGATTTGCCGCAAGATTATGACAAGGAGGAATTTGCACGGATTCAACAATGTGCCGAAAAAATCCGTTCGGATTCTGATGTATTGCTTGTCATCGGAATCGGAGGTTCTTATTTAGGTGCTCGAGCTGCAATTGAAATGTTGAACCATTCATTTTTTAATGCTCTTTCAAAAAGCCAAAGAAAAGCGCCGCAAATTATTTTTGTCGGAAACAATATAAGTTCTACATATATCCAAGATGTTATTGATTTTATAAAAGAAAAAGATTTTTCCATTAATGTCATTTCTAAATCTGGAACAACGACAGAACCAGCGATAGCGTTCCGAATTTTCCGCAAATTATTAGAGGATAAATATGGAAGAGAAGAAGCGAAAAAACGTATTTATGCTACGACAGATAAAGCGCGCGGAGCCCTCAAAACACTCGCAAATGAAGAAGGATATGAATCATTTATTATCCCGGATGATGTCGGCGGACGATATTCTGTTCTAACTGCTGTCGGGCTTCTTCCGATTGCGGTAAGCGGAGTGGATATTGAAGAGATTATGAAGGGCGCTCAAGATGCAAGAAGAGATTTTTCTTCTTCCGAGCTAATGGAGAATCCAGCTTACCAGTATGCCGTTGCGCGCAATATTCTTTATAATAAAGGGAAAACAATTGAAATGCTCATCAATTATGAGCCGGCTCTTCAATATTTTGCGGAATGGTGGAAGCAGCTTTTCGGGGAAAGTGAAGGAAAAGATTTGAAAGGTATTTTCCCTGCTTCAGCCAACTTTTCGACAGATCTGCATTCGTTAGGACAATATGTGCAAGAAGGGCGCCGGGACATATTTGAAACGATCTTACATGTAGACAAGGTACGGCATGACATAACGATTGAAGAAGATGAAAGCAACCTGGACGGATTAAATTATTTAGCCGGAAAATCTGTTGATTTTGTCAATAAAAAAGCATTTGAAGGGACTCTCTTAGCTCATACTGACGGGGGCGTACCGAACCTCATTGTTTCCATTCCTGAATTAAACGCTTATACATTCGGATATCTCGTTTATTTCTTTGAAAAAGCTTGTGCAATGAGCGGTTATTTACTTGGCGTTAACCCGTTTGACCAGCCAGGCGTAGAAGCATACAAAATCAACATGTTCGCTCTTTTAGGCAAACCGGGCTTTGAAGAGAAAAAAGCTGAGCTTGAAAAACGCTTGAAATAAAAGGGAATCATGTAAAAAAGAACGGCAATTGCTGAATTTTCCTTTGCCAAGCAGACAGAATTTGATTAAGCAGCAGCTGTAGCTATTTCTTGCTACAGCTGTTTTATTTTTGTTTATCTGCTGCCCGCTTCCGACAATTGGAATGCAATGTTGCTCTTTTATTTCTTTATTTAGAAAAATAAATACACAATTTGCTCTTCATGGCAATATTTTTGACTGTCACGTTATATCCCTTCCATTAACAGAAGCCCTTTAACTTTTATCTGTCCGCTGTAAGAGCGTGGAGAATATTATTGGGAAGAGGGATCCGCATAGTTAGAGCAAAATTCGAAATAAAAAACCAATTTTTTAACTTAAAATAATGACTTTCCATCAAACGAAAAATTCGCTCGAATATTTGCCGAATGCAAAAATCGCCATTTTCCATAAAGCTTGAAGAGCATCTTTCATGACTACTTTTTCACCATTGGGTAAACATAATAAAAAATGAGCAGGAAGGTGTTTGAGTTATGATTGAAATTTCTTCATCTTTGGAAGGAAAACAATATCCTTTATACGATTTAGAACTGGAATTAAAACAGTTAGGATACACAATTGGAGGGAATTGGGATTATGATCACGGTTATTTTGATTATCTGATGGATGATGACGACGGATACCACTTTTTAAGAATACCGTTTCGTGCTGTCGACGGGCAATTGGATGCACATAATGCAACGGTAAGACTCGGCAGGCCTTTTATTTTAACCCACAAATATAAAGAGGGACTTGACGATCATGCGGCAATTGGAAACTTCCAAGCCTCCTTTAATCAGTTTTCCGAACCGGCGGAAAAAGATGCCGATGTTTCAGAGCCCTATGTTCAATTAGGAGAGACACTAATTCAAGAGCTTGAAAGAAGATTAAATTAGTTTTTTAAAGCTATTAAACAATCGTGTTGAACGACTGTAAAATTGTGGGGAGGGTTTAGAAAAATCTCTTCCCCTCTTTTGATGCCAAAAAGAATGATGCCATTGGAAAACAGGTCATTATGTAATTGCTGAAAATTTTTCCCGATGTCCTGGTCTGTTGGAGATTCAATTGTTAAGCGGGCGCCGTATGCTTTCCCGAGCTCTAATATAACATTCGAAAATCCATTCTGAAATAAGAAGCTATTTAAAAAGACTTGACCAACCACCTGGAAAGATTGAATAATCTCATCAGCTCCCGCCCGTTTGGCATTCAATGTTTGTGTTTTTGTCATCATTTCGCAAATGGTGTACACGGACGGATTTGACGCTTTTACCGTAATTAATACTAAAATCGTTAGCATGTCTGCTTCCAATTCGTTTCTATGTTGATCAGCTGTGATGAAGACAGCTTTTGCCTCTTTAATGTTTGCTTTATTTAAAATTTGATCATCGGCAGGATTTCCTTTAATAAAGTGTATGTTTTCATCAATATAAGGTGCCTCGGATAATGTTTGGTCGATAAGAACAATAGGGCAGTAAAATTTTATAATACGCAGTGTTTCAATAATCTCCTTTGTTTTTTCATTCCAGCCAATTAATAAAAAATGGTTTTTCCCTTTGAAAGGAATTTCCCCGTCAATATAGGCGTTTTGCCTTTTTACAGCAGCAGCTGATAAATTCGTAAAATAGGATGTTAAAAATGCTACTCCGGTCAAAATTAGTATCATTCCGAATGTACGTCCCAAAAAAGTTTTTGGAACGAAATCGCCATAACCGGTTGTAGACATTGTTACAAGAGCCCACCATATGCCTTCAAAAGGTGTAGGAAACTCCTTCGGTTCTATGTAAGAAATCATCGTGCCAAACAAAATTAAAATCATTAACACAATAACAGACATTCGGATAAAAACCGGCCACCTTAAATATTGAATCCAAAGCTTTGTCGATTTCATGATTTACTTCCTTTCGTTTCGGCAAGAAAAGAGAAAATTTCTGTAATAATTGTATTGATTTTTTTGGAAACGGCCTCTTTTCCGTATGCATCGACCGCGCGTTTAATCGCCTTGATGGTTTGATCTTCAAATTCTATAATGCTTACATCTTCTTCTGATTCATTGTACAGCTCGATAAATACATCTAACGCATCGTTCATGTTATCAATTGCGGTACTCAGTTGTTTTTTCTCTTCATCATTAAGTTTCATCTCAACACCCCTGTATTAGTATGTGCAAATTCTTTTTTGAAAATGAAACTTTTCGTATACAAATGCGTATGAATATGTTGGACAGCTGAATTCATAATTATGGGGTGATTTTACAGTAAAGCTGAATGAAATGGTTCATGTCATCGTAGAATAGTAAAGACATGTGTCAGTTCTTTTACGTTGATACAAAATTCTGTACAAATTCCTTCAAAAATTGTTATATTATTGTTAACTATAAAAAATAGAACGGGAGGTTTTTCAAAATGCTTTTTCATCCGATGGACATTCTGGTGTTCATTGCCTTCGGAATATCTATTTGGGCGCAATTCCGTGTGAAAGGGAATTTTGCTAAGTATTCCGATGTGATCGCTTCGAGTCATTTAACAGGGGCAGAAGTTGCGCGGAGAATTTTGGATCAAAACGGACTTTATGACGTTCCAGTCGAGCCTGTTCACGGGCAGCTGACAGACCACTATGATCCAATTCATCGGGTTGTGCGGTTATCAGAGCCGGTTTATTACGGAAATTCGATTGCGGCCGTCTCCGTCGCGGCGCATGAGTGCGGACACGCAATTCAACATAAAGAACGGTATGGTGCTCTTGTGTTAAGACATAAAATGTTTCCAGTTGTCAATCTTACATCGGGAATTGCTCCGATTTTGCTTATTGCCGGGTTTTTATTACAAAGCTTAAACTTGTTAGGGCTTGGGATTATCTTTTTCTCCGCTGCAGTTGCATTTCAGTTGATCACATTGCCTGTTGAGTTTAATGCGAGCTCTAGAGCAAAAGCTATTTTAGTAAGCGACGGCTTTATCCGAAACGAAGAAGAGCACGGAGTCAATAAAGTATTAAATGCAGCGGCTTTAACGTATGTTGCGGCAGCTTTAATATCTCTATTTGAACTTCTGAAATTCGTGATGATTTTCTTCCAATCTCAAGAAGAATAAAAATTGGAAAAGGGGCTTATTCGTATAATAGGCCCCTTGTCATTTTAGAAAAAGCGCAAGGCTAAGAGGCGGTGTTTATCATGTTAAAAAAATTTATATTACAGACGAGCCGGCGTGATGAAATGATTGACATTACAATGTCAATTCAACAGTTTGTACATGAATCAGCCGTTTCAGAAGGGATAGTTGTGGTATACTGTCCGCACACGACAGCAGGCATTACGATCAATGAAAATGCTGATCCTGACGTAAAGCGGGATATGATTCGCCGTTTCGATGAGCTGTACCCATGGGAGAATCCGCTTGACCGGCATTTTGAAGGGAATACTGCTGCTCATATGAAAGCAAGTACTGTCGGAGCATCCCAGCACGTTATCATCTTGGAAGGAAATTTGCTGCTTGGGACATGGCAAGGCATTTATTTTTGCGAGTTTGACGGACCTAGAAAACGGACATATTATGCAAAAATTTTAAAAGGATAGGTTTTAGTTAAAATGTATAAAAAGTTTGCCCGATTCTAGCCGAAATTCGTTTATTTTTATTTTCACGAATATAGTTTTGATAAGTTGATAGGTACTTGTAATTCGGTCTTGTAACTTGATCTTTTAAATAAGCCGATTCAACCGCTTGTCTTTTTCGATATCGATTTAACGTTTCGATGACGCCTTTTGCATCACGAATTCCGATTCCGTGACCGTAATACAGATTATTGCCGAGATGAATCGCATTTACCCCCCGCCACTGTGGTGTTTCCGGGTTAAAATCCGGGTTGTTGAAATAAACGCAGTCTCCTGGGACAAAATCAGTCATAACGGTCGTTCGGACTCCGAGGTCTTTGTCGTAATGCCAGTCATATAAAACAAGATCTGCAAATAAATAATTAAAAGCTTTTTCTCCTATTGAATCAAGAGCAGCTTTATAGAACACAATGACTATAGCTGTTGCACATTCAAATGCATATTTATTTCCATTTATAAAAATGTCCTCTATTCCTTTTGCCGGAGTCACATCTTTTTTTAACAAAAACGCCCCTTTACTGCTCAGCTGCCAGAAGCGATCATGACAGTATGAATTTTCAAATGTCGCAAATTGCGCTTTGCTTTTTAAAAGGTCGAGCGAAGCTTCGATCGTTTTTCTCCTGAATAAAATTTCAAACTTTAATTCATTTAAGGATTCATAGCGATAAACTTTGTGGCTGTTTGCCATCCAATCAATAATTTCCCGATCTTTTGCATCTGAAAAAAATTCTTTTAATTCATTAGCTGTAATAGGCCTATTTTGAATTGCAATCATTTATCGTTCCCCCCTCTGTAGCCATCGTATGATTTTGATAAGTAATTGGTCCATGTAAATTCTGATATATCGTTGAAAAGAGCGTTACCGCATCAACTTTTTTACAGGAGAAAAACCTCTTATGAAATTTCGTCATTTGTATAAATTTATACTTGTATTGGAAAAATCATCACGCTATAATATTGTCTGTGACAAATGAAAAACGGGGCATTAGCTCAGTTGGGAGAGCGTCGTGCTGGCAGCGCGAAGGTCAGGGGTTCGAGCCCCCTATGCTCCATTTAAAAAACCCTTGTTGACCAAGGGTTTTATTATTTCTTCATAAAAAATGAGTTTTTTGTGATAATATTCGTCTTCAATGAAAAGATGAAGGAAAAAGCTTTTCCGTAAAGATTGTATAAATCTACTGATTGAATTTATAAATATATTTTGTGATAAAAAAAGTTTGTAAAAAATGCAAATATAAATCCGAGTGGAAACGAAAAAATGACGGACCAACCGTTCACTTTTCCGTTTTCTTCGCTTATTCTTATAGCTTCTTTATATCCATATGCAAAATGGAAAATGGATAAAAAATAAGCAATAATTAAGAAAGCCAGATCCATTTTTATCCCTCCCGCTTTTGTCTCTCTAAATTTTATATATTCATGCTTGTCCATTTTTAATACAAAAAAATAAATGCTATGGCTGCATCAGCATTCTGCTTTTATTTGTACTTGGCTGCATCGCGTCTTTTTTTAAGTTGAGGAAACTATTGTCTCGATCGATAAATTGCTTCACAGTGTCAGGTTTCAATCCGGTGAAATCGTGTTTATGAAAACGGTGATGCTGACAAATGCTTGACATCGATTTTCCTTTGGCTCGTTAGATAGAAATTTTAGCGGATCACAAACAGTAAGAGGTGCTTAACAATGCGTTTGTTTGTGGTAAAATATGTTCTAACAGATAATTATTTGAATGAGTATGCTTTCGTCTACTAAATCAATTTTTGTCTAACGACTATCAAAAATAAATCTTTTTTTATAAAAATTTATATTGGAATTAGTGGTTAATGGTGATAGAATATCAAATGTCGTCAAGATCAATGAGACATTAGTCATGAATAAAAAATTACTTTTAAAAAAAACTCTTGACATTTTGCTCTGAATAGTTGTATATTGAAAAAGTCGCTGTAAAAATACAGCGGAAAATGATCTTTGAAAACTGAACAAAACGAAAAGCGTGCCTGTTGATTCTGACAAGAGCATTTGGTGACAAACTTTTTTTTGGAGAGTTTGATCCTGGCTCAGGACGAACGCTGGCGGCGTGCCTAATACATTCAAGTCGAGCGGACCGAAGGGAGCTTGCTCCTTTAGGTTAGCGGCGGACGGGTGAGTAACACGTGGGCAACCTGCCCTGCAGACTGGGATAACTTCGGGAAACCGGAGCTAATACCGGATAACACCGAAAACCGCATGGTTTTCGGTTGAAAGGCGGCTTTTAGCTGTCACTGCAGGATGGGCCCGCGGCGCATTAGCTAGTTGGTGAGGTAACGGCTCACCAAGGCGACGATGCGTAGCCGACCTGAGAGGGTGACCGGCCACACTGGGACTGAGACACGGCCCAGACTCCTACGGGAGGCAGCAGTAGGGAATCTTCCGCAATGGACGAAAGTCTGACGGAGCAACGCCGCGTGAGCGAAGAAGGTCTTCGGATCGTAAAGCTCTGTTGTCAGGGAAGAACAAGTGCCGTTCGAACAGGGCGGTACCTTGACGGTACCTGACGAGGAAGCCACGGCTAACTACGTGCCAGCAGCCGCGGTAATACGTAGGTGGCAAGCGTTGTCCGGAATTATTGGGCGTAAAGCGCGCGCAGGCGGTTCCTTAAGTCTGATGTGAAATCTCGCGGCTCAACCGCGAGCGGCCATTGGAAACTGGGGAACTTGAGTGCAGGAGAGGGGAGCGGAATTCCACGTGTAGCGGTGAAATGCGTAGAGATGTGGAGGAACACCAGTGGCGAAGGCGGCTCTCTGGCCTGTAACTGACGCTGAGGCGCGAAAGCGTGGGGAGCGAACAGGATTAGATACCCTGGTAGTCCACGCCGTAAACGATGAGTGCTAAGTGTTAGAGGGTATCCACCCTTTAGTGCTGCAGCAAACGCATTAAGCACTCCGCCTGGGGAGTACGGCCGCAAGGCTGAAACTCAAAGGAATTGACGGGGACCCGCACAAGCGGTGGAGCATGTGGTTTAATTCGAAGCAACGCGAAGAACCTTACCAGGTCTTGACATCCCCTGACAACCCTAGAGATAGGGCGTTCCCCTTTCGGGGACAGGGTGACAGGTGGTGCATGGTTGTCGTCAGCTCGTGTCGTGAGATGTTGGGTTAAGTCCCGCAACGAGCGCAACCCTTGACCTTAGTTGCCAGCATTCAGTTGGGCACTCTAAGGTGACTGCCGGCTAAAAGTCGGAGGAAGGTGGGGATGACGTCAAATCATCATGCCCCTTATGACCTGGGCTACACACGTGCTACAATGGGTGGTACAAAGGGCAGCGAAACCGCGAGGTGGAGCGAATCCCAAAAAACCACTCTCAGTTCGGATTGCAGGCTGCAACTCGCCTGCATGAAGCCGGAATCGCTAGTAATCGCGGATCAGCATGCCGCGGTGAATACGTTCCCGGGTCTTGTACACACCGCCCGTCACACCACGAGAGTTTGTAACACCCGAAGTCGGTGGGGTAACCCTTACGGGAGCCAGCCGCCGAAGGTGGGACAAATGATTGGGGTGAAGTCGTAACAAGGTAGCCGTATCGGAAGGTGCGGCTGGATCACCTCCTTTCTAAGGATATATACATTGAAATAGGGTGCGCTTTTCCGTTTTGTTTAGTTTTGAAGGATCATATCCTTCTTGATTGTTCTTTGAAAACTGGATAACGGAAAGACATTCACGAATAGATCGCTCATGTTAGGAAGAAACGGTTAAGTTAGAAAGGGCGCACGGTGGATGCCTTGGCACTAGGAGCCGATGAAGGACGGGACAAACACCGAAATGCTTCGGGGAGCTGTAAGTAAGCGTCGATCCGGAGATGTCCGAATGGGGGAACCCACTGCCCGTAATGGGGCAGTATCCATACCTGAATCCATAGGGTATGGAGGGCAACCCGGGGAACTGAAACATCTAAGTACCCGGAGGAAGAGAAAGCAACAGCGATTCCCTGAGTAGCGGCGAGCGAAACGGGAACAGCCCAAACCAAGAGGCGTGCCTCTTGGGGTTGTAGGACACTCGATTAAGGAGTGACAAAGGAACGGGGTAGACGAAGAGGTCTGGAAAGGCCCGTCAGAGAAGGTAACAACCCTGTAGTCGAAACTCCGTTCCCTCCCGAGTGGATCCTGAGTACGGCGGGACACGTGAAATCCCGTCGGAAGCAGGGAGGACCATCTCCCAAGGCTAAATACTCCCTAGTGACCGATAGTGAACCAGTACCGTGAGGGAAAGGTGAAAAGCACCCCGGGAGGGGAGTGAAAGAGAACCTGAAACCGTGTGCCTACAAGTAGTCAGAGCCCGTTAACGGGTGATGGCGTGCCTTTTGTAGAATGAACCGGCGAGTTGCGATTTCGTGCAAGGTTAAGCCGAAAGGCGGAGCCGCAGCGAAAGCGAGTCTGAAGAGGGCGAAATAGTACGAGGTCGCAGACCCGAAACCAGGTGATCTACCCATGTCCAGGGTGAAGGCAAGGTAACACTTGCTGGAGGCCCGAACCCACGCACGTTGAAAAGTGCGGGGATGAGGTGTGGGTAGGGGTGAAATGCCAATCGAACTTGGAGATAGCTGGTTCTCTCCGAAATAGCTTTAGGGCTAGCCTCAAGGGAAGAGTCTTGGAGGTAGAGCACTGATTGGACGAGGGGCCCCCATCGGGTTACCGAATTCAGTCAAACTCCGAATGCCAATGACTTATCCTTGGGAGTCAGACTGCGAGTGATAAGATCCGTGGTCAAAAGGGAAACAGCCCAGACCGCCAGCTAAGGTCCCAAAGTATACGTTAAGTGGAAAAGGATGTGGAGCTGCTTAGACAACCAGGATGTTGGCTTAGAAGCAGCCACCATTTAAAGAGTGCGTAATAGCTCACTGGTCGAGTGGCTCTGCGCCGAAAATGTACCGGGGCTAAACGTATCACCGAAGCTGCGGGTTGACACCGTTGGTGTCAGCGGTAGGAGAGCGTTCTAAGGGCATCGAAGCCGGACCGGAAGGACCGGTGGAGCGCTTAGAAGTGAGAATGCCGGTATGAGTAGCGAAAGAGGGGTGAGAATCCCCTCCGCCGAAAGCCTAAGGTTTCCTGAGGAAGGCTCGTCCGCTCAGGGTTAGTCGGGACCTAAGCCGAGGCCGAAAGGCGTAGGTGATGGACAACAGGTTGATATTCCTGTACCACCTCCTCACCGTTTGAGCAATGGGGGGACGCAGGAGGATAGGGCAAGCGCGCGGCTGGATGTGCGCGTCCAAGCAGTTAGGCTGGCAAGCAGGCAAATCCGCTTGCCGGAAGGCTGAGCTGTGATGGCGAGGGAAAGGAAGTACCGAAGTTCCCGATTCCACACTGCCAAGAAAAGCCTCTAGCGAGGTGAGAGGTGCCCGTACCGCAAACCGACACAGGTAGGCGAGGAGAGAATCCTAAGGTGAGCGAGAGAACTCTCGTTAAGGAACTCGGCAAAATGACCCCGTAACTTCGGGAGAAGGGGTGCTCATCAAGGTGATAAGCCATGATGAGCCGCAGTGAAAAGGCCCAGGCGACTGTTTAGCAAAAACACAGGTCTCTGCGAAACCGTAAGGTGAAGTATAGGGGCTGACGCCTGCCCGGTGCTGGAAGGTTAAGGGGAGCGCTTAGCGAAAAGCGAAGGTGCGAACCGAAGCCCCAGTAAACGGCGGCCGTAACTATAACGGTCCTAAGGTAGCGAAATTCCTTGTCGGGTAAGTTCCGACCCGCACGAAAGGCGTAACGATCTGGGCACTGTCTCAACGAGAGACTCGGTGAAATTATAGTACCTGTGAAGATGCAGGTTACCCGCGACAGGACGGAAAGACCCCGTGGAGCTTTACTGCAGCCTGATATTGAATGTGGGTACAGCTTGTACAGGATAGGTAGGAGCCAGAGACGCGTGAGCGCCAGCTTGCGCTGAGGCGACGGTGGGATACTACCCTGGCTGTACTGACATTCTAACCCGCGCCCCTGATCGGGGCGGGAGACAGTGTCAGGTGGGCAGTTTGACTGGGGCGGTCGCCTCCTAAAAGGTAACGGAGGCGCCCAAAGGTTCCCTCAGAATGGTTGGAAATCATTCGGAGAGTGCAAAGGCAGAAGGGAGCTTGACTGCGAGACCTACAAGTCGAGCAGGGACGAAAGTCGGGCTTAGTGATCCGGTGGTTCCGCATGGAAGGGCCATCGCTCAACGGATAAAAGCTACCCCGGGGATAACAGGCTGATCTCCCCCAAGAGTCCACATCGACGGGGAGGTTTGGCACCTCGATGTCGGCTCATCGCATCCTGGGGCTGTAGTCGGTCCCAAGGGTTGGGCTGTTCGCCCATTAAAGCGGTACGCGAGCTGGGTTCAGAACGTCGTGAGACAGTTCGGTCCCTATCCGTCGCGGGCGCAGGAAATTTGAGAGGAGCTGTCCTTAGTACGAGAGGACCGGGATGGACGCACCGCTGGTGTACCAGTTGTCCCGCCAGGGGCATCGCTGGGTAGCTATGTGCGGAAGGGATAAGCGCTGAAAGCATCTAAGCGTGAAGCCCCCCTCAAGATGAGATTTCCCATCGCTCGAAGCGAGTAAGATCCCTTGAAGATGACGAGGTAGATAGGTCCGAGGTGGAAGCGTGGTGACACGTGGAGCTGACGGATACTAATCGATCGAGGACTTAACCAAGTAGGAGCATCTATTCGTGAAGGAACCGTTATCTAGTTTTGAAAGAATTATGGACTTTTATTTACTTTGCATATGTCCTCTGGTGATTTTTGAATTGGAGGATTAGCTCAGCTGGGAGAGCACTTGCCTTACAAGCAAGGGGTCGGCGGTTCGATCCCGTCATCCTCCACCATACAGTATATCGATTCAGCTCAATTGGCAAAGCACGGTCGAGATATCGTCTTTCATGCTGCTTCATCGTACCAATTGAACTTTTCCTTGGACAAGATTTCTAAGATTGGAACGACGATCAAATGAAGCAAGACTGATTATTGATTGTTGTATTCATCATGCCGGTGTAGCTCAATTGGCAGAGCAACTGAATCGTAATCAGTAGGTTGGGGGTTCGATTCCTCTCGCCGGCATCATTAAAGGTGTTGCATATTGAGCAGGAACTTTTAGATTAGTCGTCAGAGCAACGAGCAATGCTTCGACGAACAATCAGAGAGTTGTCCCGACGCATCCAACATCCTCGAAAAGACTGGCAGAGGAAGGGACATCTGACAAATGAAAAATGGATTAGGAGAAAAAAATTTTTTATGAGCCATTAGCTCAGTCGGTAGAGCATCTGACTTTTAATCAGAGGGTCGGAGGTTCGAATCCTCCATGGCTCACCATTTTGACGCGGGTGTGGCGGAATTGGCAGACGCACTAGACTTAGGATCTAGCGCCTTACGGCGTGGGGGTTCAAGTCCCTCCACCCGCATAATACGCGGAAGTAGTTCAGTGGTAGAACACCACCTTGCCAAGGTGGGGGTCGCGGGTTCGAATCCCGTCTTCCGCTTTTCTCTGCCGGGGTGGCGGAATTGGCAGACGCACAGGACTTAAAATCCTGCGGTAGGTGACTACCGTACCGGTTCAAGTCCGGTCCTCGGCACCATATTTGCGCCCGTAGCTCAATTGGATAGAGCGTTTGACTACGGATCAAAAGGTTAGGGGTTCGACTCCTCTCGGGCGCGCCATATCGGGAAGTAGCTCAGCTTGGTAGAGCACATGGTTTGGGACCATGGGGTCGCAGGTTCGAATCCTGTCTTCCCGACCAGGGAATTTAAAGGGGCCTTAGCTCAGCTGGGAGAGCGCCTGCTTTGCACGCAGGAGGTCAGCGGTTCGATCCCGCTAGGCTCCATATTTAATTTGGCGGTGTAGCTCAGCTGGCTAGAGCGTACGGTTCATACCCGTGAGGTCGGGGGTTCGATCCCCTCCACCGCCATTTTTCGGACCTTTAGCTCAGCTGGTCAGAGCAGACGGCTCATAACCGTCCGGTCGCAGGTTCGAATCCTGCAAGGTCCACCATCTTTATTATATGGAGGAGTACCCAAGTCTGGCTGAAGGGGTCGGTCTTGAAAACCGAGAGGCGGGTCAAACCGCGCGGGGGTTCGAATCCCTCCTCCTCCGTCATTATTATCGCGGGGTGGAGCAGTCCGGTAGCTCGTCGGGCTCATAACCCGAAGGTCGCAGGTTCAAATCCTGCCCCCGCAACCAATGGTCCCGTAGTGTAGCGGTTAACATGCCTGCCTGTCACGCAGGAGATCGCGGGTTCGATTCCCGTCGGGACCGCCATTAATTATTGATTCAACAGCTGTAGGAGGAATTTTTCAAGTACAGCAGGTTGTGTCAATGAATTCTTTCTTTAATGATGGATTGTACATAATTTTTTATCGGAGTTTTACGGCTCGGTAGCTCAGTCGGTAGAGCAAAGGACTGAAAATCCTTGTGTCGGCGGTTCGATTCCGTCCCGAGCCATTGTTTTATTAATTGCGGCGACTGTGGCGAAGTGGTTAACGCACCAGATTGTGGCTCTGGCATTCGTGGGTTCGATTCCCATCAGTCGCCCCATTTGCCTATAGTTAAGTATTTATTTCTATCATCAGCTTATTATGCGGGTGTAGTTTAGTGGTAAAACCTCAGCCACGAGCGACACTTCAATGAATAATCTGCGAGTTGCCTCGATGCATTTACATCCTCGAACAATGCTGGAAGAGGAAGAGGCATGGAAAATGCGTGTTTATCATTTAAATAGAAAAATAAATATTTTCGCGCGGGTGTAGTTTAGTGGTAAAACCTCAGCCTTCCAAGCTGATGTCGTGGGTTCGATTCCCATCACCCGCTTAATATGGGCTTGTAGCTCAGCTGGTTAGAGCGCACGCCTGATAAGCGTGAGGTCGGTGGTTCAAGTCCACTCAGGCCCATTGCTATTTTTTAAGCAGCCTAGTTGGGCAATTGACATTGCTGCAATTGTCAGTCAAAAGCTGTTCTATTTGGCAAAATGCCTTAAATTTTTTTTATATTCCGCAGTAGCTCAGTGGTAGAGCATTCGGCTGTTAACCGAACGGTCGCAGGTTCGAATCCTGCCTGCGGAGTCATTTCGAAATCAAAAAAAAGCGTTGCAGTTTGCAACGCTTTTTTTGTCTTCTTGTAATTTTAATCATTTTTCGTATATGGTTCTTTTTCTGTTAATGGAAGATCTCCCCATAAAACTGTTAAATCCTCTTCATCAAGCATTTTTTCATATCGTTTATGTTCATGTGACGGATAGACGTTTACGTTTTTTCCCTCAATATCTGTATAAATGAAGTTTTCAATATCTTCAATATATCCAATTTCATCATCGGAATTATACATATCTCCGTACGATAACGGTGGAGTTCTTACATCTTGCGGTGTCTCTGACGTTCCGTATTCGATAACATCTTGAAAATAATCATACGGCTCAGTAACAGCGGTATTTTCAAGGTCGATTTGAGAGGATCCGTGAAAAGTCGCATCAAGTATTTCTTCCTCTACAGGTCTTTCATGAGAAATCGTTTGAACTAGAGTATGTTCTTTGCATGTTTTGGCTGTCGGTATGGCTTTGAGACGGTCTTCATCAATTTTTTTTCCGCAGACGGAACAAGTACCGTAAGTGCCCTCATGAATTCTTTCTAATGCTTCAACGATCTCTTCATATTCTTTTTCTAAATGTTTATTTAATGCTAAATCTTTTTCTCTTTCATACAGTTCGGTCGCATCGTCTCCGGGGTGATTGTCGTAGCTGGAAAGCTCTCCAGTTGATTCATGGTCCAGCCCTTTTTCCAATTGAAAATGATCGTTATTATCCCAACGTTTTTCAATCTCATTTTTCATGAATATTAATTGCTTTTGAAAATCCTTTAATTTTTTTTCGTCCATGTCCATATGAAAGACACCTTCTTTTTTAGAATCTAAAGCTATTTTGGACGAAAAGGAATAAATTATAACTTTAAAATCATGAAAAAAATTCACCTTTGCAGCCATAAATTTCATCATCATTTTAAAACACGTCAGGAAAGGATTGCTGCTACCGCGCCTTTTTTAACGCTATGCTTTGAAGCTGATGGCACTTGAAAGGCTAACATAACATCATTCGCTGAGAAACAGGCTGGCTATCCGATAAAGAGGCTGTGACCTATCGAGATGTTTTTTCAGGACAAAATATTTGCTCAGCATATTGAAATTGCGAGTGGATGATACAGAACAAATTTCACAGTAAAGCTTAATAAAAAAACACGATAGTAAACATACTATCGTGTTACTGAGATATGATGGTGCTTATGAGCAAACCTGCAGCAAGCAAAAAGCCTAATAAAGTGTTTGTTTGCGATGTTGCTTTCATGGCCGGCATCATTTCAATAGGCTTTGTTTTGCCGACAAATCGCTTCACCGCCTGAATAGCTTTTGGAATGCTAAGAAAAGCAAGAATAGACCACCATGTGGAATAATCAAAAATGATCATAATAAAAATGAGACAGTAAGAAACAATAAACATAATTGCTAAAAATCGAATTGCATTCTGGCGGCCAAGCAAAATTGCTAATGTTTTTCTTCCGTTTTCCTTATCGCCGTCTAAGTCTCTTATGTTATTCGCAAGCATGATGGCGCCGATCGTGATCGCAATCGGGATCGAATGAATGAAAGCTGTTGAAGTTAGATAACCTGTCTGAATAAAAAAGGAAATAAGGATAATAACGACTCCCATAAATAAACCTGAAGCTAGCTCGCCAAACGGCGTGTAAGCGATTGGATATGGACCTCCAGTATATAAGTATCCTACTGCCATACAAATTGAACCGACTAATGCCAACCACCAGCTTGACTGGAGACAGATGTAAATTCCCAATAGGATAGAGACAACAATACATGTGATTGCTAAATTTAAAACGGTTTGGGGCTTGAAGCCATTTCGGACAATTGCTCCTCCAATTCCGACAGATTCTTCTGTATCAAGACCTCGTTTATAATCGAAATATTCATTAAATAAGTTTGTGGCTGTTTGAATTAACAACGAGGCAGTAAGCATCGTAAGAAAAAGTCCAATATGAATGGGTCCTACTTGCAGTGCCAAAAGAGTTCCGACAATCACGGGGACAAATGCTGCAGTTAATGTATGGGGTCTTAAAAGCATCCACCAAGCCCGAAACCCTCGTTCAGCTTTTATAATGGGTACATTATGTGACTCCGTTTTAGGATGCATAATATGTTCTCTCCTTTATTTCATTCTGAAAACGAAAGCTATTCCCCACAACCTAGTCTAGAAAAATGTCGAAAGAGTGTCAATTGTTTTTCATTGGAATAAATGCTCAAGCCCCATCAAAGAGCTGAGGCAGTTTGTTTGCTTGTTGTTTTGCATTGCGTCATTCTATAATATAGTTGACATAAATTTTGAACAGGTGTATCTTAATATAAGCTATTTTTCGGTTATGGAGGGATCATCTTTGGTTTCAATTCCATGTTCAGATACATTGAGGGATAAAGTTGCGAATGCTGTCAATCATGTCAAAAAATATTCCCATCCAATCATTTTAAGTTATGTATTTGAAATCAAGGAGAAAGATCCGCTCCAGATTTTCTCAAGCTTTCAATCGGCTTATGCAGGGAAAAGATTTTATTGGGCGACACCTGATCGTACATTTATCCTTTGTGGAATTGGTGTTGAGCTAGAATTGACGACAGACAAAAAATTTTCCAACCGTTTTTTTGACATTTATTCAAAGTGGAAAGATTGGAAAGAGCATATACAAATTGAAGGCGCCCATCCGATTGGAACGGGTCCGCTTCTTTTTGGGGGTTTTTCTTTTGACCCTTTAAAAAATGCGAATTCTTCAAAATGGAAACCGTTTCATGAAGCACGATTCACTTTACCTTCTTTCATGATTACAAAAATTGGCCGTCACACACTTGCTACTATAAACAGGTTAATTCAATCAACTGATGATATAAATGAAATTATAAATCATTTCAATACATATGAATACACCTTAAAGAAAAAAAATGAAGACACAAATTCTTTTTTGAATTTTACCATCAAAAAAGAAAGTTTGTTTCATAAAAAAGAGTGGATGGCAGCTGTTGAAAAAGCAACAGAACAAATAAAACAAAACCGTTTTGAGAAAGTCGTATTGGCAAGGGAAATGCTGCTGGAGTTTGAGGGATCGATTGATATACATTATGTTTTATCAATGTTAAATGAACATCAGCCTAATTGTTATTTATTTGTTGTTGAAAATGAAGGAAAAACGTTCGTTGGCGCAACTCCTGAGCGGCTTGTAAGCAAGAGAAACCAAAAGGTTCAGTCTGCATGTGTAGCAGGATCAATTAAAAGAGGAAAAACAGTGGAGGCAGACGAAGAATACGCTCAGATGCTGCTTTCAGATACAAAAAACATTCATGAACATCAAATTGTTGTAAAAGCGATCGAAAAAGTGTTCCGTGAATATTGCCAAGAAGTGCAACTACAAAACAATCCAACGATTTTAAAAACGCCGAATATTCAACATTTGTATACACCTGTTGAAGGAACCGTTAAAAAAGGTTTTACGTTGATTGATTTTGTAGAAAAATTGCATCCGACCCCTGCGCTTGGCGGCTATCCGAAAGATGCTGCTCTAGCATTTATTCGCAATGAAGAACCTTTAGAGAGAGGCTGGTATGCTGCTCCGGTTGGATGGATGGATGATCAGGACAACGGAGAATTTGTCGTTGCGATCCGTTCAGGTCTGCTCGATGAGCAAAAAGCTTATTTGTACGCAGGATGCGGGATTGTTGGAGATTCGAAGCCGGAAGAGGAATACAGGGAGACAGAAATCAAATTTGGACCTATGCAGCATGCATTAGGGGGAAAACTGAATGAAAAATAAAAATCTATCTGACTATGTCATTGCATTTGTAAATGGATTAATTACAAAAGGTATTTCTGAAGTTGTGATTAGCCCAGGTTCACGATCTACCCCGCTTGCGATCACATTTGCAGAGCATCCGAAAATACATACTTATATTAATATTGATGAACGATCTGCAGGTTTTTTTGCTCTTGGATTGGCTAAAAAACAAAGAAAACCAATTGCTTTGCTTTGCACATCAGGAACAGCTGCAGCAAACTATTATCCAGCTATCATAGAAGCCCATTATTCACGCATCCCTCTTGTGATTTTAACGGCTGACAGACCTCATGAGCTGCGGGATATTGGAGCTCCACAAGCAATTGATCAAATTCATCTGTATTCGAACTATGTGAAATGGTTTGTTGATTGCGCTCTTCCTGAAAGCAGTCAAACGATGCTGTTATATATAAAAAATATCGCTCAACGGGCGGTCCAAACTGCAAATGAAAATCCGAAAGGACCAGTCCATATCAACTTACCTTTCCGAGAGCCGCTTTTGCCCGATCTATCGAAAATCCATCAATTGCAGAAGTCTCTTCATATTGAGCCAGTGGTGGAAACAAAAAAGCTGGTCGAACATGAGCAAATTGAACGGATTGTGGATGAAATCGATTCAAGCGAGAAAGGACTTATTGTATGCGGGGAATTACATAACAAAGAGTTTCGTGAACAAGTTTTGGCATTAGCAGAGAAATTGAAATTCCCGATATTAGCGGATCCGTTGTCCAATTTACGCTTTGGCGAACATTCTAAACATTATATTATTGATTGTTATGATTCCATTTTAAAAACGATGGAAAAGAAAGCGTATCTGAAACCTGATGTCGTCCTTCGTTTTGGTGCAATGCCCGTCTCAAAACCGCTGTTTCTATTGTTAAGAGACCATCCTGAAATAAAGCAAATTGTGGTTGATGGTGATGGCGGTTATCGCGATCCTACTTTATCAGCAGAACATGTTCACAGTGATGAAGCCTATTTATGTGAAATGCTGATCAAAAAATGTAAAGATAAACAGGAAACATCCTGGTGCAAAAAATGGAAACAAGTAAACAATCTCTTTCGAGAGTATTTGTCAACGCCGGTCATTGAGGAAGATTCTTTATTTGAAGGAACGGTATATGTCGAATTGCAAAAATTGCTCCCGGATCGCTGCAATGTATTTGTAGGAAACAGCATGCCGATTCGAGATGTCGACACGTTTTTCCATAACAGTGATAAAAATATTGCGGTTTATGCCAACCGGGGAGCGAACGGAATTGACGGAGTCGTTTCGACAGCCCTTGGGGTTTCTGCAGCTAGTCATGAAAAAACTATTTTAATCATAGGGGATTTATCATTTTATCATGATTTAAATGGACTCCTTGCTGCAAAACAAAATAAATTGAACTTAACTGTTTTATTAATTAATAATAACGGCGGCGGCATTTTTTCATTTTTGCCGCAGGCGGATGAAAAGACGCATTTTGAACAATTGTTTGGCACCCCGACCAATTTAGATTTTCAATATGCAGCCAGCTTATATAGTGCACATTATAAAAAAATTTCCACTTGGGAAGAATTCAGAAGCGAGTTTCAATTCTGCATGAATAGAGATGGATTAAATATTATTGAAATCCCGACCAATCGACATTCACGAGTCAACGAACAGAGAAAATGGCTTCGTTCTGTTTCCTGGGAAATAGAAAGGATGTTATGATGGGAAAATTGGCCGTTCGAAATGTGAATTATTGGGCTGAAACGTTTGGAAAGGGGGAGCCACTTGTTCTCCTTCATGGTTTTACAGGAAGCGGAGAAACCTGGGGATTTTTGAAAAATAGTTTAAAAAAATACCAGCTAGTACTTATCGACATCATCGGCCATGGTCAAACAGATTCGCCTGAAAATCCTGAAAGATATCGGATGGAAGAAGCAGTTGAAGATCTAAAAGAAATATTGCTTTCATTCAATATTCGAAAAGCGCATGTGCTCGGGTATTCAATGGGCGGAAGATTGGCATTGAGCTTTGCAATGAGACAGCCGGAATTTGTGAAGACTTTAATATTGGAAAGCAGTTCTCCTGGATTAAAAACTGAAAAGGAACGAGAGACGAGAAGGCTGCAGGACGAACAACTTGCCCAAATGATTTTGGACGAAGGGATTGCGGCATTTGTCCAACATTGGGAAAATATCCCTTTGTTTTTAACGCAAAAGTCTCTCCCGCCTGCCGTCAAGGACAAAATAAGAAAGGATCGGCTGAAAAATAATGCAATTGGATTGGCAAACAGTTTAAAAGGAATGGGAACTGGCGTTCAACCTTCATGGTGGGGAGCATTAAAAAATTTCAACATCCCTACATTATTAATTTGCGGTGAAAGGGATCTTAAGTTTTGCAAAATTATGAAAGAAATGAACCAATTGATTCCTTGCTCTGAATTAAAGGTCGTGCCGCAAGCCGGACATGCAGTTCATGTGGAACAGTCAAAATTTTTTGGTAAAATAGTAGATGAGTTTCTCCAACATTTTTCTACATATTAAAGGAGGATAAAAATGGGATTTCCTTGGGTAAAAGAACGAGAATATGATGAAATCATTTATGAAACGTACAATGGGATAGCAAAAATTACGATGAATCGTCCTCATGTACATAATGCATTCACACCAAAAACGGTCGCGGAAATGATCGATGCTTTTTCCTATGCGCGGGACGATGATAAAATTGGTGTAATTATTTTGACAGGTGCTGGTGATAAAGCGTTTTGCTCAGGCGGAGATCAAAAAGTGCGGGGGCATGGCGGATACGTCGGGGATGATAAAATTCCTAGATTAAACGTTTTGGATTTGCAACGACTTATCCGGGTGATTCCAAAACCGGTTATTGCAATGGTGAACGGATATGCAATTGGAGGAGGACATGTTCTGCATGTCGTGTGTGATTTAACGATCGCATCAGAGAATGCAATTTTCGGACAAACAGGCCCAAAAGTTGGAAGCTTTGATGCGGGATATGGAGTGGGACTGCTTGCCCGGCTTGTTGGTACGAAAAGAGCTCGTGAAATATGGTATTTATGCCGTCAATATAATGCGCAGGAAGCTTATGAGATGGGCTTAGTCAACAAAGTTGTCCCATTAGAGCAGCTTGAAGAGGAAACTGTCAAATGGTGTGAAGAAATTTTGGAAAAAAGCCCAACTGCTATTCGCTTCTTGAAAGCTGCATTTAATGCAGATACAGATGGTCTCGCCGGTCTCCAACAATTCGCGGGGGATGCGACATTATTGTATTATACAACAGATGAAGCGAAAGAAGGACGAGATGCATTTAAAGAGAAAAGAAAACCTGATTTCAAACAATTCCCGCGTTTCCCATAAAAAGAACAAGCAGCTTGATGGCGATGCATCGAGCTGCTTTATTGTGCAATAATCGAGGTGTCAAGACATGAGTGCAAATCGAAATGAAACACCGAATTGGCTTAAACAGCGAGCTTTTTTGACTCCGGACCGATTGGCCATTCGTTATGAGGGGAAAAATTATTCATTTTTGGACTTGCATCAGCTTGTTGAAAAAAGAGCAAGACAGCTGCATCAAATAGATATCAAGCGTGGAGATACAGTCGGGCTTTTAATGAAAAACAGCTTAGAAATGGTCATTAATATTCATGCTTTAATGTATCTCGGTGCGGTCAATGTTCTTTTGAATACTAGACTAACAGCTGAAGAATTATTATGGCAAATAAATGATGCGAATATAAAATGCGTTATCTGTGATGATGAATTATCGGTTCATTTTCCCGGTAAAAAAGTTATGACATTATCAGAGTTGAAGCTTTGTGATGAAAAGGAAGCAGCATTAGATGACAGCTTTATTTTAGATGACGTGGCAACGATTATGTATACGTCTGGAACAACAGGAAAACCGAAAGGAGTTCAGCAAACATTTGGGAATCATTGGTGGAGTGCGATCGGTTCTGTGCTGAATCTTGGACTGAAGGACGGCGATTGCTGGCTTTTGGCAGTTCCTCTTTTTCATATAAGCGGACTGTCAATTTTGATGCGCAGCGTCATTTATGGAATCGGAATTGTTCTCCATTCTTCATTTTCAGCGAAAGAAGCAAACAGAGCGATCAAAAATGAAGGAGTTACGATTGCTTCCGTCGTTACGGCCATGCTGAATGACATGCTGCAGGAATTAGGAAGTGACACGTATCCGAAATCGTTTCGATGCATGCTTTTAGGAGGAGGTCCTGCCCCGCGGCCGATTCTTGAACAATGCCGTGAAAAAGAAATTCCCGTTTTTCAAACATATGGGATGACGGAAACGTGTTCGCAAATTGCCACATTAGCCCCTGAATTTTGCTTTTCAAAACTCGGATCTGCGGGAAAACCGTTGTTTCCAGCTCAAATTCGGATCGTAGCAGACGGCAGGACCTGCTCCCCTAATGAAGAAGGAGAAATTGTAGTAAAAGGACCGAATGTTACACCGGGGTATTTACATCGTCCAGACGCAACAAACGAAGCTATACGTGACGGCTGGTTTTATACTGGAGATTTAGGCTATCTGGATGAAGAAGGATTTTTATATGTATTGGACCGCCGATCCGATTTAATTGTTTCGGGAGGAGAAAACATTTATCCGGCGGAGGTTGAAGCAGTTATTTTGTCGCATCCTTCCGTAAAAGATGTAGGAGTGGTAGGAAAAGAAAATAAAAAATGGGGAAAAGTTCCCCATGCTTTTGTTGTCCGAAGCGAAGAGGTGTCTGAAGAAGAATTAAGGCAATTTTGTTTGAAAAAGCTGGCAAAATACAAAGTTCCAAAAGGATTTACATTTGTTGAATCTCTGCCACGAAATGCATCTAAAAAGCTGCTCAGGAGAAAACTAAAAGAATGGCTGTAGTTTTTGGCTACTCATGATCGACAGTTAAAATATCATATTGGCTAATATGCAATAAGTGGTGGATTTCGTTTGGCAAATGTTCGAACGAGCCGTATTCATAGCTCCACAAATTTAAAAAAGAACAAACAGAAGAATGGAACGTCTCTTCTGTTGCATTATTCACTTCATGTTTAAATTGAGCGATCATATTTTCCATATCTTTTGCTCCCCTTTAGCTTTATTTGATAATTGTAGTATTTTGCATTATTTTTCATTTATTCACTCGTTTTTTTATTTATATCTTTTTCAATTTCCGGGACAGGGTCAAATCCTCCCGGGTGAAACGGGTGGCATTTCAAGATTCGTTTTACTGTCAGAAAGCCGCCTTTGACAGCTCCGAAACGCTTCACTGCTTCAAGCCCGTATTCAGAGCATGTTGGGTAAAAGCGGCATGAAGGCGGCTTTAACGGGGAGATAAAGATTTGATAAAAACGGATAAGGGCGATCATGACAGATTTCACAGCAAGCACCTCTTTTTTCTGGAATCTTGACAACATTTTAACATAAATGTATGTTATAAAATTTTGTGTTAAAATGGAAACTAAGAAAATGTAAGGAGTGATGGGAATGCCTTCAGTGGAGAGTTTTGAACTGGATCATACAAAAGTGCAAGCACCGTATGTCAGACATTGCGGAGTACATAAAGTCGGCACGGATGGAGTAGTTAACAAATTTGATATCCGCTTCTGCCAGCCGAATAAGCAGGCAATGAAACCGGATGCTATTCACACATTGGAGCATCTTCTGGCATTTACAATTCGCAAATATGCGGAAAAATATGATCACTTTGATATCATTGATATTTCTCCAATGGGGTGTCAAACAGGCTTTTATTTAGTCGTTAGCGGGGAACCGACCGTAAAAGAAATCATTGATTTATTGGAAGAGACAATGAAAGATGCTGTAGAGCAGTCAGAAGTGCCTGCCGCAAACGAACTGCAATGCGGCCAAGCGAAGCTTCATGATTTAGAAGGCGCCAAAAAGCTCATGGAATATTGGCTAAAGCATAGTAAAGAGGATTTGGAAAAAGTGTTCAGCTAACAGCTACACGCAATGATGCAACTTTTTTTATAGTTTTAAGAGTGCAAAAAAGGGGTACTGTATAACTAAAAGATTAAATAAAAAGGAGATGGGATTATGTCTAAACAAGATTTATTTCAAATCGTAAATAAACAAATTGCGGATTGGACGGTACTTTATGTAAAATTACATAACTTTCATTGGAATGTAAAAGGAGACCAATTTTTCGTTCTACATGAAAAGTTTGAAGAGCTGTACAATGAAGCTGCAGGTTATATTGACGAATTAGCGGAAAGACTTTTAGCTTTGGGCGCTAAACCTGTTGCTACGATTAGAGAAAGCCTAGAAATCTCCTCTATTAAAGAAGCAGAAGGCGTTGAAACTGCAGAACAAATGGTGCAGGCAGTTGTTGACGACTTTTCCGCCATCATTCAAGATTTGGACAAAGGAATCAAAGTTGCTGAAGAAGTGAATGACGAAGCAACTGGTGACATGCTTCTCGATATTAAAGTGAATCTTGAAAAACATAACTGGATGTTAAAGTCATTCCTTGGAAAATAATTATATCCTTCCTCTTTTGGCTGCGTTAGGCAGCCTTTTTTTATAAATATTTTTCTTTGATAAGGCAATACTTAAAAAGAGGAGGGGGATATAAATGTCCGAAAATCCAAAAAAAACCTATTATATATCAGTAGCTAGCGGTGAGATTTCCCAAAGCAGAGAAGCATCTCCGTGGGATTTTCAAATTTCTGCCAGTGATGAGGAAATTACGGAGTTACGGGAGTATTTCGATCAGATTCATTCTACCAGCTGGCAAAATTTCTTCCGGGCGCATGTTCCGTATATACAGTATCATTATGACAAGGAAAATGATGCGATTGATGCTTTAACAAAAAAAGTATATGAATTCATTTATAAGCATGGCGACGAAGAAGCTAGAAAACATATTGCTTCAATGGGTCTTATGCATAATCAAGAATAAGTTATACAATCCTCTTTTCCATATGTTATGATGAAAACAGATAAATGGGAGTAGAGGGATTGATTATGTTTTATTTTAAAGATTTTTACGGCAATGATGTATACCTGTCTTTCCGTCAACACCCTTTTTCTGTTTACCCGAAGCATGTCTGGGTCATCTGCCGATATGAAAACAAATGGCTTTTAACTTTACATGAAGACCGGGGCTACGAGTTTCCAGGAGGAAAAGTCGAGAACGGCGAAAAGCCGGTTGAAGCTGCTGTCCGGGAAGTGAGGGAAGAAACGGGAGGAATTGTCCAAGATATCGTATATATTGGGCAATATAAGGTTATAGGAAAAGAGAAAACGATTGTGAAAAATATTTATTATGCGGAAATTGAGAGGCTCGAAAAACAGAGCACGTATTTTGAAACGTTAGGTCCAGTCTTGCTTGCGGACTTGCCTGAAAAAATTGAGGACGATCATCGCTTTAGCTTTATTATGAAAGATGATGTTCTAAAACGCAGCTTGGAAAAAATTTATGCCGATTACATAAAATAGCTTTTAAATTCCTGAAAGTCGGTTTAGAAATTGTTTAAGGGGGTGTCTAATAAGTCGTTTTTACGGCTTATTGACGCCCCCATTAATGTGTTAGAAACGTTGATATATCGGTGTTTATGATTTTTTGTTTTCAATGGCGATTTGACTTTCTTGACAGCCTCTTATTGGCTTTTGATTAATGTTTTTTCAATTAGTTCGACAATTTTGTACATGATCGTTGCAAAGATGGCAATGATAACTAGGCTTAACAGCACAAGGGTAAAATTAAAAACTTGGAACCCGTAAATAATCATATAGCCTAATCCTTTAGCTGAAACGAGAAATTCTCCGACGATCACACCCACCCAAGATAACCCGACATTGACTTTCAAAGTAGAAATAATGGTTGGAAAAGATGACGGCAGGATCGCCTCTCTGAACACGTGCTTTTTGCCTGCTCCAAATGTTTGCAGCACTTTTATATAATTCGGATCCACTTCTTTAAAGGAAGTATAGACTACAATTGTAGTAATAATAACCGAAATGATTGTTCCCATCGCGATAATTGAGGTAAATCCGGGCCCAAGTACAACGATGAAAATCGGCCCAAGAGCTACTTTCGGCATTGCGTTTAAAACCACTAAATACGGATCTAATATTTTAGACAGCCTTGGAAACCACCATAATAGAGCAGCAAGTAATGTCCCGAATAATGTCCCAAAAATAAACCCCAAGACCGTTTCAAAAAGCGTCACGTTCAAATTGGCAAGTAATGTACCGTCCTGCAGTTTTTCAACAAATAAGTGAAAAATTTTTGTCGGCGAACTGAATATGAGCGGGTCTATCCATTTTTGGCTGGATGACACCTCCCATATGAGAAAAAAAGAAATAAAAATTAAGATTTGATAAAAGGTAATCCATTTCTTTTCCTTATTCAATCTTTGCAAATATTGTTTATGGAGGAGATCAATTGTTGTTGTTTGTTTCAAGCTGATCTAACTCCTTCCAGATTAAGTCAAAAAGTGAAGTATACGTTGGATGCTGCCTTGTTTTAAACGGGGATGTATCCCGCAATTCTTTTGGGACAGTAAATATTTTGGCAATTTTGCCAGGCCTTTTGGATAGCAGGACAATCCGATCGCTCATGGCGATTGCTTCCCCAATATCATGCGTGACTAGAATGGCTGTTTTTTTAAAATCCTTTAATGTTTGAAAGACTAAGTCTTCAAGCTTTAATTTCGTTTGATAATCGAGGGCGGAAAAAGGTTCATCCAATAGCAGCATTTTCGGATCTGTAGAAAGAGTGCGGACTAAAGCGGCTCTTTGTCTCATTCCGCCTGATAATTGATTCGGATATAGCTTTTCTACATTTTCGAGACCCATTTGGTGCAGAAGCTGAAATGTCCGCTTTTTCTCATTTTCATTCAGTTTGTTCAATAATTTTAATCCAATTAAAATATTTTCCTCTATCGTTTTCCATGGAAATAAATAATCTTGTTGCAGCATATAACCGACAGACGGTGTTGCGGAAGATATTTGCTTACCGTTCAAAATAACTTGCCCTTCTGTCGGTTTCATGATACCTGCAATGATGGAAAGCAGCGTTGTTTTGCCGCAGCCACTTGGACCTAGAAAGGATATAAATTCCCCTTCCTCTACTTCCAAATGGATATCCTCCAAAGCAGTCGTTGCCGATTTTTTTGTAAAATAAGTATGGCTGACATGATCGATCGTTAAAAATGACAATCTCCTCCCCCCCTTGTCGATAAATGTACTCCTTTTGAAACAACATTATTTTGCCACTTCGTTTGCTATGGACGTGTTGACTAATAGTTCATAATCAATTTTCTCCGGCAGTTCTCCTGCTTCTTCCATAATTTTTTGCAAATTGTTCCATTCGTCCTCATCTAACAGCGGGGTTTTTGCATAGGATCCTTGGCTTTTATAACGGTCAATGGAAGATATTAAAATATCGATCGGCGTATCTTTAAATTGCGGCGCTATCGTTTCGGCAATTGTTTCGGCGTCATGTTCTTCCACCCATTTTTGTGCTTTGTAGAGCGCTTTTGTGAATTTTTTCACCGTTTTATCATTTTTCTTAATATAGCTTTCTTTTGCCATAAATGTTGTATAAGGAACTTTGCCCGATTCCTTGCCGAAGGATGCGATAATGTGACCTTTTCCTTCTTTTTCAAAAATACTTGCGGTTGGCTCAAACAGTTGAACATATTCGCCTGTACCGGAAGCAAAAGCATTTGCAATATTCGCAAAGTCGATGTTTTGGATAAGGTTTAAATCTTGATGCGGATCGATGTTATGCTTTTTCAGCACAAATTCCCCTACCATTTGCGGCATGCCGCCTTTACGCTGTCCTAAAAAAGTGCTTCCTTTTAAATCTTCCCATTGAAAATCATCCAACTTGGCTCTGGAGACAAGGAAAGTGCCGTCCGTTTCGGTCAGCTGGGCGAAGTTAATGACTGGGTCATTTGCTTCTTGGGCATATACGTAAATGGACGTTTCCGAACCGACAAGACCGATATCAGCGCCGTTTGATAAAATGGCGGTCATTGTTTTATCTCCGCCCCAAGTAGTTTTTAATTCTACGTCCAGTCCTTCTTCTTTGAAAAATTCTTTTTCAATGGCCACGTACAATGGTGCGTAAAAAACAGAATGAGTGACTTCCGCCAGCCGAATTTTTTCTACTCCTCCGCCGCAGGCTGAAAGAGGTATGATGAAAAGGATCACCAATACGATGGAAGCAAGCCTTTTTTTCATGTGAAATCCTCCCTAATGATGTTCATATTAAAGGAAAAATGTTTAAATATATTTATCTAGGATAAAGTATGAAAAAAAAATATAATGTGTGATTGCCTACCTAAATGGAGGTTGAAAAGATGCTGAGAAACGGAGAAATAGTTGACAAACAAATTTTCCCATCACCGAACCCTTCGATTAAGCTTTCCATCGTGACATATATTTCTGAAGGACTAAAAGTGAAAGGTCTGTTAGCAGAGCCTGTTCAAGAAGGTGTTTATGATGGCTTTTTATATTTGCGCGGAGGGATTAAAAATGTTGGTATGGTTCGGGCAGGAAGAATTATACAATTTGCATCAAAAGGCTTTATCGTGATGGCTCCCTTTTATCGAGGAAATTTAGGAGGAGAAGGGAATGAAGATTTTGCGGGGAATGATCGTTTTGATGCGGTCAATGCATTCTATTTGTTGATGAAACATCCGCAAGTGAATCCGGATCGCATTCACGTTTTTGGCTTTTCAAGGGGAGGAGTCATGGCCTTGCTTACTGGGATTATATGCTCAAATGTTCGATCTGTTGTAAGCTGGGGCGGGGTGTCTGATATGTTTTTAACTTATGAGGAGAGAAAGGACTTAAGAAGGATGATGAAAAGAGTTATTGGAGGGACACCGAAGAAATATCCTGACCGCTATAAATGGCGGACACCGTTGTATTACCTTGAAAAAATGCAAGCACCCGTTTTAATCATTCATGGGGGAAAAGATGAAAACGTGTCAATTGAACATGCATATCGATTGGAAAGAAGGCTGAAAGAATTGGGAAAGCAAGTGGAAAGCTGGTATTTCCAACATTTTAGTCATCATTTTCCGCCTCGGCATAACCGGATGGTTTTAGAACGAATGATAAAATGGATGAAAAATTGACCATTATATTTTTCATATGATACATACTAAAAAATGATCGATCAAATGAAAGGGGATTGGAGAAATGGGCATGCCGCTTGAATTAAATACGATGATTATTACAAAAGGGAAGGAAAAGCGGATAGAGGAAAACGTATTTCAGCTTGTCAAAGATGGCTATCGCCTTTATCCTATGAATATTCCTTTGGAAGTTCGAAAAACGTTGATAAGCGATCCTACAGGAACAGCTGAAATTATTAAATTGGAATGGGCTGATAACAAAACCGTGCTTACTTATAATCTCACTTCATTGTACTCAACCAATTAACCGTCATCATATTTCCGTTCATTTGTTGAACGGATTGTGGAAGGAGGAATTTGCTTAATTTTATCGAGTACGGCTTCCATTTGTCTTATCATAAAAAATCGCGTAACCCCTTTTTCATAAAAGTTCGTTGAAAAAGGGGTTTTCGTCTAAAAATCTGCGTATGCCGATTTGTTTTGCCAAACCACATAAAAATATTAAAAGGCTATCGACAAAGTGATATGCTCCCCTTAAGGTAGACAGATTAAAATATAAAAAATCTGTTTTACCTTAGGGGGAGTTTTTCTATGTATAAGCAATATACAACAGAGCTCAAACTTGAAGTTTTACTTGCATATGAAAACCGAGAATGTACTATTCAAGAGCTTTGTAAAAGGTATCAAATTACTAAATATTCTTTAAGGCAATGGATAAAGACAAACGAGGAAGAAAAAAAGAAGAAGCAGAGTTATCTCCAGAAGAGAAAATGAAACTGGAGATGAAAAAGTTAGAAAGAGAAAATGAGCGCTTACGTGCGGAGAATCTATTTTTAAAAAAGTTAGAGGAAATCGAAAGGAGGTGAAAGTAAACCAAATCCGTTTTGAAGACAAGTATATCGCAATCCGGGAACTTCATGAGAAAGAAAACTAAGCATAATCTTATATGTGAAATCGCCGGTATTTCACGAGCTGCTTACTATAAGTGGTTAAAACGTTTTCCCTCAACATGTTGCAGAAAATATATTGAATCGTGAATTTACAGCGGAAAAGCCAAGTGAAAAATGGGTAGCTGATGTCACAGAATTAAAATAGGTTCATCAAAGAGAGCCTATTTAAGTGCTATTCTTGATCTATATGATGGATCAATTGTGAGCGATGTTTTAGGACATTCCAATCATCATCATCTTGTATTCAAAACGTTGGATCAAGCCACCGTACTTTTAAAAGGAGAGCATCCACTTATTCATAGTGACCGTGGGTTCCAATATACCTCTCATGGTTTTAAACGTAGGATAGAACAAGCAGGGATGACACAAAGTATGTCAAGAGTAGGCAGATGCATTGATAATGGGCCAATGGTATCTTTTTGGGGAACGCTTTAAATGCGAGAAGTATTATTTACATAAGTATCAGACATTTAAAGAATTAGCTCTTGCGATGGATGAGTACAACCGCTTTTATCATGATGAAAGGTATCAAAAAAATTAAGCGGCTTTAGCCCCATGGAATATAGAGCTAAAGCCGCTTAGGTATATTTTTATTATTTCTACAGTCTACTTGACAGGGGACAGTTCAAAGCTGTAGCCGAAAGTAAGTAATTTTTTTATATGATTGGACCGCCAAGTTCTTCAATTTCCTTCGGAACGTTCGAGAATTTTTTGAAGTTCTCTTTGAATGCTTTTGCTAATTCATACGCTTTTTGTTCATAAGCGTTTTTATCACTCCATGTTTTAATAGGCTGTAAAACTTCATCAGGCACTCCTGGAACATGAGCAGGAATCGCCAGCCCGAAAATAGGGTCTTTTACAGTTTCCACCTCATCGAGTTCGCCTTCCAATGCTGCCTGAACCATGGCTCTTGTATAAGCAAGTTTAATTCGTTTTCCTACTCCGTATTCTCCGCCGGTCCACCCTGTATTGACTAAAAATACTTTCACATCATGTTCTTCGATTTTTCTTCCGAGCATTTCAGAGTATCTTGTAGCTGGAAGCGGAAGAAATGGTGCGCCAAAGCATGTGGAGAACGTTGTTTTAGGGGAAGTAATACCCCTTTCCGTTCCAGCAAGCTTGCTCGTATAACCGCTTAAGAAATGATACATAGCCTGTTCTTTCGTTAATTTGCTTATTGGCGGCAGAACACCGAACGCATCAGCTGTTAAAAAAATAATTGTGTTAGGGTGACCCGCAATGCTCGGTTTAGCAATATTGTCAATCGCTTCAATTGGATAAGCCGCACGAGTGTTTTCTGTTAATAAGGAGTTGTCATAATCAGGAATGCGTGTCGATTCATCAACCACAACGTTTTCCAAAACGGAACCGAATCGAATCGCGTTATAAATTTGAGGTTCTTTTTCTTCAGACAAACCGATGCATTTTGCATAACAGCCGCCCTCAATATTAAAAATACCAGATGAAGACCAGCCGTGTTCATCATCACCAATTAACCGGCGTTTTGGATCGGCGGAAAGTGTTGTTTTGCCTGTTCCCGATAAACCGAAAAAGAGCGCGACATCGCCTTCTTGACCGACATTGGCGGAGCAGTGCATTGAAAATATATCTCTTTCTGGAAGCAGGAAGTTCATGACGGAAAAGATAGACTTTTTCATCTCGCCTGCATATTCAGTTCCGCCGATCAGGACTATTCTCTTTTCAAAAGAAATAATGATAAATGCTTCTGAGTTCGTTCCATCCACAGCTGGATCTGCTTTAAAGGAAGGAGCGGAAACAATCGTAAACGGATTTTTATGCTCCTTTAAATCGTCTTGGCTTTTCGGACGGATAAACAGTTGGCGAGCAAATAAATTTTGCCATGCCAATTCATTGACCACTTGAATTGGAAGACGATATTTTTTGTCAGCTCCGGCAAATCCGTTAAAAACATAAATTTCATCTCTATTTTTTAAATATTGTATGACTTTTAAGTACAGTTTTTCAAAAACTTCTGATGAAATTGGCTTGTTGACGGGTCCCCAATCAATTAAATGCTTGACAGAATCTTCTTCAACGATGAATTTATCTTCTGGTGACCGGCCGGTATATTTGCCTGTTGTAACCGAAACTGCACCTGTATTTGTTAAAAAACCTTCTTTCCTAGCTAAAACTTTTTCTACAAGTCGTGCGACTGGTAAATTATGATATGCATTTGGTCCGCTGATCAACGAAGCTAATTCATTTGAAACATCTACAATATTCATATACATACCATCCTTTTTTTGCATATTTGAAATGGTTTTATAGAAATAGTATAACACATTCGAAAAAATAATCCATCCTATTTATCGATTTTTGAAAATAATGTTTTTACTATATATTTTGCCTTCATTTTTGGGCATCATACGAATCATGATTGATCAGCTGATACTGAAATAATGGATATCAGATGATTTGGAAAATTACAGAGAAGCTTTATTTATTGTTGACAAGTACTTTTTTGCTCCTGTATGATATACATTTGAACGGATACTCTTATCCCGAGTTGGCGGAGGGACAGGCCCTATGAAGCCCAGCAACCGGCTCGTTGAAAGAAGACAGTAGAATATGGCTTTCAAAATCGCGGTATTCTATGGACATACAACATGATGCGAAAGAATTCCATATTCATAGACGAGCAATGGTGCTAACCTGATGCAAGGTTATATCCTTGAACGATAAGAGTGAAAGGCAATGATGTTTATAACAACCTTTCCTCTGGCAGGGAAGGTTTTTTCTATGTATAAGAGAAATCTCGTTTAGCCAAGTTTTTCTTATCGTACGCAATTTTGATATGTATACAATAGTGGCGAGGGAATGAGTTCCGTGTCAATGTCAAGGAGTGTAGCACTCCATAAACATCATTTTAAGTTTGAGGAGGATGCAGTAAATGACAAAAAAGCGCCGTCTGTTTACATCTGAATCCGTAACGGAAGGGCATCCGGACAAAATTTGCGACCAAATTTCAGATGCGATTTTAGATGCCATTTTAGAAAAAGATCCGAACGCACGTGTAGCTTGCGAAACATCTGTCACAACCGGACTTGTATTAGTCAGTGGAGAAATTACGACAAGCACGTATGTGGATATACCAAAAATTGTGCGAGAAACGGTCAAAGAGATCGGCTATACGAGAGCTAAATACGGTTTTGATGCTGAAACTTGTGCTGTTTTAACATCAATTGATGAGCAATCACCCGATATTGCTGCAGGGGTGGATAAAGCTTTAGAAGCGCGAGAAGGACAAATGACTGATGAAGAAATTGAAGCGATTGGCGCTGGAGATCAAGGGTTAATGTTCGGTTTTGCATGCAATGAAACGAAGGAATTAATGCCTCTCCCGATTTCCATTGCCCATAAGCTTTCACGCCGGCTTACAGAAGTTAGAAAAAGCGAAGAAATTCCTTATTTGCGTCCGGACGGAAAGACGCAAGTTACGGTAGAATATGATGAAAATGAACAGCCGGTTAGAATTGACACAATTGTCATATCGACTCAACACCATCCGGAGGCAACTTTAGAACAAATTAAGCAGGATATTAAAGAAAAAGTAATTGATCCGGTTGTTCCAAAAGAACTGATCGATGAAGAAACAAAATATTTCATCAACCCTACCGGACGTTTCGTTATTGGCGGACCACAAGGAGATGCAGGATTAACGGGACGAAAAATCATTGTCGATACTTACGGAGGCTATGCGCGCCATGGCGGAGGAGCTTTCTCAGGAAAAGATCCGACGAAGGTAGACCGATCTGCAGCTTATGCGGCTCGTTATGTAGCGAAAAATATTGTCGCAGCCGGACTTGCAGACAAATGCGAGGTTCAGCTGGCCTATGCAATTGGTGTAGCGAAACCTGTCTCTATTTCTGTTGATACGTTCGGTACTGGCAAAGTAAGCGAAGATGTTTTAGTTGAATTAATTCGCAATAACTTTGATTTGCGCCCAGCTGGCATTATAAAAATGCTTGACTTGCGCCGCCCGATTTACAAACAGACAGCTGCTTACGGTCATTTCGGACGCAACGATCTAGATTTGCCATGGGAACGCACAGATAAAGCGGAAGCTTTGCGCGAACAGGCTCATCAATATTTGTAAAATAAAAAAGGTGTCCAATGCGATGCATGCATTAGACACCTTTTTGCTTTTATGGTCCGAATGCGACAAAACAGATGGTGCCTGCTGAAGCTCCTAGAACTATTCCCGCCAGCACATCTGAAGGGTAGTGTAGGCCAAGAAAAATTCTTGATAGTGCCACACTGAATGCGAGAGGAAGCAAAATCCATGTTAAGGCTGGAAAAAAGAGCAAAAATGGTGTTGCCACTGAAAATACAGCTGTCGTATGTCCAGAAGGAAATGAATGGTCAGTTAACGGATTTTCTAACACTTTTGTTTCAAATAATGTAAGATAAGGCCGTCTGCGTGGATAAATTCTTTTCACAATGAAAACCGGAATATGACTGAAAAAAAGAGCAGCTGAACTTGCCAAGGCAACAGTTTTTACAGGTTCATTAAAAAATAACATCAGCATTAAACATGTTGCAATTGAAAAAACAGCCCCTCCTAAATGAGTAATATACCGAAAATAAACATTCAGTCCTTTTCGTTCAAAATGCGAATTAATCAGTTTGAACAACTTGCACTCAAATTGGTAAAGCTGATTCAGCAGTCTGCCCATGTTAAAGTTCCTCTTTTCAAAAAGCAAAAATTCTTAAAAAAATTTTCTCTCATATTTATGTAAACTTCAACAAATCTAATAAAAATTTTACAAAATTTTAAAAATACATGAAGCTGCCCGGTAAAGAATGACATTTGAAAGAGAAAGTTTTAAAATGTTTTTATAAGCAATTTATATGTTGTTCATACGAGCAATATTTTTATAATATTGAGCTTTTTCGATATACTCGCGACGGATGCGTTCCATATCTTGAAGATCTTCTTCTGTTAATTCTCTAATCACTTTGGCGGGTCTTCCGAATGCTAAAGTTTTCTCAGGTATCTTTTTGCCTGGCGGGACAAGACTGCCTGCACCGATAAAAGCGCCTTTTCCGATTTCTGCTCCATCCAGAATAATCGAACCCATTCCAATTAGAGCTCCTTTCCGCACAATCGCACTATGGAGCAGAACTTGATGGCCGACGGTTACATCATCTTCAATAATTAACGGTTTATTTGGGCTCTGGTGCAGACAGCATTGGTCTTGAATATTGACCCGATTTCCAATAATAGTTGGGGCGACGTCACCGCGGATAACCGTCTGAAACCAAATGCTTGATTCATCTCCTATTTGAACATCGCCGGTGATTGTGACAAAATCAGCTATATAAGCCGAATCGCTAATTATAGGTTTTTTGTCTTTATATGGATAAATAACCATGGGAACCATCCTTTTCTTTTTTTCATATTATAACAAATTTTCCGTCATGTTCGGAAAGGAGTTAATTTATGTGGAAATGGGTAAGTTCTAGTCCTAAAGCTGCGATTGTCATCATTCATGGAGCTTTAGAACATCATGGACGTTACAAATGGCTGATAAAAAAGTGGCAAACAAACGGGTACCATGTTGTCATGGGGGATTTGCCAGGACAAGGAAATTCATCCTCCAGACGGGGACATGTCCAATCGTTTGATGAATATATTGATGAAGTTGACCGTTGGATCAGGGAGGCTCAATCTTTCCAATTGCCGCTTTTTTTGCTGGGGCATAGCATGGGCGGTTTAATAGCCATACGTACGCTGCAGAGAAATAAAATTCCGTTAAACGGGGTCATTTTATCTTCGCCATGTTTAGGAATTTTGCAAAAACCGAGTAAAGCGCTCGATCTTTTGGCAAAAGGATTAAATATTTTCGCGCCTAGGGTACGCTTTGATTCCGGTTTGACAGTTGAGATGGCAACGAGAAATAAGGAAATTCAAGACATAAACAGAAACGACTCCCTTTACGTAAGAAAAGTTTCTGTGCGCTGGTACAGAGAGCTTCTTCATGCCATTGAACTAGCATTTCAGCAGCTTCCGCAGTTTCCAGATGTCCCTCTTTTCGTCATGCAGGGAGGAGAAGACAAAATTGTTGATAAATCAGCAGTTCAAAAATGGTATAGTCAGTTGAATCTCACGGAAAAGAGCTATAAAGAATGGGAAGGACTATATCACGAAATTTTTAATGAACCGGAAAGAGAACTTGTTTTTCAAGATGCGTTGAGATTTACAGAAAGCCATTTAACATAAACACTGGAATTTTACAATGAAGAGGTGAGTTGATCTTTGAGTATACCTGAACACCCTATCAGCCTTATGTCAAGAGTTTATAGGGAAATTCTTCCGACCGTCCATTATTACTTAGATGGGTGGAAAAAAAAGGCTGAGGAAATACCGAATCCTGAATTGAGAAAGCAGGCGCTTGCAAGCATAAATACGAAGGCATTTCATTGCGAAGGAGGAAGCATTTTAGCGCTTTTGTCGAACTCT
Source organism: Aeribacillus sp. FSL K6-2833 (assembly GCF_037965815.1). Taxonomy (GTDB): domain Bacteria; phylum Bacillota; class Bacilli; order Bacillales; family Aeribacillaceae; genus Aeribacillus; species Aeribacillus composti. The sequence continues at coordinate 2,966,295 of NZ_CP150189.1, read as the reverse complement.
CATATAGAGGAATGCATAGAGTTTATCGTTGCTTATCAAACGATTAGCGATTACTTGGATAATTTATGCGACAGAAGCACTTCTTTTGATCCGGAAGATTTCCGCATGCTGCACCAATCAATGAAGGATGCGCTGTCGATTCATGCAGAATTAAAAAATTACTACCAATTTCGTGAGGACCAAGATGACGGCGGATATTTAAAAGAGCTTGTCATGACATGCCAAAGAATGCTGAGCCAATTGGAGAACTATCCGGTTATAGCTGGCTATTTGATGGAGCTTTGCGAATATTATTGTGAACTGCAAGTACATAAGCATGTAATAGAAGAGGAAAGAGTGCCAAGGCTAGTACAGTGGTTCGAACAATATAAATCTTCCCTCCCGGATATGCGGTGGTATGAATTTTCTGCCTGCGCTGGATCGACATTGGGCATTTTTTGTTTAGTCGCCTATGCATTTCAGCCCAGCTTTAACGAAGCGATTGCCAAAAAAATTAAAGATGGTTACTTTCCATATGTGCAAGGGCTTCATATTTTATTGGATTACTTTATTGATCAAGAGGAGGATCAATTGGAGGGCGATTTAAATTTTTGCAGTTTTTATGAAAGCACATCAGAAATGATGGAACGATTAGCTCATTTTGTACATGAAGCGGACAAAAATTTAAAAGGTATTCCGAACGAAAATTTTCATAAATTAATTAACCGCGGATTGCTCGGCATTTATTTATCTGATGACAAAGTATTAGTACATAAAGATTTAGGAAAGCTGGCTAAAAAATTAATAAAAAAAGGAGGAACAACCTCCGTTTTCTTTTATGTGAATGCTAGGGCATATCGAACGTTCCGAAAATGGAATTTGATTAAATCTTCTTGATGGATAAAGCTAGCCGGGATATTATTCCCGGCTATTTTGCTTTTTCGATTGCTACAATAAACGGAGGGGAATTTTTTTGGTTTAAAAAACGATATTCAAGTACATGAGCAGTATGTTGATCGATTTGTTCGGCAAATTTAAGAAGCTCATCTCTCTCACGTTTTCCTTCCGGATGGCCGTGATAAACGACCAGCACGATCATTCCACCGGGTCTTAATATGGATAAAAGCTGCTTTACTGCTTCAATAGTTGATTCTGGTTTTGTCACAATGTTTTTTTGGCCACCGGGCAAATAACCGAGATTAAACATCGCACCGGCGATATGATTGTGATGTTTTTTCGGAATCGTATTGAAAATGTCATCATGGCTGGAATGAAACAAAGTAACACGGTCGATTAAACCGGATTCCTTCAATCGTTTTTTTGTCTCTTCAAGCGCTTGTTTTTGAATATCATATCCAAACACATGACCTTGTTCGCCAACGAGTTGAGCTAAAAAGACGGTATCATGTCCGTTCCCGACTGTTGCATCAATAACGATATCGCCGTTTTGGACAGCGGAAGCCATCAATTTTTTTGCAAATGGAAGAATGCGAATGAGGTTCATTTTGACATCACTCGATCTTTTGTATAATACTTCCCTTGGTAGCTGTTTCGTTTTTCGAGTTCGGCATCAATGGCATTCAGCACTTCCCATTTGTTAACGCTCCACATCGGCCCTATCATTAAATCGATCGGACCGTCGCCTGTAATGCGATGAACGATCATTTCGGGAGGCAGTACCTCTAGCTGATCGCAAACTAATTGTACATATTCATCAAAGGATAAAAAGCGCACCATCCCTTTTTCATATTGCTTAACCATCGGTGTACCTTTTAACAAATGGAGCAGATGAATTTTAATTCCTTGAACATCCAGCTTAGCAACTTCTTTTGCAGTTTCCATCATCATATCGTACGTTTCAAGCGGAAGACCGTTTATGATGTGTGTGCAAACTCGGATTCCGTGCTTTCTGAGCTTGTTAACTCCTTCCACATAACATTCATAATCGTGCGCACGGTTAATTAAATCAGCGGTCCGCTGGTGAACGGTTTGCAATCCTAATTCAACCCAAAGATATGTCCTCTCATTTAATTCCGCCAAATAATCAACAACATCGTCAGGCAAACAGTCAGGCCTTGTAGCAATGGACAAACCGACAACTCCTTCGAGACCTAATACCGTTTCATATTTCTCACGAAGAACTTCCACGGGTGCATGAGTGTTTGTAAATGCCTGAAAGTAAGCAATATACTTTCCGTTTTTCCATTTCTCATGCATTTTGCTTTTAATGTCGTGAAATTGCGTAACAAGATCATCAGCTCTGTTTCCGGCAAAATCGCCCGACCCTGCGGCACTGCAAAACGTACACCCGCCATGTGCTACCGTACCGTCGCGGTTTGGACAGTCAAATCCTCCGTCTAAAGCAACTTTAAACACTTTATCTCCAAATGTATTTCGTAAATGGTAATTCCATGTATGATACCGTTTGTTGTCATTCGTATACGGAAATGGATTGTGGTTCGCCAATTCCTACTCCTCCTGTTTCGATATACTATCAAGACATTTTACCATGATTGCCAAACCAATCTCAAATAAGAATTTACCAGCTTTTTTCATGATGGAGCTTGCAGAAATAGCGAAAAATACAGTTGATGAAGAAAATTCTTCATCAAGGAGGGGATTTGTTTGGCTACTAGACAATCCGTGGAAGAGTGCATTCAACATTGCCAGCAAGCATTGGAATATGCAAATGAGCAATATATTGAAGGGCTGAAACAGGAGCATTACAATGATGAAGAATATACAAATGCACAGCAAAAGCTTCAAGATGCACTTGCAGAAGTGGAAAAACTCAGTTTAAGCGCAAATGACCAGCAGCGGGAGCAGCTTCACCGCATGCGCCTTCAACTGCAGCACCTTCAAAATGAGATGATTTTGCTCGATCATTAAAATTCCAGGGCAAAGCCTGATTGTAGGCTTGCCCTTTAATTGCAATTATGATTTTTCATTTATTCTTTAGCCGATTTGATCTTATATATAAATTTGCATAGGGAAAGAATGGTTTTTGGAATAAAAACGAAAATATAGAATAAAAATATCTTTCAACAGATTGCGCAATTACCGATATAAAAGCTCGGCTCAATGCGAATGAACGATTACATTTTCAAACAAAATCGGGATCAGTTTGTTGAACATCAGCCAAACTTCTAGCAAAAGCTGCTATACGACTATGTACATCATAATTTTTCCCTAAGATCAAGAGCCCCCGAACGAGTGAAATCATTCAGTGTTTTTTATATGCGGAATCAGAAAATGTTGATTGCATCTTTTCTGTATTATGTGTACTATATAATGTAGTACACATAATACAAAAAAGTCCTTTTTGTAAGAAAGAAGGGTATTTGATGTTTGAAATTGACCCGAGAAGTGCCACTCCGATATATGAGCAGATCATAAAAAAAATGAAAGAACTATGTATCAAAGGTGTGTTAAAGCCTGGCGATAAACTGCCCTCTGTAAGAGAGATGTCTTCCATGATTATCGCTAATCCTAACACGGTTTCAAAGGTTTATAAAGAGCTGGAAAGAGAAGGCTTGATTGAAACGATGAGAGGACGGGGGACATTTGTATCGAAAATGGTGCAGAAAAAGCTGGATGAAGAGAAAATTGAAATAATTAAAGAGGAGCTGCGGCAAATTATGATCGACGCATTTTATGCAGGAATCAGCTTTGAACAAATATACCAATGGATGAAAGACATGAAAAACGAATTTGCCAATGCTTTTCATAAATAAAGTTTAGCAAAGAAAAAGTATTTGAATCTCTGCAGCGTGAGTTTCAGCTTGTTTGGCTAAAACGGTTCAGAAAAGATAAAGGAAAAACTTTGTTCGGAGGGCATATCTTATTCTTCTCGGTGTTATTCATGCAGCTTTGGCTGCCCATTAGCTAGCTAAAAAATCCCCGGAAAAACGGCATAAATTCAATTAAACCAATGCGTATCGGTAAGATTCTTGTATGAACCATGCGAGTAAACGGGCAGAATTATTTTTTGTTGGACATTAAAAAATCCCAATCCATATATTTGTCATTTTAGCTATTGCAACCAACAAAAAAACGAAAATTTCCAGTGAAATGTAAATGTAATAAAATAATAAAGGATTCTTAATTTTTTTCTCCTAAAATTATAAAAGGAAATATACATTTAAAGTGAAACTATTTTGATTTTAGTTCGTTCTAATTGTTGAGCTGCTTTAAGTTGAGGTGAATAAAATGTTAAAAGACCCAAAGATATTAATATTAACGGCAAATTACGGAAACGGTCATATCCAAGTTGCTAAAACATTGGAGCAGTCTTTGCATAAGATGGGAATCAACAACGTAAAAGTTTCTGATTTAATTAGCGAGTCTCATCCAATTATGGCAGAAATTACAAGATATTTATATTTGAAAAGTTTTTCCATCGGTAAGCAATTTTATCGGTTATTTTATTATAGTGTGGACAAAATGTCTAACAAACGCATTATGAATTTGTATTTGAAGCTTGGACACCGCAAGTTGAATCAGCTAGTAAGGGAGATAAATCCTGACATCATCATTAATACATTTCCTATTTCCGTTGTGCCTGAATATCGCACGCGGACAGGCGTGTTCATCCCGACATTTAATGTGCTGACCGATTTTTGTCTTCACCGAGTATGGGTTCATAAAAACATTGATAAATATTATGTTTCGTGCGACGATGTGAAGGAAAAACTGACAATGCTCAACATCCATCCAGCGCTTGTCAAAGTAACCGGAATTCCTATTCGGCCGCAGTTTGAAGAAAAAATGGAAACGATCGATTTATATAAAAAATACAATTTGGATCCGAACAAGAAAACTTTGTTAATTGCTACAGGCGCTCATGGAGTTTTAAAAAATGTAAAAGATTTGTGTGAATCATTTTTTACACGAGATGACATGCAAATAGTCGTTGTATGCGGAAATAACCAATCGCTGAAAGATGAGCTTGAACCGCTTCAGTATATTCACCCGGATCGAATAAAAGTTTTTGGCTATGTCGAAAGAATCGATGAGCTCTTTCGCATTTGTTCCTGCATGATAACAAAGCCTGGAGGGATTACTCTCAGCGAGGCGGCCGCATTAAAAGTTCCGCTTATTCTCTATAAACCTGTTCCGGGGCAGGAAAGGGAGAATGCCGATTTGTTTGCAGCAAAAGGGGCGGCGGTTGTCATCAATAAGCTTGAAAAAGTTCAAGAGACGGTCAATGATTTATTTAACCACCCTGAAAAAATGGAAAAAATGAAAATGAGCATTGCTGAATTATATAGACCAAACGCTGCTGACACGATCTTGCAGGACATTTTAAATGAAGCAGAAATGCTGCTTGATTCAAGCTTGAAAGGGTCTGTCAATTATTAATTATTAGACTGAAATCCAAATTTTTCGACATTGACTTGCATGAACTCATAAAATTCATTAAAATAACAATATGATAAGTGGATGAAAAAGCAAGAACGGTGAAAAGGATCAGTAGTGGATAAAGGCGTCTAGAGAGTTGACGGAAGGTGAAAGTCAATCGTTGTTTATTCACGAACTCCCCTTTGAGTTGCGGGTGTGAAATGTATTCCGGTACAGACTAATGCCCGACGTGTTTCCACGTTACGGAACAGAGTGAGTGCATTTGCGCTAATTTGGGTGGTACCGCGGGAAATTGTCTCTCGTCCCTTCGTCGTGGGGATGGGAGTTTTTTTATTATTTGACGCTTATACATATATATAGCAAAGGAGGATTTTTACATGTCTTACAACCATCGTGAGATTGAGAAAAAATGGCAAGATTATTGGCTAAAAAACAAAACATTTAAAACAGAGGATGATTCCGATAAACCGAAGTTTTATGCATTGGATATGTTTCCGTATCCTTCGGGAGCTGGTCTTCATGTAGGCCATCCTGAAGGTTATACGGCAACCGACATTTTGGCGCGAATGAAACGGATGCAAGGTTACAATGTTCTCCATCCGATGGGATGGGATGCATTTGGACTTCCGGCTGAGCAATATGCTTTAGATACCGGCAACGATCCTGCGGAATTTACGAAAAAAAATATTGATAATTTTCGCAGACAAATTCAATCACTAGGATTTTCCTATGATTGGGATCGGGAAGTAAATACAACTGATCCGGAATATTACAAATGGACGCAATGGATCTTCTTAAAGCTTTATGAAAAAGGACTTGCTTACATTGATGAAGTGCCCGTCAACTGGTGCCCGGCACTCGGAACTGTTCTTGCAAATGAAGAGGTCATCGACGGAAAAAGCGAACGGGGAGGACATCCTGTTGAACGCCGTCCGATGAAACAATGGGTGTTAAAAATTACCGAATATGCTGACAGGCTGCTGGAAGATTTAGAAGAGCTTGATTGGCCGGAAAGCATAAAGGAAATGCAGCGAAATTGGATCGGCCGGTCGGAAGGTGCGGAAGTTCATTTTACAGTCGATGGAACTGATAAAACCTTTACTGTTTTTACTACTCGTCCAGATACGCTTTTCGGTGCTACGTATACAGTGCTTGCGCCTGAACATCCGCTTGTGAAAGAAATTACAACCGAGGAACAAAAAGAAGCGGTGGAAGCCTATTTAGATCAAATTAAAAGTAAAAGCGATCTCGAAAGAACGGACTTGGCGAAGGAAAAAACAGGCGTGTTTACCGGAGCCTATGCTGTAAATCCTGCCAATGGAGAAAGATTGCCGATTTGGATTGCCGATTATGTTTTAATGAGCTATGGTACAGGTGCGATCATGGCCGTGCCTGCCCACGATGAACGGGACTATGAATTTGCGAAAAAATTTGACCTGCCGATTAAAGAGGTTGTCGCTGGAGGAAACATCGAACAAGAAGCTTATACAGGAGACGGCGAGCATGTAAATTCCGACTTTTTGAACGGATTGAATAAAGAAGAAGCAATTGAAGCGATGATCAATTGGCTGGAGGAAAACAAAAAAGGACAAAGAAAAGTGACATACCGTCTCCGAGACTGGTTGTTCAGCCGTCAACGTTATTGGGGTGAACCGATTCCGATCATCCATTGGGAAGACGGCACGATCACAGCTGTTCCTGAAGAGGAGCTGCCGTTAGTGCTTCCGGAAACAGATGAAATTAGACCTTCGGGAACCGGTGAGTCACCTTTAGCGAATATTGAGGATTGGGTGAATGTCGTTGACCCGAAAACAGGCAAAAAAGGGCGGCGCGAAACAAACACAATGCCTCAATGGGCGGGAAGCTGCTGGTACTATTTGCGCTATATTGACCCGCACAATTCAGAACAATTAGCTGATCCTGAAAAATTGAAAAAATGGTTGCCTGTGGACATTTATATCGGCGGGGCTGAGCATGCTGTTTTACACTTGCTGTATGCCCGTTTCTGGCATAAATTTTTATACGATATCGGAGTAGTTCCGACGAAAGAACCGTTCCAAAAATTGTTTAACCAAGGAATGATCCTCGGCGAAAACAATGAAAAGATGAGCAAATCAAAAGGAAATGTCGTCAATCCTGATGAAATCGTTGAAAGCCACGGAGCGGATACTCTCCGTTTATATGAAATGTTCATGGGTCCGCTTGATGCATCCATTGCATGGTCAACAAAAGGACTCGACGGCGCAAGAAGGTTTTTAGATCGTGTATGGCGGCTGTTTGTAATGGAAAATGGCGAGTTGAATCCGAAAATCGTCGATGAACCGTCTCAAGAGCTTGAACGCATTTATCACCAAACAGTGAAAAAGGTAACGGAGGATTATGAAAATCTGCATTTTAACACAGCTATTTCGCAACTGATGGTATTTATTAATGAAGCTTATAAAGCGACAATTCTTCCGAAAGAATATATGGAAGGCTTTGTAAAGCTTTTATCGCCGGTTGCTCCGCATATTTGCGAAGAGCTTTGGGAAAAACTCGGCCATTCTGAAACGATTGCTTATGAATCGTGGCCGGCATGGGATGAATCAAAGCTTGTCGAAGATGAAGTGGAAATTGTCATTCAAATCAACGGAAAAGTGCGGGCAAAGCTGCTTGTACCAAACGATGCTTCTAAAGAGGAAATGGAAAAAATCGCGATGGATGATGAAAAAATAAAAGAACAGCTTGAAGGCAAAACCGTTCGTAAAGTGATTGCTGTTCCTGGCAAGCTTGTCAACATCGTAGCCAATTAAGCTTGAATATTAATGAAAGGATGGCCATTCATGGTAAAAGAAATCACACCAAATGATCTCAAAACGAAGCTTGAAAACGGCGAAAAATTAGACATTATTGATGTCCGCGAGGAAGAAGAAGTAGAAGAAGGCATGATTCCACAAGCAAAACATATTCCGATGGGAGAAATCCCGGACCGCATTGAAGAATTTGATAAAGAAAAGGAATATATTTTCGTCTGCCGCTCAGGAAGAAGAAGTGAAAATGTTTGTTTATATTTACAGGATCTTGGTTTTAATGTCATCAATATGGTTGGCGGAATGCTCGAATGGACAGGGGAAACCAAACCGAAGAGCGAGATAAAAAAATAAGTGGAAAAACCGCGCTTAAGTAGGCGCGGTTTTTTCCTTATAAAGGAAGATTAGCGTGGCAAAACAGTAAACCATACCGCATGTAGTACCCTCAAAATCCCCATAAAAACTGCCGACATCCCTTTATTAAAAGTGTCATATTTGTACAAGCATAAAAGTATATTGGAAGCAACGAGATAAATAAAGGGAGTGTGAAGAAATTGAGCTATAAAGTCGCCATTTTTGACGAAGAGCATGAAAAAGATTTAGAAGAGGAAGTGAACGCTTTTTTAACTGCGCTTCCAAGTCAAAAATATATCGACATAAAATATCATGTATCGGTAACATGCGATCAAAAAGGTGAACAAATTTACTGTTTTTCAGCGATGATTATTTACAAAGAATAAGAAGACTTTCACATTAATAATGAAAAGTCTATTATATTTAGTAAGAATGTAAACAGAATTAAACGTGAAGCGTTGGTTGATTGTAATTTTAGAGAATCTTCGTCAATGCATCAATGTTCGCATGCGCTCCAAGCAGTTGCTATGCCCAGTGGATCTTGAAAGCTTATAAGCACTGATCCAGATAGGAAACACTTTATAAATTGTACCTGATGTGAGAAAGTCGAATAAAACTGAAATGATCGCCATCGTTTTGCAGGATGGAAGACGGACTAACTCATGAAAAAGCTTTTTAAAGCAAGCTTTAGACCCGTTTGAAAATCCTTGTTTATGAGGAATCTAGGTCTTTTTTTATTGGAAAAAAGATTTCAATGCCGTTCCGAAGCGACCGCACGAAAAAAAGGATGACCAATTTTTTTAAGTTATCCTAGAACCTTTTGAAAGGAAAAAACGCTTCGCATCAACCAGAAATTGTAAGCGCTAAGACAAAAAAGGGTGATCATATGTACTACAGTGCGATGTTGAATATAAAAGGAAAAAAGACAGTCGTTGTCGGCGGAGGGAAGGTAGCGGAAAGAAAAATAAAAGCTTTGCTCGATGCATGTGCTGATATAACGGTTGTCAGTCCCGATCTATCAGATCATCTTCTTCGAATGCATCAAGAAAAAAAAATATCGTGGAAACAAAAAACGTTTGAAAAAGACGATGTAAACGGTGCGTTTCTAGTCATTGCGGCAACGAATGAAAGGGAAGTTAATGAGCAGGTCTACCAGTCATGTGAAGCACATCAGCTGATCAATGTGGTGGATGCACCTGAAAAAAGCAATATCATTATGCCGGCAACATTTAAAAGGGGCGATTTAATCATCAGTGTATCAACGAGCGGGAAAGTTCCGGGGCTCGCCAGAAAATTAAAAAATAATTTGGCAGAGCAGTTTGATGAACATTTTGCTGACTATGTTGAATTTTTAAAGGAAGGTCGAAAACGTGTCTTAGAAGAAATCAACGACCCAGAGCAAAAAAGGATGGTTTTACATCAATTATTAGACAAGAGCTTTTTAGAAGCTTCAAATGAAGAACGGCATAAGCAGCTGGAAATGCTTTTGAATGCGAACAGGTCTAGCGAATAGCTAAACCGGATCGCACATGGCCGTTCAACGGGATAGCGATTTGTGCAAAAAAAGAAGCGCCCCCAAAAGTCAGCTGCCCAGTTCATAAAAAACGTTCTTTCTGCAAAATTGGGCTTGTCACCTCACATTTTACTAGATAGGACGTTTTTTTGTGTGTCTTTTAAAAAAAAGAGTAAGTTATCCTGACTTTTTAGACAGACCCATCAATTTATGCGCTTTGAATGAAAAAGGTAAGGTTTAAAATGCAATTTGATACTATGCCATCCAAAACATTCCATTTAATACCATGACATTAAATGCGGATTAATTAGGTTCTTTAGTTATAACTGTTATTGTCACTAAAACTAAGATGGAAATTATAAATAAACCAATTGTAATAAAGGTATCTTTGAATAAAAAACTAGTGAATGCAGTCCATAATAATATTCCTATTGATAGAACTAACATTGGTTTAAAATTTTTAATCTTAACTAAATAATACAAAAGGAAAAATATCGGATATGTGTATCCAAGGAAAATTAGGGCATTTATTCTATCAGTCTGTATAGATAAATCAAAAGATGTGATTAACATAAAAATCGGAATACTAAACACTGCTAATAATACGGATTTGTTACAATTCATTAGAATTATCCTCATTTCATATTAAATTATACCATTATTATACTATTTTAATACAAAAAATGTTAAATATGTATTTTTTTGATATTATACTATTGTATTTAAAAATATAAGAGTAAGATGAAATGATGTCTTTAGCATTCTAATAATAATAAGCTAGTGTTTTACACGTTAGTCAAAGAAATTCCTTCTATTTGTGGTAAACATTATTTACTATATAGTGATCGAGGATTTCAATTTACTTCACATGGATTTAAAGGAAGGATTGATCAAGTAGGGTTAACACATAATATGTCTCGTGTTGGACGATGTATAGAATAATGGTCCAATGGCATCCTTTTGGGGAACAGTAAATGTGAAAAATATTATTTATATAAGTACGATACATTTGAAGAGCTAAAGAAGGCGATTGACGAATACATCCAATTTTACAATTACCATCTTTATCAAGAAAAATTAAACGGTCTCAGTCCTTTGGAATTTAGAGCCAAGACCGCTTAGATCAACTTTTATTATTTCCACTGACTACTTGACAGGAGGCAGTTCAACTTATCGGTTCGCCCTTTTCTACGTAACGGCTTGCGTACAAGCCTGCTAGCCGTCCTGTTACGAGCGCAGCCGTGATGTTGTAGCCGCCCGTGTAGCCGTGAATATCCAATATTTCGCCGCAAAAATAAAGCCCATTCATTAGTTTAGAGGCCATCGTCTTTGGATCGATTTCCTTTATAGAAACGCCTCCGCCGGTCACAAACGCTTTTTCGATTGGGAGCGTGCCGTTTGCTTCGAAGCGGAAATCTTTCACTAAGCGGACAAATTGGCGCAGCTTATCTTTTGAAAGCTGGGAATATGTCATCGAATGATCGATTTCGGATTCCTCCAGCAAAAATAGCAAATATCGTTCAGGCAAGAAACCTTTTAATACATTTTTAACAGCCTTTTTCGGTTCGCCTTTCAATTTAAGCAAAATATGCTGAAAAAGATTTTCTTCATTTTCAGTAGGAAAAGCGTCAATTGACAACGTCACCGTTTTTTCTTTTTTCAATTGTTTTACAACAAATTGGCTGCATCTTAGTGCAGCTGGACCTGATACGCCAAAATGGGTAAAAATAAAGTCCATTTTGTGCGTAATAATTGGTCTGTCCTTTTGATTCAACACACTTAAAGCCGCATCTCTTAACGACAGGCCTTGCAATTGTTTTGTTCGGATAAACGGTTCATTCGAAGTAATCGGAACTTCAGTTGGAAATAATTCCGTCACAGTATGACCGGCTTTTTTTGCCCACAAGTATCCGTCTCCAGTACTTCCGGTATGAGGGACAGATTTTCCTCCGACAGCAACGACAACAGCTTTGGCAGGAATAAAGGTTTTATTTTTTAACCAGATTCCTTTTACTCTGCTTTCACTATATTCGATGTTTTCAACCGGATGATTTGTTTTAATTGTAACGTTCAGCCTTTTCAGTTCGGAAAGTAGCGCATTGACTACGTCTTGAGCTCTGTTTGATACTGGAAACATCCGGCCATGGTCTTCCTCTTTTAAACGAACTCCAAGGTTTTCGAAAAAGCGTATAATGTCTTCATTATTAAATTGCGAAAAAGCGCCATACAAAAATCGTCCGTTGCCTGGAATATTTTTGATAATTTCTTCAATTGACCGGCGATTTGTTACATTGCACCGTCCGCCACCGGAGATCGCCAGCTTTCTTCCTAATTTTTCTCCTTTATCGACTAACAGCACGTTCGCTCCGTTTTCAGCGGCGGCGATGGCGGCCATCAATCCAGATGGTCCCCCTCCAATTACTGCTACATCATAATTCATATTCTCACAACCTTTAAGATGTTGATGTTGCTTGTCCAATTTATTCGTACTTTTACATTGATCCTAGTTTCGTCTACATCCTAGTCTTATATCATTATAAAAAGATGAATTTTTGAATTCAATGAGTGATGACTATATCTTAGTTCCTAGTGAATGTGGTAAAATGTTATAGTTGAAAATTTTTGTTAGAAACAATGGTGAGCAAAAGATGTCGGATAAATTATTAAGAGGGACGTTTATTTTAACATTAGGTACATATATTTCAAGGATTTTAGGAATGATTTATGTCATTCCGTTTTTCGCGTTGGTTGGAGAAACGGGAAGTGCTTTGTATCAATATGGATATGTTCCGTATACGATTTTTTTAAGCATTGCGACAATGGGATTTCCTATGGCCATTTCAAAATTTGTCGCAAAATATAATTCCATTGGTGATTACGAGACAAGCCGCAGAATGTTTCGATCTGGGATGCTGTTTATGCTTCTTGGAGGAATTTTCACTTGTTTTATTTTATTTGTGACTGCGCCTTTCTTTGCGGAACACCAGCTTGGCCAACAGGAGCTGCAAGGTGTGACAGTTGAGGATGTCACATATGTTATACGAATGGTCAGCCTTGCGCTTATAGTTGTTCCGATCATGAGTTTAATACGAGGTTTTTTTCAAGGGCATCAGTCGATGGGCCCGACGTCCGTTTCCCAAGTAATAGAACAGCTAGTGCGCATCATTTTTTTGCTTGTTTCCAGCTATATCATTTTAAAAGTATTACATGGCGATATCATTACAGCGGTGGGTTATGCGACATTTGCCGCCTTTGTTGGCGCCATCGGCGGGCTGTTCGTCCTTTTTTTGTATTGGATGAAAAGAAAAAATTCCTTATTGGCGATGCAGGAGAACAAAATTGAACCTTCCGGCATTTCTACGAAGCAAATGTTTCTCGAGGTGTTCAGGTATGCCGGTCCGTTTGTATTTGTCGGACTAGCTATTCCTTTATATCAATTTGTCGATTCTTTTACGTTTAATAAAGCTATGATTCAGGCGGGAGAAGGCGAAAGAGCGCAAGAATTATATGCCATGGTCAATTTTTTAGTGAATAAAATTGTCATGATTCCTGTTTCTTTAGCAACTGCTTTTGGCTTAACGCTCGTGCCGGCCATTACAAATGCGTTCACGAATCAAAACTTTCCGTTTGTTAGAAGACAAATTGACCAAGCGTTTCAAACATTAATGTTTCTCGTTCTCCCTGCATCCATTGGGATCATTATTCTTTCCGAACCAATCTACATGTTTTTTTATAATGACAATGAAACAGGTGCGAGCATTTTAGCTGCCTATGCACCGATCGCTTTGCTTTTTTCTTATTTCACTGTTTCAGCCGCCATTTTGCAGGGGATTAATAAACAAAAATTGGCTGTCATCAGCCTTGCATTCGGTCTTCTGCTAAAAATTTGTTTAAACAGCTGGCTTATCACGCAGTTTGGTGCATACGGTTCGATTATGGCAACTGCGATCGGGTTTCTTGGCTCGCTCATATACGGATTAATGATGATTCGCCGTCATACAGGCTACTCGTATAAAAGATTTTGGAAAAGAACAATATTTACGGGAATTTTGGTCATCTGTATGTCAATTGTCGTTGTAGCGTTTTCCTCTCTCTTCACTGTCTTTTTTGATTACCATGCAAGTAAAACAAATGCCGCCATCATGGTTGGAATTGCTGCATTATTAGGAGCAGGCTCGTATTTTTGGCTGGCTAAGCAATCAGGATTCCTAAAAGTTATTTTTGGAACTAGATTTTTAAGTAAGAGGAAGGAAAGGGGGTAGATAATATGCGTATTGATAAACTATTAGCACATGCTGGCTACGGCAGCAGAAAAGAAGTAAAAAAGCTGCTAAAGGAACGGGCCGTTCATGTTAATGGAGAAGTGGTGACGGATCCGAAAACAAATGTCGACCCGAATAAACAAGAAATCATCATTCACGGTGAACAGGTGTTGTACAAAGAACATGTTTATTTCATGATGAACAAGCCAGCTGGTTTTTTATCTGCTACAGAAGACAACGTCCAAAAGACTGTGGTCGATTTGCTTGATCCGGAAGATCTTCGCTATAATCCCTTTCCTGTCGGCAGGCTTGACAAAGATACCGAAGGGCTATTGCTGTTAACATCGGACGGACAGCTTGCCCATCAATTAACATCGCCCAAGAAAAATGTTCCTAAAAAATATTTTGCGGAAGTTATTGGTCTAGTGGCAGAGGAAGATGTCGAGCGGTTCAAAGCAGGTGTAAAACTTGATGACGGTTATGTTACAAAGCCTGCCTTGCTTGAAATTATTAAGGCAGACGACATTTCTGAAGTTTTTGTCACCATAACGGAGGGGAAATACCATCAAATTAAGCGGATGTTTTCTGCTGTCGGAAAAAAAGTGAAATATTTAAAACGAATCCAAATGGGAACGCTTGAACTAGATCAAACATTGCAAACAGGGGAATATCGAGAACTGACAAAAGAAGAATTAGAACAACTGCGATCGATTCAAGGGCAGCCGGGCGATTCAGCCGATTT
The DNA here is from genome assembly GCF_037965815.1 of Aeribacillus sp. FSL K6-2833. Lineage (GTDB taxonomy): Bacteria > Bacillota > Bacilli > Bacillales > Aeribacillaceae > Aeribacillus > Aeribacillus composti. The sequence continues at coordinate 2,951,295 of NZ_CP150189.1, read as the reverse complement.
TCCTTTGTAGTTTGAAAAACGTTCAAATTGAACTTCCGTTTTTTAAAAAGGCGGACAAACTGGCGCCGAAAAAGGTGGAAATTGCTTGCAACAGCAGACAAAAAGGGGCTGAGACCAAAAGTTATGTAACTTTTGGATCAGCCCCATATATGTATGTGAACGAATAACCAAATTTTCTTTTTTTAGTAGCTAGGATGACATCTTGACCTTCTTGTTAGTTGTTGCCCATTTTCCTCTTGCAGGACTGTGCACTAAATCGTTATATGCTAACACGTTTAAATCCCTCTGAATCGTTCTGGGGGTAATACCAAATTCATCGACAAGCTCTTGAGTTGTTACTGTACCCCTTTCATGAATGAACATGTAGACGGATTTGATTCGGGTTAGCATACGGTTTGTTGAAGGTTTCAAAAAACCACTCCCTATCATTTAATGCATCGAAATCACAAACCTACATACTCTTCAATGTCCATGCATTAGATGTCAAACTCCTAAAGTGGTACAATTCCATTATACACAATTTACATGTAAACTTTCCAGTGTGTTCATAAAATTCACATAATATTTACAATACTTACCTCTCATAGGCCGATTTAACAGCTTGAACTAACCCCAGTCGAATAGACAAATAGTGAAGTGATGATTCCTTCAATAGGTAAAAAAGGTTCCATTGGTGATTAGATTTTCAAAAATTCACAAATTATCTTTGTCTAAGCAATACAGATGCAAATAAAAAACGTTGTATGAACAAAGGAAAATTTTTGCTGTCAAAATTGATGATCATAAAAAAGATGAAAGGAACTGACCTTACAAATGTTGGAAATCTTATGCATAAAAATACTTCAATGATGATATATTTCATTTTACTACTTAGATAACATTTACAGTAAGAGTACAAATAAAATGTAACATTGTTGTCTAGGAAAAATGTGCGTTTGGCATAGAAGAACGAACACGATAAGCCCTATTAAGATGGTGAAACTTTCTCGAACAATCTCGATACGTGTTACGATATAAGTATAGATTTTTATTGAGATAGGAGGATATGGATAAAGAGATGAATTGGCAGTATTAATGTTGTGCTATTAGAAAAATATTTACATTATTGGTATTATATGTTATAATTTCAGCACTAGCATTGCAGTAATTAAATCTGATGATTCAAAATACTAAGAATGTTCAATTTTTTATTGATTTCGAAACAAAAAAATCCTTTACAATGGAAGTACAGGTGGTTCCTGTCCAAATCCAATCGTAAAGGATAACCGTTATGGACAAGAATACACTAATTTCATCATTTGGTAAATGGGTTTCACCCATAAATATTCAAAAACTTAGCGAACAAGTCAAAGAATTGAAACAGGACTATTACACAAAAAAGCTGACAACAGAAGCCTATATTAAACTTTTATTGGTAGCCCAGCTGCTCGAATTTACGAGCTTAGAGGAAATGAGTGATGCACTTGTAGACGAAGATCTTCAAAAAGCACTCGGATTTGAATCGATAAGTGCCTCTCAGCTATCCCGAAAAAACAATCAGATCAACCCACTAATTCTTGCAAATTTGTTCTTGGATCTTGTTTGGAAAATTCAACGGTACCATTATAAAAACGGAAAGAATATGCCACTGAAAATCATTGATTCAAGTACACTCCCGTTGAATTTGACCAATTATAAATGGGCAAAATTCCGTAAAACAAAAGCTGGTGTAAAGCTACACTTACGGCTCGTTTTCATGGATAAAGACACCGTCTATCCTGAAAAAGCAGTGATTACGACAGCAAAAGAACATGACCGAAATCAACTCGAAGTCCTAGTGGATGATCAAGAAGCCATGTATGTGTTTGACCGCGGTTATGTGGACTATGAACGTTTTGATCGGATGACAGATGATGGCTATTTCTTCGTTTCAAGACTGAAGAAAAACGCAGTCATTCGTGAAGTCTATACATTTTCACTTCCTGATGATTGTCACGTTCTATCCGATAAAATGGTCTACATTGGTACCACACAAAATCGTACTGAAAATGTCTTTCGTCTACTAGAAGTTACGGACACAAAAGGGAACTTACTTCGTTTCATCACCAACCGATTTGATTTAAAACCAGAAGAGATAAGTGATATTTACCGATCTCGCTGGGCTATTGAACTCTTTTTCAAATGGCTCAAGCAACACGTAGAAATTAAGCACTTTTATGGAATGAGTGAAACAGCTATTCAAAATCAAATTTTCTTAGCCCTTATCACGTATTGCTTACATGTTCTCATTCAATTGGAGATGAAAAGTAAGAAATCCCTACTTCGAATTACTCGTTGGTTAAAGAGAGCTCTGTGGAAACCAGCTTATGTTTGGTTGCGAAAATTTGATGGGCGAGCCAGTCCATAATCTCCCTTTTGTCGTTGTCGCTCTGGTTTAACTGTATATATTTACCAAATGGGCAGTGCCACCTTTCTTTAGGTTTTGTCTTTTTGACACAAATTCACAAAAATTAATTAACAGAAAATTCTAACTATATTTATGCAATGCTAATGTAATTTCAGGTAAAAATAATATAGAATTTTTAAAATTTTAAAAAGAAAGGGGGAAGAAAATGAAAATTATGAAATCGAAAGTGTTACCTGCAGTAATAAGTCTTAGTATATTAATCTTAGGAATTGGACCAATAGGAGCATCGGCAGCTACTCATAGTAAGACAACTAAAATAGCAACATCTAAAGTAGTGAAAGATTCAGTCGATGAAGAAGCTAAATTAAAAGTTCTTGCATCAATATTAAGAGCAGGTGGATGGGTACTTGAGAAAGCTCTCGCACCTTTAAGCAAATCAGCAGCTAATAAAATAAAAAAATATCGATTAAAAATAGCCGATGGACTGGAAAAAGCAGAAAAAACAACAGAAAGCGGAATATCTAAAGGTCTTCAAAAAGCTGGTATACCAAAAGATGTTGCAGATGATATTGCTAAAATTATCGTTTCATTTCTATTATAAACTTAAGAATAAGGAGGGAGCAGAACAGTCAACTGTTCTGCTTTTAATTGTTGACATGAAAAAAGATTTTTTTTTAGTTCCTATATTTATAGTAATTGTTTTAATTATCATTATATGTTTCATAATGGGTTTACAGTATGTAGCGAGTATAATTGTTAGTTTCGAGTTTTTAAGTTTTTATGGACCAATATTTTTATCTTTGAATGTACTTGCTGGATTTATCTTACTTATTCCTTTAAGTATCTTATTGGAAACTATTGTTAATTATACGGGGTTTAATAAAATTGGAGGAATTTTCATCGTTCACATAATCGAGTTATCATTATTTATTTTTTATATGAAAATTACAGTACCACGAATGGATATTGTTAAATTCTATTCTGATACAGAGATAATTTTTTATACAATTATGTATTTTGGTTTTTTGGGAATTGGAACAATTGGGAAAATGATAGAAAGAGAAGATAAGCAATCCCAAAATACAAATAAGTGAAAGGAATTTAAAAAATGAAAAATAGTCGATGTTTTTTTATTTTAAAATTTACTATTCTATTTATTTTTCTCTTTAATAACAATATTAATGCGGGTGCTAAAGAAGGAAACATTAATACAATCATTACTCCTTTTTCAATTATTGGGAAAGATGAACGATCTGAAGTAGAAAATTCAGAAAAAAAACCCTACTCATCTATTTCTTTCATATACTCTCTTGACTCAATCTGTACAGGAACGATTATTGACGATGATAAGGTTTTGACCGCAGCCCATTGTGTATATAATCCAGACACAAAACAGTTTTATAGAAATAGTACAATATATCCAGGAGTAAATAAGGATGAATTTCCTTTTGAATCTGCAGATTCTATAGAATATATTGTTCCAGAACCATATATTCATTCAGGGAATTCTAAATTTGATTATGCCATTATCAAATTAGATAAACCCATTGGGCAAAACATAGAAAAGTTGGATATTAAAAATATTAAGTATACCAAAGGAAAGCCTATTAAAGTTATTGGCTATCCAGTTGATAAACTGGAGGAAACTGGTACAGTCTCACAATATGAAATGAATGGAAGGGTATTGAGCGAAGATATCTTTAATCTTTATTATGATATAGATACGACATCAGGTCAATCGGGATCTCCGATTTTAAATAGTAAAAATGAAGTGATAGGAATACATATAGGAAGTTACAGAACGAATGGCTTAAATGGAGGAATTAAGGTAAATAAGGTAATGAAAAATTTTATAAATAAAAATTTAGAAGAAAAATAGGAAGGGAATAAAAAAATTGCAAATAAAGGTACTGTCAAGAATTTTGTGTAACGTTCAATAGAATATCTCAGATTATGCTTTATTCGGTAATAAAGTCATTTATCTCTTCTGATCCCCTTACACACTTACAAATTTATGGACGTTCCTTTTCTTGTTCACCTACACCTCATACCGTTACGATCATGATGATATTTTAACTGTGGCTGCCTAAAAAGTCGTTTGTAAGGATTATTGACAATCCTATCGACGTTTATGACTTAATAGGACTTGAATTTCTAGATAAACCCTTATGATGATTAATGCTCCACAAATTTAATAGTTCGTTCCAACTATATAGAGGTGCAGCCTGCGTCCAATCTTAATACATGGAAAGACACTTTAGAATGGATCACATACATAGAAAAACTCCCCTTAAGGCAAAACAGATTGCTCTACCTTAAGGGGTGCATATCAGCTTAGAGAGGCATCTCCAATTTCAAAAGCCCGATATCCATTTTTTATTTTTAATAGATTTTCCTTTTGGGAAAGCCTCTTAATTAATGACCTCCCAGGAAAAAGAGCTGGATGAAAAATAGTACGGCGAAAATGTACAAAAATGGATGAACCTCTTTCCATTTTCCTTTCATGACTTTCATGAGAGGATAAGAGATAAATCCGAGCGCAATTCCAGTTGCAATACTTGATGTAAGCGGCATGCTTAAAATGACTAAAAAGGCCGGAAATGCTTCATCAATTTCTTTCCAATTAATTTCGGCAATTGAGCCCATCATTAAGCTTCCAACTATAATTAACGCAGGTGCTGTAATCGCTGAAATGCCGGACACAGCTGCAACGATCGGACTGAAAAATGCAGCAACACCAAACAATACGGCAACGGTTAAAGTTGTCAAACCAGTTCTACCGCCAGCAGCTACTCCTGAAGAAGACTCAATGTAAGCACTCGTCGGAGTTGTTCCGAGCATAGCCCCTGCTGTTGCTGCTATTGAGTCAGCTAGAAGGGCTTTACGTGCGTTCGGCATTTCATCCCCTTTCATTAAACCTGCTTGTTTGGCAACGCCGATCATTGTTCCAGTTGTGTCAAAAATGGTCACTAATAAAAAGGAAAAGACGACTGCAAATAAACCATGTTGAATCACATCCCCAATTGCATCAATCGGGTTGGCGATTATAATGCCTTCCGGCAGTTTTGGAATTGAAACAATTCCTTGGTCAAACGATAATTGTCCGGTAAAAAATGCGATGATGCCGGTACAAATCATTCCGATAAAAAGTGCACCATGAACATTCAAGCTCATTAAGATAAGAGTTATAGCAAGGCCGACAAGAGCGAGAACGACGGAAGGAGAATGCAGATCCCCAAGAGTCACTAAATTTTGCGGATGATCGGTGATCAGCCCGGTCAATCTTAGTCCGATAAACGCAATAAATAAACCGATGCCGGCGGTAATTCCATTTTTTAAATTGCTTGGAATGGCTTCGATTATTTGTTTACGAAACGGAGTTAGCGAAAGAATAATAAACAGGATGCCTGCAAGAAATACTGCTGAAAAGGCAATTTCATAATTAACTTTTTCCGCCCCAACAACAGTATAGGCAAAATATGCGTTCATTCCCATACCTGGAGCGATCGCTATCGGATAATTTGCCGAAAGCGCCATCCATAAAGTACCGATGATCGTGGCAACAACTGTCGCTGTAAACACTTGATCAAACGGAACGCCTGCTTCCGATAAGATAATTGGGTTGACAACAACGATATATACCATTGTTAAAAAGGTGGTTAAACCGGCAATAATTTCAGTTTTAACATTTGTTCCGTGTTCTTTTAGTTTAAACATATGATACCTCCAATTAAATACGAACATTTTATAAAAACATATATATAATATTCGTTTTTTGACTTTTTTGCAAGAAGACAACCACATTTTTTTTGCTGAAAAAAAAGAGAATCTTTATGTTACACTTAAATAATAAGAGAAAGAAAGGATCGAACGTATCATGAACTGGATGGATGAAGTGTTAAAAAGAAAAGAAGAAATTATTTTAGAAACACAAAAATTTCTACAAATCAAAAGTGTGCTCGATGAAAAAACAAAACAAATTGGAGCACCGTTTGGCAAAGGAATTAAGCAAGCGTTAGAACATCTTTTGCAAAAAGGGGAAAAAGACGGGTTTCAAGTCAAAAATTTAGACGGATATGCCGGTCATATTGAAATGGGAAAAGGAAAGGAAATCGTCGGCGTCCTCTGCCATGTTGATGTCGTGCCAGAAGGGGACGGCTGGTCATTTGATCCTTACGGCGCAACGATCCATGATGGGAAAATATATGCCCGCGGTGCGTTGGATGATAAAGGGCCGACGATGGCAGTATACTACGCCATGAAAATTGTAAAAGAATTAGGTCTTCCGTTATCTAAGCGGGTGAGAATGATCATTGGCACTGATGAAGAAAGTGACTGGCGCTGTGTCGATCATTACTTTAAGCATGAAGAAATGCCTGACATCGGATTTGCGCCAGATGCTGATTTTCCAATTATTCATGCAGAAAAAGGGATAATCGATGCAGTGTTTTCGGTGAACAGCGTGAATAAACATGCAGCAGGAAAATATGTGTTAAAAAGCTTTTCTTCCGGCAGACGGTTTAACATGGTTCCTGATTTTGCGAAAGCTGTGCTTGGAAATGTCCAAAATTTTTCAGAGGTTGAAAAAAGCTTTAAGCAATTTTTATCAGCATCACAATTAAAAGGTCGAATGTATCAAAATGAAGAAGGTGCAGTCGCCGAGCTTGAAGGGATATCCGCTCATGCGATGGAACCTGATAACGGAAAAAATGCCGGGATTTATTTGGCGAATTTTTTGTCAGCATTGCCGCTGGATGGCGAAGGAAAAGGCTTTGTTGATTGGATTAATCGTTATTTTTATCAAGATACAAGAGGGAAAAAGCTGGATATCTCAACACAAGATGAAGTAAGCGGTGAGTTAACGGTGAATGTCGGAATTATTCATTACGAAAAGGGTAAAGAGAAAACCGTTAGCATTAATATCCGCTATCCTGTAACAAAAAAAGGGAGCGAGATTAAAGAAAAACTAGAAAAAATAGCTGGTTGCCAGCTTATTCACTTTTCCGATTCAGCTCCCCATTACGTAGAACAAAATCATCCGCTTATTCAAACATTGAAAAAAGTGTATGAAGAGCAAACAGGGCAAAAAGCGGAGCTCATCTCCATCGGCGGTGGCACTTATGCCAGATCTCTCAAGGCAGGAATCGCCTTTGGTCCGTTGTTTCCGGGAAGGGAAGACATCGCCCATCAAAAAGACGAATACATTTATATCGAAGACCTGTTAAAAGCGACAGCCATCTACGCTCAAGCGATTTATGAATTAGCCAAATAAGTGTCCTTTAGTCTACTAGCTTCAGACCAATAACAGAAACGATAATTAAGGCGATAAATGTTATTCTCCATTTGTCTTTCGGTTCATCGAATACATACATGCCGACGAGCGTGCTGCCGACAGTGCCGATACCTGTCCAGACTGCATAGGCAATGCTCATCGGAATTTCATTCATCGAAAGCGATAAAAAATATAAGCTTAAAATAAATCCGCCAATTAGCATAAAGAAGGATGAGAAGCTTGGCGACGAGTTCACTTTTGTTAATCCTGTTACGCCGATGACTTCGCAGCATCCTGCAATAATTAAAAATATCCAGCTCAAGATTTGTCACCTTCTTTTGCTTCCAATTTGCTTGTTTGATATTTCAGCCCGATGATTCCGCAAATTAGCGACAAAATAAATACCATTTTCATCGGGCTGAAATGGGCGTCGAATAAAATAATCTCACATAAAATTGTTCCTAAAGTGCCGAGTCCGACAAATATTGTATATACCGTTCCTGTCGGCAATTTTTTAGTTAAATAAAGAAGCAGCAAAAAACTTATGCAAATAGAGATCACGGTTAGCATCCATTCCAAAACATTGTCTGAGTGCTTTAAGCCGATGACCCACGCCACTTCAAAAATCGCCGAAACAACGATTAAAAACCAATTCATAAACAAATTCCCCCTTTCCATCACAATCAAAAAAGCCTGCGAGAAACCATAAGGTCATTCTCCCAGGCTTTTATCCTTCCGTGTACACAGCAATTTGTGCGTTTTCTCTCGGACCAGTCCAAGCGAACGGCACTTGCGGAACCCTAGAAAACTTTACATAATTAGATTCAATTATCTCACAGAAACAGCAAGAAGGCAATTTATAATCGGTTATTCAAATAAGAACAAATCGCTTGATAAATAGCGTTCGCCTGTATCAGCCGTCATGCACACGACAACATCATCAGGAGATAATCTTTTTGCAACTTGAATTGCGGCAAAACATGCAGCACCTGATGAAGGTCCCACTAATATAGCTTCTTCCTTGGCGAGTCTGCGGGTGATTTCGTACGCTTCATCGTCCTTCACTTTGTGTATTTCATCATAAATGTTCGTGTTTAATGTTTTAGGGATAAAGCCAGGACTTGTTCCGACAAGTTTATGCTTGCCAGGACTGCCCCCGGATAAAACAGGTGACCCAGCAGGCTCGACAACGTGAATGGTCATCTCAGGAAAATATTTTTTTAACGTTTCTCCCGTGCCGGTGATTGTTCCTCCTGTTCCAGACGTTGCAACAAAAGCGGAAAGCGGTTTTCCTATTTCTTTCATTGCTTCGACAATTTCTAAAGCTGTTGTTTTCCGGTGGGCATCTGGGTTGGCAGGGTTTTCAAACTGCATCGGTATGAAACTGTTCGGTATTTCCTTTACCAGTTCTTGCGCCTTTTTAATCGCACCGGGCATTTTCTCGTCCCCAGGCGTTAATACAACTTCAGCTCCGTATGCTTTCAGCAAATTGATCCGTTCTTCTGTCATGGTGTCCGGCATGACAATAATTGCCCGATATCCTTTGGCGGCCGCATTCATGGCGAGCCCAATGCCAGTGTTGCCGCTTGTCGGTTCAATAATTGTAGCTCCCGGTTTTAACAAACCTTGTTTTTCAGCTTCTACGATCATATTATAAGCAGCTCTGTCCTTAACGCTGCGGGTAGGATTAAAATACTCAAGCTTTACATAAATATCTGCGCCGTTTTTCGGGCTAATTCTGTTTAATTTGACTAATGGAGTTTCTCCTATTAAATCAGCGATATTATGAACTACGCGCATTCAAAACACTTCCTTTTGATATAGTCCATCCATATCATATCATAATTTATACGGACAGAAAAACTCGGATATACAAAGAATGCGCAGTTTTTGCTACAATATGTTCGAAAGTGAGGATAGAAAAAAATGCAAAAACATTATTTTCTTGCATTGGATGTTCCGATTGAAACGGCAAAAAGTATTACAAAATGGATATCAGCGAATCAAGATCGGTGGCACTTTTCGCGTTACGTCCATCCTTTTGACTATCATGTAACATTAGTGTTTTTAGGGAATGTTGATGCAAAGAGGCTTGCTTTGCTGTCAGAAAGCTTGCTTGAGCCCTGCCGGAAAATTCCGTCTTTTTCACTTGAACTTTCAGAGGCAGGAATTTTTGGGAAACGGGAACATCCGCGAATTTTATGGGTAGGCGTGAAAGAAAACGAGTTATTATACCAGTTGCGAAATGAAGTTTATAATACGTGCAAAGCTTTCGATTTCTCTTTAGATGAACGTCCGTTTAGACCTCATATTACTGTCGCCAGAAAATGGGAAGGACAGCTTTCATTTTCCTTGGAGGAGAAAAGCGCCCCATATTTGTTAAACGAACATTTTCATGTGGGTTCTGTTACTTTATTCCAAACGAATATTGACCAAACGCCTAAATATGAAGCGATCAAACAAATTCCTCTTGGAGGATAATGAGAGGAGTAAGGGGTAAAAAAATTGAAAATATTTAATTTGATATGGCAAATAGGTTTGTTGTATGTCATTTATGTTATTGGCACGTTCCTTCAAAAATTGTTTCATTTAATGATTCCAGGAAGCATTATAGGCATGTTGATTCTTTTCGCTCTTTTGCATTACGAGCCTTTTCAAAATTTAGTGAAAGACGGGTGCTCTTTTTTAGTCAAGCATCTTGCCCTTTTATTTATTCCTGCGACAGTTGGGGTGATGGAATATTTTTCGCTGTTCCAATCAAAAGGTATCTTGACAGTATTCATTGTCATTATTAGCACGGTGCTGGTGATGTCTATTTCATCTTTCGTCAGCCAGATGACCGCTGCCAAAAAAAAAAGCAGGCTGCTGGGCAGAATGGGAGTGATCAAAGCTTATGAAAATAATAGTCTCCATCTTAATGATACTTGCTACAGTGCTGATTTATTGGCTAATGGTTAAATTGTACAATAAAATCCATATTCCATTATTAGTTCCGATTGCCACTTCAACATTTGTCATCATTAGTTTATTGATTACATTTCATATTTCGTATCATACGTACATGTATGGAGGAAAATGGATTGATGAGCTTCTAGGCCCTGCCGTAGTCGCGCTGGCATTCCCGCTGTACAAGCATCGATCAACATTGAAAAAGTACGCTGTATCAATTGTTTTGAGCGTTGTCGTCGGCACGATTATCGGGCTGTGTTCAGGAATTATGATGGCTGTTTTATTCGGAATAGATAAGGAACTGATTCTTTCTCTTGCACCCAAATCGGTCACTTCGCCGGTAGCTATGGATATCACAGACATAATTGGAGGTAATCCTACCCTTGCTGCAGTTTATGTCATGATAGCAGGAATATTTGGTGCGATGTTTGGACCTTATTTATTGAAATTACTTCGCATAAATCATCCAATTGCTATTGGGATCGGATATGGTACAGCTTCCCACGGAATTGGCACAGCGAGGGCAGCAGAATACGGCAGTCTGGAAGGAGCAATCGGTTCGATTTCGATGACGTTAAGCGCTATATTTGCTTCCATTATCTGCCCGTACGTTGTTCAGCTATTTTTGTAGAGATAAAGAGGAGATGACGCGATCTTGGCTCAGTTGATTAAAATGGAGGATTATATATCAAGGTATGAAATAGATCTAAATCGTTATGCCAATCAATTTATCCGCTTGAAAAAACAACAGTGGGAAGAAATTAAAAAAAGGTTTGAGAGTATCCAATTTGCTCATTCAACCTTAGATAGTGAAAAACAATTGTTTTTAGATCGGATTTTCAACTCCCAGCTTGTATGGGCAAGCTCTACCATTCGGGAAATTTCCCCGATGGATGAAGCTTTTGAAAAGGATTCGCTGCTCAAATATTTTTTGCAGCGGTTTCCTGACACTTATTTTGTCATGTATTATCCGGTTTTTCTTATTAAAAAAGCCTCTGTCCAAGGAGAAATTATCATCATTCGGCCAACAGATGTCGTATGCCTTACCGCATTAGAATATAAAGAAAACAACGTATTAATCGGTACAAAACAGAAATTTTGGCTGAAACGGGACGATCAAGGCGAGAAAAAAATATTATCTCCCATTATCGGATTGGAGCGGACAGCAAATATAGTAAAACAGATTTTATCAAATGCGGAGGTTGACTTTCCAATTCGAAAAATATTATTAAACAGAACGGGATATATACATGCTTCAGAGCTGCCGGCAGATATTGAAATAATTGATGTGAGAAGCTACGACGACTGGTTTCAAAATATGCGGCGCCAGCCTTCTCCTTTTAAAAATATGCAACTAAAAGCTGTAAAGGCTCTTTTAGCATCATGTGCAACAAATGCGGTAAAACGATTTAATGAATGAATTTTTTGAAAATGTTCGATTACATGTTGTTCTTTATGGAAGTATGAGGGTATGTTTTTACTTTTTCTTGACGAAAAAGACTGTTAGAAGATAAAATTTATTATGGATAGCTATTGGAAACATCTCATTCAATTCAATAGCTGTCTTTTTTATTGCGCAGGGTGAATCTACTAACGAAATGTGGGCTTGAAATTGAAGGTGAATTGGTTGGAAGACGTATTAGGTAGCGATTGGGAAATATCTCCGGCAGGAGGAGCGACAGGAGAAGCCTTTTATGCTGAAAAAAATGGAAAAAAACTGTTCTTAAAACGCAATTCTTCGCCGTTTTTAGCTGTTTTGTCAGCGGAAGGAATTGTTCCTAAGCTCGTTTGGACGAAAAGAATGGAAAACGGTGATGTGATTACGGCGCAGCATTGGCTAAACGGGCGCGGTTTAAAACCGAAAGATATGAAAAACGAGCACGTTGCGGAGCTCCTAAAGAAAATCCATCGGTCGTATGAACTACTTGATATGTTAAAACGTTTAGGAAAAGAGCCGCTCTCGCCTGAAACGCTGCTCGAAAATGTAAAAAAAGCAGCGAATTTGGAGCTTTTGGAGCTTCCGGTTATTCGACAAGCACTATGTTATTTGGAACAAAACGTGACAGAGGTGCAGCATAAAGAAGCTGTTGTTTGCCATTGTGATATTCATCATAACAACTGGCTTTTATCTGAGGACAACCAATTGTATTTAATCGATTGGGATGGAGCAATGATTGCCGATCCGGCGATTGATTTAGGAATGCTGTTATATACTTACATTCATGAAAGTGAATGGGATGAATGGCTGAAAAAATACGGAGCTGATTTAACGGACGATTTAAAAGTTCGCATGCATTGGTATATGTTAGCTCAAGTCATTTTGTCCATCTCTTTTTTGAGAAAGAAAAACAATGAAAAAGAAATGGCGGAGCAGCTGGAATTTTTAAATGCTTTGCTTAGGAAAGGGCATTGATATCCTCAAGCCATTGAGTCAACTGCCCTTGATGTGAGGCGATAAAATCGGTTATATCGTTGGAATTTTTCCCGTTTTGGCAATAAGTATATATTGTTTCAAGCGATTGCTTTAACTGATCATTAACTTCAGCATTGGCCATTAATGACCGAATGAGGCGCTCTAATTGCTCATATTCCGCTACTGATCCGCAGCATTCACTTTCATGTTCAGATAAAATATCTTTCAGAAGCATCAGTTGATCACGATAATTCAATTGCATTCATTCTCACCCCATTTCTTTATTGATTAGAATATACATCATTTCGATTTCTATACAATAAAGAGCCGTTCAGTATACGGCTCTTTTGACATAGTAAAAAAATAAACAGAGGTGGAATATGCGTTTAAGAAATAAGCCTTGGGCCGGAGATTTTTTAAGAAATCATCCCCAATTTGTTATACAGCAGCCTTTTGAATGGAAAGGGAAATGGAACGATTTGTTCGGGAATGAGCATCCCGTTCATATAGAAGTCGGCACCGGCAAAGGACAGTTTATTGTCGGTATGGGGAAGCAAAATCCGCATATTAATTATATCGGCATTGAGCTTCAGGAAAGCGTCCTCGTCTCGGCTTTAAAAAAATTAAAAGAAGAGGAACTTCCGAATGTAAAGCTTATGAACGTAAATGCGAGCCAGTTAGCTGAAATTTTTGCGAAAGGCGAGGTTGAGCGAATCTATTTAAATTTTTCAGATCCTTGGCCAAAAAAACGCCATGCGAAGCGGCGCTTGACACATCATTCCTTTCTTTCCATTTTTGAGAGCATTTTAGCTGATGAAGGTGAAATTCATTTTAAAACGGATAACCAAAGGCTGTTTGAATATTCGCTTGTCAGTTTTTCCGAATACGGATTTTTATTGAAATGGGTAAGTTTAGATCTTCACCAAAGTGATTTTACAGACAATGTAATGACGGAATACGAAGAGAAATTTTCCAAAAAAGGACAAAAGATTTATAGGGCGGAAGTGAAATTGCGAAAGTGAAAATTCGGTAAAGACAAACATCCCTGCACGATAGTGTGCGGGATGTTTTTTTGATAAAAAATGGAATCTTCGAGGGATGAATCTTCTGCACTCTTCAGTCTTTTGCTTAAGCAAAAACTTTAGGCGAATTGATTTGTTTCGTACACGTGAGGATTCCGTAAGCACATTTTTAAAATGTTCAGATTTATCGTTTCATTTTTATTCGTCATTCGATCTTCGAGAAAAGAGAAAGCCAGTCTTTTACGCGGCGCCTCGCCGCAAACATCGAGGCCGATCACTTTTTTTTCATTTAATATTGTCCGCAAATAAAAAAGCAATGTTGCAGCACTCATTGTACCTTGGTCCCAGTTTGTCACCGCCTCCCCTTTTTTTAAAACATCTTTGTCGATGCTAATATAAACAAAATCATTTTGTATTTGTTGAATTTGTTGTAAAATATACGGATGATTTTCAGGTGTATACGGGATGACCTTGACTTTTTCTATTTCTTGTTTTTCTGTCCATTTTGGACCGATGATAATGGCTTTTGTTAAAAAAGGATTGTCTTTTAGCGCAAAAGATAACCATGAGCCGCAAGAAATTGGCATGTTCCTCCCGATTGCAGAATCGTCTAAGTCTGTATGATGGTCAAATAGAAGAAGGGTAAACGGAAGTTTTATTTCATTCAACAGGAGATATGTAACATAGTGATAATCGCCGCTGCCGATGAACGTAATTCCTTTTTGCTTGCGGCTAAACAGCTTTCTTTTTATTACTTTTAACGATTGTCCGTCACAAAACAGCCGGGTTCCTTCTAAATCAGTGAAATCAATGCATTCGTGAGAATACGATTGTAATTTTCTTTGATAATGGTATGTTTCATCAAAATGTAAAATCGTCACACCTTTTTTAACAATCCCCATTTTTTTCACTCCCCAAAGAGACAAAGAAATTTGTTTTCTCTGTTTCTTGTTAAGAGGAAAGCTGATTTACATGTAAAATGGTTCCGCTCGATGCATCGACAATTACTTCAAACTGTTCAGTTTTCCCTTTATAAAAACGGCTGATTCCTGCCTCATACACTTTATAAGATATATCATTTTTTTCATAATCTTGCGGGATGGTGTAAATCCAGGATCCGTTGATCGGGCCTTTTTGTTTAAAAGCTTTTTTCACCGATTCAAGTGCTTTTTCCGGCGAAAGAAACGGCTTTTTATATTCGTTTTTTAATACATATCCGACGGCAATCCCTGCTGCGAAGCCGATCAGGAAATTTTTCCATTTCACAATCTTCCCTCCTTAAACAATTTACTATTAGTATAACGCAGTTTTGTTACATTTGTGGAATATACATTCATCATTCGCTAAAATAAGTTTATACATATTTTGTGTACGTGATGGTCTAAATTAAGCTAAAGAAGGGGATATAAACATGAACAACGAAACGTTGGATTTATTTAAAACATTAACAGAGCTGCCGGGTGCATCAGGCAATGAACACGCTGTTCGCTCATTTATGCGCAAAGAGCTAGAAAAATATGCAGATGAGATCGTTCAAGACAAACTCGGCAGCATTTTTGGAGTGAAAAAAGGCAGTGAGGATGGACCAACTATAATGGTTGCAGGCCATATGGACGAGGTAGGCTTTATGGTCACATCTATTACAGAAAATGGAATGATCCGCTTTCAGCCGCTGGGAGGATGGTGGAGTCAGGTTTTGCTGGCGCAGCGCGTGCAAATTATAACTGAACGCGGTCCGGTGATCGGCGTGATCGCATCCATCCCTCCGCATTTGCTCAATGAGGAAGTTCGGAAAAAGCCGATGGAGATTAAAAATATGCTGATTGATATCGGCGCTGATAATCGCTCAGATGCGGAAGCCATAGGAATCAAGCCAGGACAGCAAATTGTTCCGGTCTGCCCGTTTACGCCGATGGCTAATTCGAAAAAAATTTTGGCAAAAGCTTGGGACAACAGGTATGGATGCGGGCTGGCCATTGAGCTGTTGAAAGAAGTGAAAGATGAAACATTGCCAAACGTTTTGTATTCTGGAGCGACTGTCCAGGAAGAAGTAGGGTTAAGGGGAGCGCAAACGGCCGCCAATTTGATTAAGCCGGACATCTTTTTTGCATTGGATGCGAGTCCTGCCAACGACATGAGCGGGGACAAAAACGAATTTGGTCAGCTTGGAAAAGGAGTTCTGCTGAGAATTTATGATCGGACAATGGTCACTCATCGGGGAATGCGGGAATTTATTCTTGACACAGCTGAAACAAACAATATTCCATATCAATATTTTACATCCCAAGGCGGAACAGATGCAGGCCGAGTACATATTTCTGGCAGCGGTGTGCCTTCAGCGGTAATCGGAATATGCGCCCGATATATTCATACTCATGCTTCGATGATCCATGTCGATGATTATTTAGCAGCAAAAGAATTGCTTGTGAAGCTCATAAAAGCTTGCGATCGATCCACTGTTGAAAAGATTAAGCAAAACGTTTAACATAAAACATTCCGGAGGGAAAAAATGAATGTCGCAATCGGATCGAAAAACCTGGCGAAAATCAATGCGGTGAAGGAGACCTTTTCTCTTTTGGAAGAGAAGAACATGGAATTCATCTCAGTTGATGTTCCATCCGGGGTTTCAACACAGCCATTTTCCGATGAGGAAACATTGCAGGGGGCATTAAATCGGGCAAAAAATGTCTTTGAAAAAGTTAAACCGGATCTTTCGGTTGGTCTTGAGGGGGGTGTGGATGTTACACCTCGCGGATTGTTTTTATGCAATTGGGGTGCATTAATTGATAAAGATGGAAATGAATATATTGCTGGAGGGGCGAGAATCCCGCTCCCGAATGAATTTCTTGAGCCGTTGAAAAAAGGCTTGGAGCTTGGAGATGTAATGGATGCATATGCGAAAAAAAGAAATGTGAGACATCGAGAAGGAGCAATCGGAATCTTTACAAACGGCTTTATCGACCGGAAAGAAATGTTTGCACATATCATGAAGCTGTTAATAGGACAATATCAATTTTCCAAAAAAAATTAACTTTGATCGGCTCAGGCATGCGAGTTAGTAGCTTTTTTTGCTGAGATTTGTTACGATGCCAATGAAAAAAGATAAAAGGAGACTTGCAGAGATGGAAAACATTCAATCTGTTGATCATTTTTGGGAGCTTACGAAAGGAAAAAATGCTTTATTTGTATTTTCGGCTGATTGGTGTCCAGATTGCGGGTTTATTAAGCCGCATCTTCCTGAATTGGAAAAGGAGAATCCGCAGTTCGCATTTTATTATGTCGATCGGGATGAATATATCGATTTATGCGCAGAATTAAATGTTTTTGGCATCCCAAGCTTTATCGCATTTAACGAGGGAAAAGAGATCGGACGCTTCGTCAGCAAAGATCGGAAAACAAAAGAGGAAGTTCAGCAATTTTTAGATGGCTTAAATCTTTAATATAAAGAAAATAAAAAGGAGATGATCAGCCTTATGAATTCTGAACAAATGGTCGAATTGTTAAAAGAGAAGTTAAATGATTACTCATTTCACTTTTCATTTAATCGAAAAAAGGATACGTTAAGAATCGAAGATCCAGAATTGAAAAAAGGGCTGACACTCTCCTTGCCAGGTATTATTTCAAAATGGAACGAAAAAAAAGAAAAAGCGATTGATGAATTCGTTTATTACATAACCGAGTCTCTCTCAGCTATGAAAAATGAAGGTGCATTAAGCGGCAAGGAAAAACAGATTTATCCTGTCATTCGCTCAACTTCCTTTCCGGTTGAGTCGAATGGCGTTCCTCTTATTTTTGAGGATCATACTGCTGAGACCCGCATTTATTATGCCCTTGATCTCGGAAATTCGTATCGCCTAATTGATGAACAGATGATGAAGAAGGAGAATTGGACGCGCCAGCAATTGAAGGAAATGGCTGCCTTTAATTTGCGTTCATTGCCGACAAAAGTAAAAGAAGATAAGGTCGCAGGCAATGTTTTTTATTTTTTTAATTCAAATGACGGCTACGATGCCAGCAGGATTTTAAATGAGTCAATTTTAAAAGAATATGAATCAAAAGTTCAAGGGGATATGACTGTCAGCGTCCCTCATCAAGACGTGCTGATCATAGGCGACATTCGAAATGAAACGGGTTATGACGTGCTGGCACAGCTGACGATGAGCTTTTTTACAAATGGGAGGGTGCCGATTACGGCTTTATCCTTTATTTATGAAAACAAAAAGCTCGAACCGATCTTTATTTTGGCAAAAAACCGCAGAAAACTGACGAAAGGAGACGATGACAAGCAATGAATGTATTTTACAATAAAGAAGGAATCGGCGATGTACTCATCATCTCTTTAAAAGATATACCGTATGAACAGAAGCGGTTTGAAAGAAAAGGAGATGTTGTAAAAATATTTGATGCTGAAACTAATGAAACAGCAGGCTTCAACATTTTTCAGGCAACTTCTTATTTTTCGCTTGACGGAAACGGCCAATTAGATGTAACGGCAGAAATGGTGGAAAAGATCAATCAAACAATTGCGCAAAATGGTTTTTCAGATAAGCTGGAGGCGGATTTATCACCGAAATTTGTCGTTGGCCATGTATTGGAAAAAGAAAAGCATCCGAACGCTGACAAATTAAGTGTATGCAAAGTCGATGTGGGGGATGAAGTGCTTCAAATTGTTTGCGGGGCACCGAATGTTGCGGCTGGACAAAAAGTTGTTGTTGCAAAGGTAGGAGCGGTTATGCCAAGCGGAATGGTGATAAAAGAAGCTGAACTAAGAGGCATTTCCTCGAGCGGCATGATCTGTTCGGCAAAAGAATTAAACCTGCCCAATGCACCAAAAGAAAAAGGGATTCTTGTATTGGAAGATAGTCGAAAGCCAGGGGAGCCGTTTTTTAAGTAAAAATGCGATAAAATTTCAAAAAACACGCGGAAAACATTTTGTTTGCCGCGTGTTTTTTATATGATGATTTATTAATTTTTGAAATCATGATTCAACCGTTCCACTGAATGAAATGAGCGGTGATCAGGAAAATAGCAGATAATCCAAACCAAATTAAAAATAATGGTACATAAAAGCGAACCCATTTTTGCCATGAAACTCCAGCTAGTGCTAGTGCAGCCATAAAATATCCTGAAGTTGGAAATAATATGTTGCCTAGCCCGTCTCCAAATTGGTAGGCCAAAACAGCTGTTTGTCTCGTAACTCCGATCAAATCAGAAAGCGGAGCTAAAATCGGCATAGTAACTAATGCTTGTCCGCTGCCTGACGGAATTAAAAAGCTAAATAGCATTTGGACAATAAACATCCCAATGACACTAAATGTTCCTGGTATTTCGCCTACTATCGTTCCTAGTGTATGGACAATGGTGTCCATTATTTGCCCGTCTTCCATAACTACTGATACTGCTCTGGCAATACCAACAATGATTGCCCCAACTAAAACTTCACGAAAACCGTCATTAAATGCTTCGCAAATATCGTTTAATGTTAATCCAGCGATCAGACCTACAACCACACCCATTATAATGAACAGTCCAGCCATTTCTAACATAAACCAGCCTTGAGTTAAAACACCGTACACTAATAAGACAAAAAAGGATAACAATGCAAAAGAAGCAGCTTTTTGTTTTTTATTCATTTCATTCCTTTTGGATACAGATTGATTGAAGTACATATTCCTTTTAGCATGATCGTCTTTATATACTAAGCTTGCTTCAGGATTCTTTTTAACTTTTTTAGCATATTGCATAATGTAAATCATTCCTGCTAAAACAAAGACAACGAAAGCCGCTATGCGAAATTCTATACCTGAGTATATTGGAAGTCCTGCAATTTTTTGACCTAAACCAGTATTAATAGGGTTAAGAAAGCCTGTCATAAAACCAGCAGTAGTTGCAACTAAAGCAACCGCCGCCGCCATTGAATCAAATCCTAAAGCAATAAATAGGGGGAGAATTACAGGTATATAAACTAAACTCAGTTCTTGCGTTCCAATTAAACTGCATATAATTGCGAATACAGTCATTAAAACTGGAATTAACACAATACCATTGGAAGCAAATGTTTTTGCTAGTTTCTCTACTCCTATTTCTATAAGTCCTGTTTTTCGAATAACGGCAAATATACCGCCGATGATCAAAGTGAAAAAAACGACATCACTTGCTGCAACTAATCCTTTTGGGACTGCCATCATAAATTCAACAGGACTTACAGGTGCTGCTTCAACAAAATCAAATGAGTTTGGATCAATCGTTGTTCTTCCATCAGGTCCTGGAATACGTTCATAAACGCCAGCAGGTACAAAATAAGTAGCGGCTGTAGCAAGAATTATTAAAACAAACAATATGACATAAATATGAGGCATTCTTAATTTCTTTTTCTCCAATTGTGGTTTTTGATTAATAAAAGCTGCATTTTTTACACCTTTTTCAGCTTCCATTTTTTATCCCTCCTCCTCTGTTTGTGACACTTTATGTTCGTTTTTATAACATAATAATTTGTGGTAGCTATTCTGTCATTGGTTATTTTCACTGAAAATGAACTATTTTTTTGTAAAATCTATTAAATTTTACAATTATTTTAATTTTAAAAACGAAATCATGTTATAAAAAATAACATAAAATTATTTAAGTTTTCAAAAAGTGCTGATTGATATAGAGGTATATATCGGATGTACGAGCGAAAAAGGGAAGTTAATAAAAACTTATTGAATGTGATAAGAAAACGAAAACAACGAATTTTCAAAAAAGTCTTCCAATCTGTATTAATCTGTTATATATTAAAAATGTAATTTAAAAACTGTTTTATAACAAGGTAGGTGAGGAAACGTGAAGGCTAGTGCAGCATCTAGGCTGGAAGTGAAGGGAACTCTTCTGCCTTCTTACAGGGAGATTTTAACGAACGAAGCCCTTCAGTTCGTCGAAAAGCTTGAACAAACATTTGGTTCAAGAAGAATCGAGCTGCTTGAACTGAGGAAAGAACGGGAAAGGCGAATTAATGAAGGGGAGAAGCCGTCGTTTTTAAAGGAGACGGAACATATTCGAAAAGGGGACTGGACGATACCGCCTGTTCCAAAAGATTTGCAGGATCGCAGAGTTGAAATTACTGGACCTGTCGACCGGAAAATGATTATCAATGCCTTAAATTCAGGCGCAAAAGTTTTTATGGCGGACTTTGAAGATGCAACATCACCGACTTGGGAAAATATTGTGGAAGGACAAATTCACTTAAGGGATGCGGTCAACAAAACGATTGAATATGTGAATGAAAACGGAAAGGTATATAAGCTGAATGAAGAAACGGCAACGCTGATCGTGCGGCCGAGAGGACTCCATCTAGAAGAAAAACATGTCCTATTGGACGGAAAACGGATTTCAGGCAGTCTGTTTGATTTTGGACTTTATTTCTTCCACAATGCAAAAGAACTGATCAAAAGAGGAAGCGGACCTTACTTTTATTTGCCGAAGCTGGAAAGCCACTTAGAAGCCAGATGGTGGAACGATGTTTTCTGTTTCGCGCAAGATGAATTGGGGGTAAAGCGGGGGACGATTAAAGCAACCGTTCTGATTGAAACGATATTGGCCGCGTTTGAAATGGACGAAATATTATACGAGCTGAAAGAGCATTCAGCTGGATTGAATTGCGGCAGATGGGATTACATTTTTAGCTATCTGAAAAAATTCCGAAACGATCAAAACGTCATTTTACCTGATCGGGCGCAAGTAACGATGACGGTTCCGTTTATGAGGGCGTATTCTCTGCTCGCGATTAAAACGTGCCATCGCCGGAACGTTCATGCCATTGGAGGAATGGCAGCGCAAATTCCGGTTAAAGATGATCCGGTGAAAAATGAAGAGGCGTTCCAAAAAGTGCGCGCTGATAAAGAGCGGGAAGCGAAAGATGGACACGATGGCACATGGGTGGCACATCCTGCGCTTGTACCGGTTGCCAAAGAAATTTTTGACCAATATATGAAACAACCTAACCAGATTGATAAACAGCTAGATGTTGAGATTTCAGCAGAACAGCTTCTTGAAGTCCCGGAAGGAACAATTACAGAGCAAGGATTAAGAACGAACATTGATGTCGGCATTCGTTATCTTGCATCATGGCTTTCTGGAAGAGGAGCTGCACCTATCCACAATTTGATGGAGGATGCTGCAACGGCAGAAATTTCAAGGGCACAGGTATGGCAATGGATTCGTCATCCAAAGGGGGTGTTGGAAGACGGACGGAAGGTTACAATAGAGCTTTATGAAAAAATTAAGCAGGAAGAGCTGGAAAAAATAAAACAAGAGTTTGGTGAAGAAGCCTATCAAAAAGGGCGTTTTGATGAAGCGGCGAAATTGTTTGATGAGCTTGTGAGAAATGATGAATTCGTAGATTTTCTGACGCTTCCAGGCTATGAAAGATTAAATTAAAAAATATTTCAAAAAAGGGGAGAGAAAAGATGACATTACAAGAAAAAGCGAGACAATTGCAAGAAAGCTGGGAGAAAGATGAACGCTGGAAAGGGATTACACGCCCTTATTCGGCTGAAGATGTGTTGAAGCTTAGAGGTTCCATTGAAATCGAATATACTCTTGCCAGAAGAGGAGCAGAAAAATTTTGGAATTTAATGAAAACTGAGGAATACGTAAATGCCCTCGGAGCTTTGACAGGAAATCAAGCTGTCCAACAAGTAAAAGCCGGATTAAAAGCAATTTACTTAAGCGGCTGGCAAGTGGCAGCAGATGCTAATCTTGCGGGGCAAATGTATCCGGATCAAAGCTTGTATCCTGCTAACAGTGTGCCGCATGTCGTAAAGCGGATTAATCAAGCTTTGCAGCGGGCAGATCAGATCCATCATATGGAAGGGGATCATTCAATTGATTGGTTCATTCCAATTGTTGCGGATGCTGAAGCTGGATTTGGCGGTCAGTTGAACGTTTTTGAATTGATGAAGGCGATGATTGAAGCAGGAGCAGCTGCTGTTCACTTCGAGGATCAATTGTCTTCTGAGAAAAAATGCGGCCATTTAGGCGGAAAAGTTTTGCTCCCGACACAAACAGCTATTCGCAATTTGATTGCTGCAAGACTGGCTGCTGATGTGATGAATGTTCCGACTGTTATCATTGCTCGCACTGACGCCAATGCGGCTGATTTGATCACAAGCGACATCGATGACAGGGATAAAGAGTTTATTACTGGGGAACGGACACAGGAAGGATTTTTCCGCACTCGCGCTGGTCTTGATCAAGCGATTGCTAGAGGTTTGGCATATGCGCCATACGCAGACATGATTTGGTGTGAAACATCTGAACCTAATTTGGAAGAAGCACGGAAGTTTGCTGAGGCTATTCATAAAGAATTCCCAGGCAAGTTATTGGCATATAACTGCTCACCTTCCTTTAACTGGAAGAAAAAGCTTGATGACGATACTATCGCACGCTTCCAAAAGGAAATTGCTTCTTACGGCTACAAGTTCCAATTCGTTACTTTAGCTGGATTCCATGCATTGAATTACAGCATGTTTGAACTTGCACGCAAGTATAAAGATCATGGAATGGCTGCCTACTCTGAACTTCAGCAAGCCGAATTTAGAAGCGAACAGTATGGTTATACAGCAACACGGCATCAGAGGGAGGTTGGAACTGGTTATTTTGATGAGGTTGCCCAAGTGATTACTGGAGGTACTTCTTCTACAACCGCTTTAAAAGGGTCTACGGAAGCTGAACAATTTACCACAACTTAATTGACTGGCCATAATCATTACCTTCACATAGATTGAGCCAATCCTCTGGGATTGGCTTTTTTTTATCATTTAACGCACCCATTTCGCATATTCTTTGGATAGCTCCATAAATTTTTCTCTATCTTTTCGGTCCAGAGCATCATTAATTTTGTCTTCCAGCATTTTTTTTCGATGATTGAACCATGCTTCGTCCAGAATCATTTGGATGTATACATCCATCATGAAGTTTTCTGGATTTTCCTTCACAGAACGGGTCTTCATCAGTTCGGAATAAGATTTCCGGTTTTCCATAACCCATCACCTCTGATGCCTTTTTTATATTATATGGATTTCGGAAGGAAAAATCAACTTATAATTTGTAATTTTTAGAAAAATTATATTAACAATAACATCTTGCCTTGATCTAATGCTTTGTATTTAAAAATTTTAAAAAAATATAGAAATTTTGGAATTTTTATGATAGATTTGAATCAGTAAAAAAGAACTATTATATAGAAAAAATTAGGAGGTAAGAATTCTAGTGAGTACGAAGCAGTTTGAGGCAGAAAAATGTATTGTAAATGGGGAAACAATGGCAATTTTGCCTTTTAGAAAAGAACATCACTTGTACGCTAAAATTTTGGAAACTAGCGGAGAGCGCATAGTACCTATTCGACCTGTTTATGTTATTGATCAAAGCTGCCGTTATTATGGTTCAAGCTTTAAAGGAAGAGTTGAAGGATCAAAAGGGCTGCTTGGCATAACAAAAAAGCTTCCGATTGTCATTGATCCTGCCAATTCCCTTTATTTTTTTCCTACTCATTCACCCGCAAGGCATCAGTGCGCCTGGTTTTCCCATTCCCACATTTCCCGCTTTATGAAAACAGATTCGAATTGTACGGAAGTCATATTCCGTAACGGTCAGAAAATAGTTGCTGACATATCTCCATCTTCTTTTTCCCATCAATTTTATAAAACGGCACATCTTCGAACGATTATCTCTTCAAGAATTGAGCAGGAGCAGCGTCGCATGAACACAATCCTTTTTCCGAAGGAGCAGCATGCATATATTTATGAACAGCTCGTTCGCGAATTCAGAAAAGAAGATGGATAAGCTTTATCTTCCGGCACGCAAGCTGTCAATTTGCGTGCTTTTTTCCGTGTTAGAAAATGGGGGAGATTTCATTTTTTCTGTTATAAGGGGACAGGCATTCAACGGGCGAAACAAATAGTCCTGTTCCCTCATCTTCTGTAGCGAACGGTTTGGCCGTTGTCTTTCTTTTAAGATAAAAAGTCTAAGAGGTTGGAATGCCAGATTTTTTTTCAGTTTTAAACAAATAATGTTCAATCAGTTCATTTACTTTATTTCGGATTCTTGGGTTGAAGTAGCTGTGGTGTTCTTCGTAGCCGTTATAGTAGAAAGTGTACGTTGTGAATGCTTCATCCTGTTTGGCTTTTAAAACTTTCACCTTTTGTCTGCGCAATTCTTTGCGAACCTCTGCCAAATCTTTTTGTACAAGCTTTAACGCCTCTTCAATTAGATGCAAATAAGGATCTTTCAGCTTGAATGGACTTTTTTTTACGACATTCATGTCTTTGTTCAGCACCGTAGCAGTCATCGGTAAGTAGATCGACTGTTCAATCAAATGGCGAATGTCGGTTGGTATTTTCGACATAGGGAATACCTCGCTTCAAATGGAACATATGTTCTATTTTTATTATAAAACAGGAAAATAAATCATTTCAATTAATTTTTTTCGGCAAAATTTTTCAACTTATGCTCAAAAGGTGTAAAATAAAAGGAGATGTTGAAGTAAGGAGTTAAGATATGGATGTCATTGCATTTTTCGATTCCATTACATTAGAAGATGTTGAACGATTCTTTAAAGAATACCGAGCGCTCGGACCTCTTCCAGGGATTCTGCTTCCGATGCTTGAGGCTTTTTTTCCGTTCTTGCCTCTTATTCTGTTTGTAATTGCGAACGCTAATTCATTTGGACTTTGGTTCGGCTTTTTGTACTCGTGGATCGGTTCATCGGCAGGCGCATTGCTCGTGTTTTTTTTAGTGCGAAAGTTTGGCCGGAAGCGTTTTTTAAATTTTTTAAGCAGACATGAAAAAGTAAGACGAATGATGAACTGGGTCGAACGGCACGGCTTTGCTCCTTTATTTTTAATGCTCTGTTTCCCTTTTACGCCTTCTGCGCTTGTAAATGTAGTAGCCGGTCTTTCCAAAATCAATGTGTGGCAGTTTGCGCTCGCTGTTTTATCAGGGAAGCTCGTGATGATTTTTATGCTTAGCTTATCAGGGTATGATTTACGGGAGCTGATTGAAGAGCCCGTCCGGTTGATCATTGTGTTTGTTGTGATGGCGCTCATGTGGTTTATCGGAAAAAGGATTGAGCAGCGTTTAAATGTTTCGTTAATTAAACGAAAAGATAAAAAGTAGGTGAAGAGCCGTGAGGAAAAAACGAGTTATTGCGGGAATCGTCACTTCAGCTCTTTTATCAACCGTTTTAATTAAAAATATTGCGTTTGCCGCGTACACTGTTGATGGCGTATCGATGCAGCCCACCTTAAAAGAAGGCCATCATTTTTATATAAATAAATTGACGAATCGGTTTAATAAAATTGAACGGTTTGACATTGTCGTGTTTCAGATGCCTGGCGAAAAGCAAGTTTTGGTTAAAAGGGTCATCGGCCTTCCAGGAGAAAAAATTGAATATCGAAACGACAAATTATATGTGAATGGGAAATATGTACCGGAACCATTTTTAAAGAAAAATAAAGAAAAAGTATATGGAAATCCGATCACAGGGAATTTTACATTAAAAGAAATAACTGGAAAAGAAGCGGTGCCGGAAAAATGTATTTTTGTCATTGGCGACAATCGGTTAAACAGCAGGGACAGCCGGCATTTTGGCTTTGTTCATGCAAAAAATGTGATCGGAGAGGTAAAACCGTAAACGATGATTCCTATTAGTTGGAAATTCGGATTGTCCGAATCAATGGATTTTCAAAACCATTTACAGTAAAATAAATGTATTCATAAACACGAAATCAGAATGGGACAAGAAAATTGTCCCATTTTCCGTTTGGATGCCTTCTGAAGGGGGGAGATTTCATGGGTATTAAGTTTTTGGTCGGTTCATCCGGCACAGGAAAAACGACGGCAATCTTAAACGAAATTAGGGAAAAATTAAAAGAAGATCCGTATAATGGAAAACCTATTTTGTTTCTTGTTCCAGATCAAATGACTTTTCAAATGGAATATGAACTGATGAAAACTCCGGAATTAGGAGGAATCATTAGAGCGCAAGTATTGAGCTTCAACCGTTTGGCGTGGAGGGTGCTGCAGGAGGAAGGAGGCATCAGCCGTACCTTTATTTCCCAAACAGGCATGAACATGTTTCTTCGAAAAATCATCGAAGAAAAAAAGCACGAATTTAAAGTGTTTTCCAAAGCAAGTGAAAAAAAAGGCTTTATTGAGCATATCGAACAGATGATTACAGAAATGAAAAGATATATCATCAGTCCAGATATGCTGGATGATCAAGTAAAAAAATTAGCGGAAAGCCATGATCATAGAGAGCGGATTCTTTCCGATAAATTGAAAGATTTGGCGGGCATCTATCGTTCCGTGGAAAAATTATTTGCTGATAAATACATAGATTCAGAGGATTATTTGCAGCTTCTTTCAGAGAAGATTTATGAATCAAGCTACATGGACGGAGCGGAAATTTATATCGACGGCTTTCACAATTTTACGCCTCAAGAATTGCAAGTAGTCGAATCGATGATGAAAACAGCTTCTTCTATAACAATTGCTCTCACATTGGATAAACCGC
Source organism: Aeribacillus sp. FSL K6-2833 (assembly GCF_037965815.1). Lineage (GTDB taxonomy): Bacteria > Bacillota > Bacilli > Bacillales > Aeribacillaceae > Aeribacillus > Aeribacillus composti. Next base: position 2,923,701 of record NZ_CP150189.1, on the reverse strand, counting down.
CTGAAGAGGCCGTTGCCGACGAGCTTCATTTATTTTACATGACGGCTGAAACCTTTTCTTTGCTGAAAAAAATGGCTGAACGAAATAATATTTCCATTGATGAAGTAGCATATATGACTGACCGGAAACGTTTTATTGAAGAGCCGTCACTTGTTCATCTAGAAAAAATGTACTCTTCCCATACTCCCGAACCTTTTCACGGAGACAGCGCGATTGTATTTATGCAAGCGGTGAATAGACGCGCCGAAATTGAAGGGATTGCTAGAGAAATTATCCGCCTCGTTCGGGATGAGGGAGTGCGATTTCGGGAGATTGCACTGCTTATTAGAAACATGTCCGATTACAGAGATTTGCTGGAGCAATTGTTTCAAGATTACGAGATTCCTTTTTTTATAGATGAAAAAAGCTCAATGACATATCATCCGCTGATCGAATTTATCCGCTCGAGCTTGGAAGTCATAACCGGAAACTGGCGGTATGAAGCTGTTTTCAGAACGATTAAAACAGAATTTCTTTACCCGCTAGATGCCGATAAAGCCGAAATGAGAAAAGAAATGGATCAATTGGAAAATTATGTGCTTGCCTACGGTATTCAAGGGAAAAAATGGACGGATCAAGCCGGCTGGACGTACAGGAAGTACCATTCATTCTATGACAACGACAAAAAGACAGATGAAGAAGAGGAAATAGAAAAACGGATCAATCAATTACGGAAGCTGATTGTGGAGCCTCTGCAGGCATTGGAAAATAAGATGAAACGCGCCAAAACCGGCAGGGATATGGCCGAAGCGCTATATATGTATTTAGAACAAACAAAAGTGCCTGATAAGCTGGAGCTTCTTCGTCTAGATGCGGAAAATGGAGGGAACTTGATTGAAGCAAGGGAGCATGATCAAGTTTGGAATGCTGTGATAGAGCTATTGGATGAATTTGTAGAAATTATGGGCGATCAGGAAATTTCCATTCATTTGTTTAGGGAAATGGTCGAAACCGGAATGGAATCGATGAAATTTTCTCTCGTTCCGCCGGCCATTGACCAAGTGATTGTCGCAACACTTGACCGGTCACGTTTATATGGCATTAAGATGGCATTTATTGCAGGAGCAAATGACGGAGTGCTTCCAGCAAAACCGGTGGAAGACGGAGTTTTAACAGATGATGAAAGAGAGCTTCTATATCATAATGGAGTGAAGCTTGCGCCGACAGCTCGAAGAAAATTGCTGGATGAAAATTTTTTGATTTATTTAGCGCTCGCGTCTGCTAAGCAAAAGCTGTATTTATCGTATTCTTTGGCGGATGAAGAAGGAAAAGCGCTCATGCCGTCTATTATTGTCAAACGGTTAAAAGAAATATTTCCAGATGCTAAGGAAATGATCTCTCTTAATGAACCGGAAAGTGAGGAGGCGGAAGAACAGCTTTCTTTTATTGTCAGTCCGAATGTTTCTTTGTCTGTTTTAACTTCAAAATTGCAAAATTGGAAAAAGCAGTATCCTCTCCATGAGCTGTGGTGGGATGTTTACAATTACTTTGTATATGATCAAGAATGGAGCAGCAAAGCGAAAAAGGCGATTGCCAGCCTGTTTTATTCAAATACAGAAAGACCTTTATCCGAAGAGGTAAGCAGAAAATTATATGGACGGAAAATACAAGGAAGCGTTTCAAGGATGGAGCGGTTTCGGGCATGTCCTTTTGCCCACTTTGCTTCTCACGGCTTAAAGTTAAAAGAACGGGAGTATTACAGATTGGAAGCGCCGGATATCGGCCAATTGTTCCATGCGGCATTAAAGCTGATGGCAGACCGGCTTCAAAGCATGAAAGTAGAATGGCGCGAATTAACAAAGGAGAATTGCGAAAGACTTGCTCATGATGCAGTCGAACAGCTGGCGCCGAAGCTGCAAAAAGAAATTTTAATGAGCACAAACCGCCACTATTATATTAAACGCAAGCTTCAAAATATTGTTGCCCGCGCATCAAAGGTTTTAAGCGAACATGCAAAAGCAAGCGGTTTTGTCCCAATTGGTTTAGAAATATCATTTGATGAAAAAAGCAAGCTCCCCCCGTTCCGATTTAAGCTTGAAAACGGATGTACGTTGGAGGTCGTCGGAAGGATAGACCGAGTGGATAAAGCGGAAAGTTCGAAAGGTCTTTTGCTTCGCATCGTCGATTTTAAATCGAGCGACAAAACATTAAATTTGGCAGAAGTGTATTACGGCATTGCGCTGCAGATGCTCACTTACTTGGATGTTGTTATTTCCAATTCTCAATCTTGGCTTGGCGTAGAAGCGACTCCAGCAGGGGTGCTGTATTTCCATATTCATGATCCGTTCATACAGTCCCCAGATTTATTAACGGATGATGAAATAGAAGAAGAAATTTTGAAGAAATTTAAAATGAAAGGCTTGCTGCTTGGAGACGAAGAAACGGTGCGGTTAATGGATCAAAAATTGGAAAGCGGCTATTCCAAAATCGTTCAAGCCGGCATAAAGAAAACCGGGGAATTTTATGCAAATTCTCAAATCGCCAGCGAGGATGAATTTCATGCATTACGCTCGTATATCCGGCGCGAATTTAAGCGGATCGGTACGGAAATAACAGACGGAAATATTTCCATTGCGCCATATAAAATGAAAGAGAAAACGCCTTGCACCTTTTGTTCCTTTAAATCTGTCTGTCAATTTGATGAATCGATTGAAACGAACCGTTTTCGCATATTGAAAAGCTTAAAAGGGGAAGAAGTGCTGCAAAAGGTAAGGGAGAAGGTGGATTCAGATGAAGAATGAGCTGAAAAAGTTAGAAAAAGGCCAATGGACCGATGAACAATGGAAAGCGATTGTCGCCGACGGACAAGATATATTAGTGGCGGCCGCTGCCGGATCAGGGAAAACAGCCGTTCTAGTTGAGCGGATTATTCGCAAGCTGACCGACAATCAGCATCCTGTAGATGTGGACCGACTGTTAATCGTAACATTTACAAACGCTGCGGCTGCAGAAATGCGCAGCAGAATTGGCGAAGCGCTGGCAAAGGCTTTGCGAAACCAGCCTTCTTCCCTCCATTTGCGCCGCCAATTAACCCTTTTAAATAAAGCGCAAATATCAACATTGCATTCTTTTTGCCTGCAAGTCGTTCGCAAATTTTATTACAAAATTGATATTGATCCCGGTTTTCGAATAGCGGACGAAACAGAAATGGAACTGTTAATGGAAGATTGCATGGATGAATTGTTAGAAGAAGAATATGGAATGGAGCATAATGAACTATTTTTCGAATTAGTTGACAAATATACAGGCGATCGCTCAGATGATGAAATCAAAAAAATTATTAGATCCATTTATGAATTTGCTAGATCTAATCCTTTCCCGGAAAAATGGCTTGATGAAATGGTGCAAATGTATGACATAGAACAAGCTGAATCATACGAGGACTTGCCGTTTTTTCAATATTTACGGAAGGATATAGCGATACAGCTTTCCGGAATCAAGGATTTGTTAGCGAGAGCTCTCGACATTACGAAATTGCCGGGTGGCCCCTCTCCAAGGGCTGAAAATTTACTCGATGACATGAAACAGGTGGAAAACATTATAAACGCTTCATCGTGGCAGGAGCTTGCCGAGCAAATGAGAGCTTTTCAACCGACACGCGCCAAGGCATGCAGGGGAGAAGAATATCGAAAAGAGCTCATTGATGAAGTGACGGAAATGAGAAAGAAAGCAACAAAGGAAATAGAGAAATTAAAAAATGAGCTTTTCTCCAGGGATATTCAAAACCAGCTGCTCGATTTGAAAAAAATGAAGCGCACAATGATTTGTTTAGCCGACTTGGTGAAAAAATTTGCTGTTCGGCTGGAAGCAATGAAAAAAGAAAAAGGAATTGTCGATTTTTCGGATCTTGAGCATTATTGTTTACAAATATTAACAGAAAAAGATGAGAAAGGAAATGTTGTTCCGAGTGATGCTGCTTTGTTTTTTAAACGACAATTTCAAGAAGTATTAGTGGATGAATACCAAGATACCAACTTGGTGCAGGAAGCGATTTTAAAGCTGGTGTCAAAAGATCATGAATCGGAAGGAAATCTATTTATGGTCGGCGATGTAAAACAATCCATTTATCGTTTCCGGCTGGCTGAACCGTTATTGTTTTTGGCGAAATATAAACGGTTTACCTCCAGCGGAACGAATTCCGGCTTGCGCATCGATTTAGCTAAAAATTTCCGCAGCCGAAAAGAAGTTTTGGACGCCACAAATTTTCTTTTCAAACAATTGATGGGAGAGACTGTAGGCGAAGTCGTTTATGATGAGGCAGCAGAATTGAAGCTTGGCGCACGTTATCCAGAGAACAGTAGAATGAATACAGAGCTCCTCCTAATAGACCGCCGGAAGGAGGAATTAGCAGAAAAAGAAGAAATAATGATTGAATTTGATGAAGAAGAATTGGAAACGGTGCAGCTTGAAGCCCGCCTTATGGCGAAAAAAATAAAAGAGCTTATTCAGGAAGGCTTTCCTGTTTACGACCGAAAGCTTGATCGTACGAGACCTGTCACATACAGAGATATTGTGATCCTGCTTCGTTCGATGCCTTGGGCGCCGCAAATCATGGAAGAGTTTAAGCAGCAAGGTATTCCGGTGTATGCGAATTTATCAACAGGATATTTTGAAGCAACAGAAGTGGCCATTATGCTTTCGCTTTTAAAAATTATCGACAATCCTTATCAAGATATTCCGCTCGCTTCTGTGCTGCGTTCGCCGATTGTCGGCTTAAGCGGAAATGAACTTGCCATCATCCGTCTTTATAAGAAAAACGGTGCGTATTTCGATGCACTTGAATCATTTTTGCAGCAAGAAAAAGCCCATCATAGCGAGCTTTATCAAAAAGTAAGCGAATTTGTCAGCCGGCTCAATCAATGGCGGAACTTGGCGAGAAAAAGCTCCGTTTCGAATTTAATTTGGCAATTGTACCGTGATACCCGCTTTTTTGATTTTGCAGGCGGAATGCCCGGCGGAAAGCAGCGGCAGGCCAATTTAAGGGCATTATATGACAGAGCAAGGCAATATGAGGAAACGTCCTTTCGGGGATTGTTCCGATTCCTGAGGTTTATTGAAAGAATGCAGGAACGGGGCGATGATTTAGGAGCAGCAAGAGCTTTAGGAGAGCAGGAAGATGTTGTCCGAATTATGACGATTCATTCAAGCAAGGGGCTTGAATTTCCGATTGTTTTCTGTGCAGGTTTATCTAAACGATTTAATATGAAAGATTTGACCAAAAAATATTTGCTCGATAAAGAATTAGGGTTTGCCTCGCTGTTTATCGATGAAAAAAAGCGGATTGTGTATCCTACTCTTCCTTATATAGCTGTAAAAAAGAAATTGAGAATGGAAATGCTTTCGGAAGAGCTTAGGGTATTGTATGTGGCTTTGACTAGAGCAAAGGAAAAGCTGTTTTTAATTGGCACAGTGAAAGACGGAGAAAAAAAGTTTAAAGAATGGGAGCAATCATTCACTCACCGCGAATGGCTGCTTCCAGATTACGATCGTTTAAAGGCAGTATGTTATTTAGATTGGATCGGTCCTGCTGTCATCCGTCATAAAGATGCGGCAATTTTACGAGAAGAAGAAAGAGAAGCAGCGGATGAAATCTTCTCTTATCCGGTGAAATTGCAAATTGATGTGATTCCTGAAGAAAAATTAAAAGAGCAAAATGAGCAGGCAGCGGTTATGATGGATGAAAAAATGGACGCTTTGAGAAATTTCGTTCCTGTTCAGTCAACAAGTAGTTTCGCCAACCAAGTGCAAAGTCAGTTGTCCTGGAGCTATCCTTTTTCAGATGCAGCCTCTCTCCGGTCGAAGCAATCGGTGACGGAAATCAAAAGAAGACTTCAATTTTCAGATGAATACAGCGACATTTCCATAAAGAAGAAAATACAAGGGAATTCCTCGTACAAGCGTCCGAAATTTATGCAGGCAAAATCTCTTACAGCAGCAGAAAAAGGAACGGCCATGCACACAGTGATGCAGCATTTGCCATTGGGTGAAGACTTGACGGAACAAACGATTCGACAAACCGTGCATTCTCTCGTGAAAAAAGAAATATTAACGGAGGAGCAGGTGGAAGCGGTCAATGTAGAAGGAATTGTGCAATTTTTTGAATCACCGCTGGGTAGACGCCTAAAAGGCGCAAAAAAAATTTTTCGCGAGATCCCTTTCAATTTGGCAGTGCCGGCGAACGAAATTTACGAAAAAGGAAGTTCTCTCAATACTGAAACGGTCATCGTTCAAGGTGTGATCGACTGCCTTTTTGAAGATGACGATGGGCTCGTTCTGTTAGATTACAAAACGGATGCGGTAAAGGATCGTTTTCCATCCATTGAAAAGGCAAAACAGGTGCTTGCTTCTCGATATGAAATTCAAATTGACTTGTATGCAAAGGCGGTAGAGTCAATCTTAAAAAGACGAGTCGATGATCGGTATTTATTCTTTTTTGATGCAGGGCTCATCATAAAATTATAGATTTGCAGACTATTTTAGAGGTGAGGCAATTGAGAATCTTGCATACGGCGGATTGGCATCTCGGAAAAACGCTTGAAGGTCGGAGCAGGCTAAAAGAGCAGGCACAGTTTCTTGATGAACTGTATGAAATTGTTGTAAAGGAGAAAATTGATGTCATTTTGATGGCAGGAGACGTTTTTGATACGGTGAATCCTCCGGCAGGAGCAGAAAAGCTGTTTTATGAAAGTATTTCAAGACTTTCTGATAGAGGAAAAAGACGTGTTATCATCATTTCCGGAAATCATGACAGTCCGGAACGATTGCAAGCAGCAGCTCCGCTGGCAAAGGAGCAGGCGATCGAGTTGATCGGCTACCCGAGAGGCGATGTTTTAACGGTTGAAGTTCCGCGGACAAATGAAACAATGAAGCTGGCGGCGCTTGCTTATCCGTCGGAAGCAAGGCTGAATGAACTGCTTTCAAACGAATATGATGAACTCTTATTGAGAGAGCATTACGATGAAAAAATTCGCGGCTTGTTTGCAATGATGAGCAGAGAGTTTGAACCTCATACGGTGAATATTGCCATGAGCCATCTTTATGTAGCCGGAGGCAGCACGACAGATTCGGAGAGACCGATTGAAGTCGGCGGAGCGTATACAGTTCGAGCCACAAGCCTCCCGGAAAAAGCGCAATATGTCGCATTGGGGCATCTTCACCGGCCGCAAAATGTTAAAAAGTCCAATGTGCCGGCAAGATATTCCGGATCGCCGCTTGCCTATAGCTTTTCTGAGGCAGGTTATACGAAGTCTGTCACAGTGATCGATGCAAAACCCGGCGAGAACGCGGTTGTTTCCGAAATTTATTTGTCGAGCGGAAAACCGCTTGTGAAATGGAAAGCAACTGGCGGTCTTCTTCAAGTTCACCAGTGGCTTGAAGAAGGAAGAGACAAAAACGCATGGATTGATCTTGAAATTTTTTTGACCGACAGCCTTTCATTAGAAGAAATTCATCGGTTGAGAAAATGGCACGACGGCTTTATTCACATCCGGCCGATTTTTGAAAAAGAAGCCGAAAAGATCCAACAAGAAAGAAGAGAAAATCTCCCGATTGATGAAATGTTTAAACGTTTTTACAAAAAACAAACTGGCGGCGCCGAGCCGGAGACAGAGCTCATTGAACTGTTTATGACATTGCTCTCTGAAGACTTAAAAGAGGAAGGAGCACAGTCATGAAGCCGATAAAACTTTCTTTAGCTGGACTGAATAGCTATCGAAAGATGCAGACGGTCGATTTTGAAACACTATGCGACGGCGGTGTCTTCGGAATATTTGGTCCGACTGGCAGTGGAAAATCAACGATATTGGATGCCATTACGTTAGCGCTTTATGGAAAAGTAGAGCGAGCGGCCAATAATACGCAAGGGATAATGAATCATGCGGAAGATCAATTATATGTCAGTTTTACATTTGAGCTTGAAGATGGCCGATCAAAAAAAAGATACACTGTTGAACGAACATTTAAGCGGGTGGATAATGTCAGGATCAACACAAGGCTGTGCCGGCTTCTCGAAATAGGAGAAGAAACGGTCGTTTTGGCAGATAAAACAAATGATGTAAATGACAAGATTTACGAGCTTTTAGGGCTGACGATAGAGGATTTTACCCGCGCTGTTGTCCTTCCGCAAGGGAAGTTTGCTGAATTTCTTTCTTTAAAAGGCTCGGAAAGAAGGAAAATGTTTGAACGATTGTTCAATTTGGAACGATTCGGCGACCAATTAAATAAAAAGCTGAAAAAACGTCTTTTGGAATCAAGACAGCAATTCGCTGAATTGTCAGCGGAACAAGCAGGTCTTGGCGATGCCTCGAAAGGAGCCGTTTTAGAGGCTGAAAAAACGTTTATACGCTGTGATACAGTGCTGAAAGAACGGGAAAAGCAGCTGGATGAGGCAGCAAAGGAATTTGAGCGGATTCAGACAATCTGGAATTTGCAGACGGAAAAAACGACTTATGAGAAAAAACGACAGGAGCTTGAGCAAGAAAAGGAGCGGTTTCAAGAAATCGAAGAAAAGCTGAAAAAAGCGGAGCAAGCGGAGATGCTGAAACCATATGCGGAAGCAGTGCTCGAGCATTTAGCGGAAAAGGACCGTTTTGAAAAAGAAACAGAGCATTGGCAGCAGGAAGAGAAAAAGCTAGCAAGCCTTTATAAAGAAAAAAAGGAAGCTTTTGAAGCGATTCGTGCCAAAAAAGCTGTTGAAGAGCCGGAGCTTTTAACAAAACGTGAACTATTGAAACAGCTTATCTCATTGGATGCAGAAATCAAAGAGGATGAAGCATCGTTTGCAAAGCTGAAAGAAGACTATGAAGCATTGAAAACGAGGCTGCATGAAAAACAGCATACAGAGAGAAAGACGAGCGAATTATTAAATAGGGCGTTAGAGAAGCAGCAGGCTTTAAAACAGCAGGCGAAAGAAGAAACAGTTTCAAGAGAATTCCGGGAAAAAATCCAAAAAGCATATCAACAGAAGCTGAAAATCATGCAGCTTATGAAAGACGAATATGAATTAAAAAGCAAAAAGCAAAAGAAAGAAGACCAGCTTAACGAATGGCGGGAAAAGGCTGACGAGTCCGCCCGCAAAAAGAGTGAATTAAACGAACGCCTGGCAGGTAATTTCAATCAATTACAAAAAGTTTATGATCGTTTATGCAGCCAAATGCGGGAGCATGAATTTTTTAAAGAAAAAGTAAAGGATGATTTACAGGCTGCAAAAAGTCAGCTTGAAGAAGAAAGAACAAATCAGGCGGCAGCTTTGATTTCCGAGCAGTTGACGGAGGGGGAACCTTGCCCTGTCTGCGGCTCCACACATCATCCGGCCCCGAACAGACATTTTTCGATTGAACGTTTAAAAAAATTAGAAGAAACAACGCAGCAGCTAGAACGAATTTTCAAAGAATGTGATCAAACCGAACAGCTGTATTCCTCGCTGAAGCAAAAGCTGCAGGAGCTGTCTGAAGATTTACAAGCGGAACAGTCATTCCTTGCCGGAGTGAAAGAAATAGCGTCGGCTAACGAAGAGCCGATCATTACGATGGACGATAAGCCTCATGATCTTTTGGCATATGACAAATTTAAAATCGAATGGAAAGCTTTGAACCAAGATTACTTAGAAATAAAAGACGCAATAAGAAAAACAATAGCAGACATTCGTGAAGTCAACCATATTACAGCACAAATAGAACCGTTGCTGGATGCTGGGGAAAAAGACTTATCCGAAATCATGCTACAATTGCAAAATGTAATAGAGCAGCTGGAAGAAGAAAAAAGAAAGTGGGATTTAGAGTTTGCTGATCTCGATATGGATCAAATCGAGATGTATGTAAAGGAAATTAGTAAAAAAGACTCGCTCGTTGAACAGCTGCACGAACGAATTGAAAAAAGCGTCAGCTTTATTCAAGAAAAAGAACAGGAAATCGAGCGGTTAAGGGAAGAAATACTCAATCTTTCCACTCAATTAGCTGCCAAAAAAGGAGAAATGGACAGGCAGGCAGAACTGATAGCCGATAAACAGAAAAGGCTCACAGCGCAAAGAGCTGCAAAGGAAAACCTTTTAACAGAACTTAAGAGGATCGATCTTGCCCTTGAACAGCTAAAAAGGGATGAACAAGCAGCTTATGATATTTTTCAAAAAACGGCAAATGAATATCAAAAAGCTGAAAGTCAGCTCCATACCGCCAAACAGCAATTGGCAAGCTGTATAAGCAAGCTTGAAAAAGCGGAAAAAAATTGGAACGACCGAAAACAGCAGACTCCTTTTGCAAATGTGCATGAAGTGAGAAATTCCGTTTTGCAGGAAGAAGAAAAACTGGCTATGCAAACGAGTCTAGATCAATATAAAAAAGAAATGGAGCATGTAGCATCTGCAATTGAACGTCTGGAAGAAAAATTAGGCGGAACTGTTCTTAAGCAGGAAACATGGGAAGAAACGAAAAAATGCTTAGAAGAAGCTAGAAAGCAAGTAAACGAAGCAATGGAACAAAGAGGCGCGGCGGCAAAGCATTTGCAGCTGTTAAAGGAAAAACATGAACGATATGTGGAAATAGAAAAAGAGAAAGAAGAGTTGCAGCTTCTTCTTAATCGGTTAGAAAAACTTCAAGCCGTCCTGAAAGGGAATAGTTTTGTCGAATACATGGCTGAGGAACAGCTTCAACAAATAAGCTTTGATGCTTCACAGCGGCTTGGGGAATTGACAAGACAAAGATATGCGATTGAAGTCGATTCAGAAGGCGGTTTTATCATGCGTGACGATGCAAATGGCGGAGTAAAACGACCTGTTTCGACATTATCTGGCGGAGAAACATTTTTAACTTCTTTAGCCTTAGCTTTGTCGTTGTCCACCCAAATTCAGCTTCGCGGAAAATATCCGCTTCAGTTTTTTTTCCTTGATGAAGGGTTTGGAACGCTTGATGCAGAGCTTCTCGATACGGTTGTATCGGCTTTGGAAAAACTGCAATCGCAAAATTTATCCGTTGGCGTAATCAGTCACGTGCAGGAGCTAAGGGAACGATTGCCTAAGCGGCTGATCATTGAGCCAGCTGAACCTTCCGGAAATGGAACGACCGTGCGAATCGAAACGATTTAATTACATGAAGCAAGGATATTTCTTACCTAGTATGCCGTTACCAGTTAACAGCAAGTATTACATTCTCTAAAGGATCTTAACCGCTCAACGTGACGGGGCTGTCTAATAAGTCGATTTTCCGGCTTATAGACGCCCCGTTAATGTTTTAGAAATGTTGATATATCAAATGTTTATGATGTTTCGTTTTCAATGGATTTTGACTTTCTAAGACAACCCCTACTAATCTTAGCATGTTTTGATTGCTGTGCTCATCCGTACTTTTTTAACCGTTTTTCATCGTTTTGACAAGATGTATGCTGCTTCAGCATTCTCCAAATAAGCGAAAAAAGCAGGTTCGATGGTGACGCCTGCTGCATCATGCACAAATCGTTTCAGCATTTCCAAATAAGCTTAAAAACAGGAGAACGGTACCATCTGCAATTTAGCCCGTTTTGAAATAGGTTGAGTAAAAGTTTTCCGTCAAAAAAATAAGACTATGAAAAGGCGAGTCTTATAAAATATCAAATTCCTCTTTTACAACGGGATGAAAATCACTTTACGAAATTAACTGTATTGTATGTTAATGTTGTGAGTGCGAATGCTTTCTAACTGTATAACAGTCCATGAAAAAACTAATGCAGGTTTTCAGCTTCTTTGAACCGATTCATAGTTTCACTCTATTTGTGCATCATGAGGACATCCACATTCCTAAAAAGAGTCTTTTGATCTGAAATGCAAGACAATGCGCTTTTTTTATTGAGCAGGACAACAAATTGAATGTCCTGCTCGCAAATAGTGTTTCTGGATCATAATATAAATCCAATCGTTATTTTTCACTAAGTCTTTTTAACGAACCAGGTGGCTATGCATTTGCCGTCTGGTTTTGATCATTTACGTCCGGATCGATTCCGTTTGTTATGCTGAGACCGTTGTTATTAATATGAAAATCGCCTGTGCAGCTGCTACCAGAGCCGCTGATGGATTTTGATGCTGATTTTGGAGATAAATAAAAGGAATCTCCGAAATTCACAACTCCTCCTGAAACGGAATTAATTTTTATCGGTCCGACAATCGCTGGCATGAGGAACATCCTTTTCCTTGTTGTCTCATAAATCACATGCGTAGAGAAAATCTATTGTTCAGGGATCAATATGTTTTGTCCTGTTGAAATTACCGTTGTTTTTCGTCGCCATCAACGTTTTTAGACAATTGTCGAATATGTTTTATTCGTGCTTCCGCGCATATTTCTTCGGCTGATCCAAAGTTCACGATGCTTGAAGATGAGATGCCCAAAATTTTTACGTGATCGACATATATGTTCGGAGAATTGTTTGAATATGCGCTGGAAAATTGTTCGTCAAAGGAAGGCTGAGGAATGGATTCGCGGAAAAGCTGATAGGAGCGAAACGACCCTTCCTTTGTATTAAATTTTTCATAGTCCCGCTGAACTGCCAGAACATTCGTTTTAGGGGTAATTTTTTTCGCGTCACCGATTTGGAATACGGAACAGATGTCTACTGAGTGTATATACGCCACTCTTATGTTCGCAAATCTTTTTAACAAATACATTAGTCTAATGACAAAGGAACAAATGGACCGATGATTAATGATTCAGGTGGCGTATCAAAAATGGAAGAAAGAGAGATTTTATCCGCATCCCCTATTAAAAAAACTGATGAACTTGAAACCCCTATGATTCTCACCATGCCCACACGCAAGCCGTTATTGATGACGGTAAAATTCATGACAATTCGTCGCCTTTCTTTTTATTGGGGAAATGTTTAAAAAAATGATCGATCGATTGATCAATATCTTTTTTTACCTTTTCTTCAATCCATTGTATTTTTTCTTTTATATCTGTTTGCTCATGGAGACGGAGTCTTTGTAGATAATAAGTAATCCTTCCTTCAAGTTGTTTTCTAATGTCTTCTATGATGATAGCTTTATATGTTTCATCTAATTCATATTCATAGTTTTTAGCAAAGTCTTCAATCTTTTTCGGACATTCTTCTTGTAAATAACTATGAATGCTTTCAACGCATTGTTCGAATATTTGCTGTTTTAATTCGCTATGAACATCATCGACGTTTAGTTCTTCATTTTTTACGGAAAATTGTTCAATTGCTTCCTGATCAGCAGGATTTAAGCCGATATTCAAGACTCCTTCGAGCGTTTCGATTTTCAATTGGTCAAATTTGTACTCAACTTTTTCAATATTTGTATAAGGTTTGTTTTTGATCTCTTCCATTTGTTCTTCAAGGTAAAGAAACCCTTTTTCCAGATGGTCGATTCTTTTGCTTTGGGAATGGAGATATTGTTCCAATTTTAGGATATATTGCAATAATGATTGCACAGTGTAATTCATGATGTTCTCCCCACCTTTATCAGCATTCGTTACCATATTTATATTCTTTTCCAAATGAAAGGTGAATCACTATGAAATGTTTGGTGGACGGAGAGGCACAATGACTCCGTTTCCCTGGCCGGATGGAGCGGGAGCCGGTTCAGTAAATTGTCCTGTGTTGTATAAATTCGACAGCGGTTTTATGATTCCGGCGCTGCCGATTTGAAATACGGATGAATTGGCGATCGTTCCGATACGTATAAATTGTATGTGAATCGATTGTTGAATATAAAAATTCATAAAACCACCCTCTAAGCGTTTAACACTTGCGGCTGATCAACGAGATCACTGTCAAACGTATTCGTAATGCTGTTTTGATTAAATACGTAAAGACCGTCGCCTGTATTGAAGGAACCGGCCCCTGCGAATGTTTTCACTTCACTGTATGGTGAAATGTTTACGACGTCTCCGACATGAACGACACTGGCCGTCCCGACGCTATTTACCTTCATAGCACCAACAATTGCAGGCATCGCTTTCCATTCCTTTACCTTAAAAGTTATTTAGCTATTTTTAGTGTATGTTATGTCTTGAAAACTGTGATAAACGTTTAGAATCGCATTTTTGTATACCTCAATATTTCACAAAATAACTATGCAAAATTCGTGGTGCTTTTAGCCCGTTTCCATGAAAAACTCCATCAAATGATTGCACAAAAAAATTTTTTTGCCCGAATAGCATGATGACTCTTCTTGTTTTACAATGTTTTTCATTTGTCAAGGAAAAATAATGGAAAAAAGTACAAAAAAATTATTATTCTTACTTGACATATAGGATTAATACGATTAAAATGTAACTCAATATTATTTTCTTAAACTATCAAAAAGTTTTTGTCGTGAAAATCCCTACCGTTTTAGTCGAGATTAATCTAGTAAACTTTCAGGGGAAGGGGGCATTTGGTGAAGGTTTCAAGCAGAGGTGAATATGCATTACGTGCTTTGCTTGTACTTGGTCAGCAACAGGGAAAAGTCTGTCCGATCAATGAAATCGCCAAACAAACGCTAGTTACGGTCAAATACTTGGAACAAATCTTGCTCCAATTAAGAAAATTGGGGTATGTGCACAGTAAAAGGGGTATACAAGGAGGCTATATGCTCCGTTTATCGCCGACTGACATTAACATAGGGGAGGTTATCCGGCAAATTGAAGGTCCTTTATCTCCAATGGGGTGTGCCAGTACGACGGCTTATGTGCCGTGTCCATTGGAAGATAAGTGTTTATTAAAGCCGCTTTGGACGGTTGTACGTGACACAATTGCCCGCGTTCTTGAACAAACAACTTTAGATGATTTATTGAATAAAAGAATTACAACGGGAATTGGAGGGGAGAGCTTTGTTAAAAACGAAAATTGATCAGGAGTGGATTGAAAGAATTATACGTTCACTAGAAGATTTGGAATACGGATCTGTGCAAATTATTGTACATGACTCAAGAATTACACAAATCGAAAAATTGGAAAAATTCCGTTATCCTTTAGAACGAAAGGATGGCCATAACAAAGGGGCTAAGTGAACATATAAAACAATATCATAAAGAGGTCGTCGATCGGTCCACCGAAGACTCCCTATGTCTTTTCAATATTCCCGGATCGAGGAAGTTTTTTTATTTATAACACCGCCACCGAAACATAGCGGAAAGGGAGATGAATTTTATGAATATTACAAATAAACGCAAGTCAAAAGGACTATTTTTTCTATTATCTGTTATTACAAGTATAGCTCTTGTTTTAAGTGCTTGTGGTTCAAAAAATGAAAGTGCCAGCTCCAGCTCAGAGGGAGATAAAAAGGCAGTCGAGTTATTAAACGTTTCTTATGACCCTACACGTGAGCTTTACCAAGACTTTAATAAAGCTTTCGCAAACTATTGGAAAGAAAAAACTGGTCAAGAGGTTACGATAAAGCAATCACATGGCGGTTCTGGCAAGCAGGCGCGGTCTGTTATCGATGGTTTGGAGGCTGATGTTGTAACGTTAGCGCTGGCTTATGATATTGACGCCATTGCAGATACTGGATTGATCGAAAAAAATTGGCAACAAAGATTGGATAAAAACAGTTCTCCTTACACGTCCACTATTGTGTTTCTAGTACGCAAAGGAAATCCGAAAGGTATTAAAGATTGGGACGATCTTGTCAGATCTGATGTTTCGATTATAACCCCCAATCCAAAAACATCGGGTGGAGCACGCTGGAATTATTTAGCTGCATGGGGATACGCATTGAAAAAATATGGCGGCGATGAAGAGAAGGCAAAAGAATTTGTTGCGAAAATATATAAAAATGTTCCAGTATTAGATTCCGGGGCAAGGGGTGCTACAACAACATTTGTCGAAAGAAAAATCGGTGATGTTCTTCTTGCTTGGGAAAATGAAGCTTTTCTAGCCATCAATGAATTAGGAAAGGATCAATTTGAGATTGTTGTGCCTTCTGTAAGCATTTTAGCAGAACCTCCTGTTGCTGTTGTAGACAAGGTGGTTGATAAGAAAGGAACGCGCGAAGTAGCTGAAGAGTATTTGAAATATTTGTACACGGAAGAAGGACAGGAATTGGCAGCGAAGCATTATTATCGTCCAACATTGCCAAAAGTCGCTGAAAAATATAAAGATACATTCCCGCAATTGGAACTCTTTACAGTTGACGAACTGTTTGGGGGCTGGAGAGAGGCTCAGAAAAAACATTTTGACGACGGCGGTATTTTCGATCAAATTTATCAGCCGAAATAATGATTTGTTCCGATGAATGGAGGATTGGAAGTGGCCAAAACAAAACAACAGCACAGAAAAGGGGTTATTCCAGGTTGGGGACTCACGATGGGCTTTACGCTAACTTATCTTAGTTTAATAGTGTTGATCCCCTTGTCCGTTATCTTTTTAAAAGCCTCAACACTCAGCTGGGAGCAATTTTGGCAAATCGTCACAACTGACAGGGTGGCAGCCTCGCTTCGTTTATCTTTTGTTTCTTCATTTATTGCCGCTGCCATCAATTTAGTTTTTGGTCTTTTGCTTACTTGGGTGTTAGTGAAATATGATTTTCCAGGGAAAAGAATTATCGACGGATTAATCGATTTGCCGTTTGCTCTCCCAACTGCAGTAGCGGGAATTTCTTTAACAGCTGTTTATGCCCCGACAGGCGTTATTGGACAGTATTTGGACCGCTTCGGTATTGAGGCTGTTTATACCCCGCTCGGTGTCGTAATTGCTTTAACGTTTATCGGATTGCCGTTTGTTGTGCGGTCTATCCAGCCCATTTTGCATGATTTAGATCAGCAGTACGAAGAAGCGGCAGCTGTTTTAGGTGCAAACCGTTGGCAAACGTTTTGGAAAGTGATTTTGCCATCACTAGTTCCTGCGATGTTCACCGGGTTTTCGCTCGCATTTGCGCGGGCGTTAGGCGAATACGGATCAGTCGTTTTCATTTCCGGCAACATGCCAATGAAAACGGAGATCGCCCCTCTTTTGATCGTCACCAAATTGGAACAGTACGATTATGAGGGGGCAACAGCGATTGCCGCTATTGTATTGATTATCTCTTTTTTCCTGCTTTTTCTTATAAATTATTTGCAATGGAGAACGAGTCGAAAATATTTTATTCATTAAGTCACTAAGGAGATGTTATGCCTCAAATGGGTACTAAAACGAAGAAACAGCCTCTTGTCGGTGTTCATACAGAATCTGCGTGGATTCGTTTTATATTGACGGGAACGGCTCTATTATTTGTTGGTTTTTTTCTCATTATCCCGCTAATTACTGTTTTTACAGAAGCTTTGAAAAACGGTTTAGACGTTTATTTTGCTTCGGTTACAGAACCGGATGCTCAATCAGCGATCCGTCTTACACTTTTGACCGCAGCAATAGTAGTGCCATTAAATTTTATTTTTGGTATTGCTGCTGCATGGTGTATCACAAAGTTTCAGTTTCCCGGGAAAACCTGGCTCATCACGCTTATTGATTTGCCGTTTTCTGTATCGCCCGTTATCGCTGGTTTAAGCTTTGTTTTATTGTTTGGTGCACAAGGTTTGTTAGCGCCGGTTTTAGATTCGCTCGGATTGAAAATAATCTTTGCTGTCCCAGGCATAATTTTGGCTACTTTATTTGTAACTTTTCCGTTTGTAGCCCGCGAGTTAATACCGGTCATGCAGGCAAAGGGGAGTGAACAGGAAGAAGCCGCTTTATCTTTAGGAGCCAGCGGATGGAAAACATTTTTATTCGTGACGCTTCCAAACGTCAAATGGGGAATTTTATACGGCGTCATCCTGTGCAATGCGAGAGCAATGGGTGAATTTGGAGCCGTTTCTGTTGTGTCAGGGCATATACGAGGAATGACAAATACGATCCCGCTCCATGTAGAAATTTTATATAATGAGTACCAATTTACTGCTGCATTCGCAGTCGCTTCCCTTTTAGCTATGTTGGCGATCGTTACATTAATTGTTAAAGGGGTGCTTGAATGGAAGGGTGTAGTTGATGGAAAAGGGTAAGGAGTGTGCATCATGGATATCAATGTGAAGCAAATTTCTAAAAATTATGGCTCATTTCAAGCATTAAAAGAAGTAAATTTAACAATACCGTCAGGGAAGATTACCGCTTTGTTAGGTCCATCCGGTTCAGGGAAAACTACGTTGCTGCGGATGATTGCCGGATTGGAAATGCCTGATAGCGGAGGCATCTATTTTGGCGACCATGATTATACGACAAAAACGGTCCGTGAAAGAAATGTCGGTTTTGTTTTTCAACATTACGCTTTATTTCATCATATGAACGTTTTTGAGAATATTGCATTCGGACTTAAAGTGCGTCCGCGAAAAGACAGACCGTCTAAACAAGACGTCCAACGAAAAGTAAATGAATTGCTTCATTTAGTCCAATTAAATGGTCTTGATCGCCGTTACCCGGCTCAATTATCAGGCGGACAGAGGCAGAGAGTTGCATTAGCTAGAGCGTTAGCAGTGGAGCCGAACGTGCTTCTGCTTGATGAGCCGTTTGGAGCTCTTGATGCAAAAGTGCGTCAAGAATTGCGGAGATGGTTGCGGCAGTTGCATGAGCAATTACATGTAACAACTGTTTTTGTCACGCATGACCAAGAAGAGGCCTTAGAGGTTGCTGATCAAGTGGTAATCTTAAATAATGGACAAATTGAGCAAGTCGGAACACCGGATGAAGTATATCAACATCCAAAAACGAAATTCGTGTATCAGTTTCTAGGGCGTGTTAACGTTTTTCATGCTGAAGTGAACGATGGTCGCCTACATATCGGAGAAGCATTATTTGCTGCACCTGATGAAAACATTCAAACGAAAAAAATGATCGGGTATATTCGTCCTCATGAAGTGCGAATAACTCGACATAATGATCATCAAAAATCAATTCAAGTAAAGGTTCGCCGCATCCAATCTTATGGTCCGATTGTCCGTTTGGAATTGGAAAGATTGAAAACGAATGATCTGATCGAAGTGGACTTGAGTGTTGAACAGGCGAATCAACTGAACGTGAAAAATGATGAGATTCTTTATGCTGACTTGGAAAAAATAAAGTTTTTTTCAGATTCTCCATCCGTAGAATGAATAAATAATGTCGCCAAGATCATTATCACTCGAAAAGCCTGCATTTCAAAAAGAATGTAAATAAATTTGACTAATAGTTTTTATAAGGACAAAGGGGGTAGCAAAATGAGGAGAAAAAATCAAAAATCTTTGCTTGCCTTGCTTTTAATCATGATTGTTAGTTTATTTGCTGTTATATCCGGCTGCTCAGGAGAAGAAAAGAATGTGAAAAGCGCCGGTGAATCTCAAGAAACAAAAGATAAAGAGGAAAAGGTAGTTAGAATCGGATATCAAAAATACGGGACATTAAACATCTTAAAGAAACAAGGAACGCTGGATAAAGCGTTAAAAAGTCACGGATATTCTGTCGAATGGATTCAATTTCCGGCAGGTCCGCAGCTTTTGGAAGGATTAAATGTCGGCAGCATTGATATCGGGCATACTGGCGAAGCGCCGCCGATCTTTGCACAAGCGGCAGGCACTGATTTAGTTTATATTGGTCATGAGCCAGAAAGCCCTCTTTCAGAAGCTATTCTTGTTCCAAAAGATTCACCCATCCGCACTGTTCAGGATTTAAAAGGTAAAAAGGTTGCGCTCAACAAAGGCTCAAACGTCCATTACTTGCTCGTAAAAGCTTTGGAAAAAGCGGGGCTGACCATAAATGATATTGAACCTAAATATCTCGTACCGGGAGATGCAAGAGCAGCCTTTGAACAAGGAAGTGTGGATGCATGGGTCATTTGGGATCCTTTCTTTGCTGTTGCTGAAACGGAGACAGGCGCCAGAGTTTTGGCAGACGGAAAGGATTTAGTGAAAAATAGAGAGTTTTATTTAGCGAGCAGAAAGTTTGCCGAAAATCATAAAGAGGTTATCGATCTGTTATTGGAAGAAATCAATAAAACAGATCAATGGGCTAAAAGTGCTCCAAAAGAAGTTGCAGAACTATTGTCACCTGAATTGGGAATTGATGTTGCTTCGCTTGAAAAAGCAGCTAAAAGAAGAACATATGGTGTTCAGAAAATAAGCGAACAAGTTCTAAATGATCAGCAGGTAATAGCAGATACTTTTCATCAATTAAAATTAATTCCTGAAAAAATCAATGTAAAAGAAGCAGCTTTGGAGGAAACAAACAACTAAATGAAAACAATAGCGAACCGACCAGACAACTGGAGGCTCCTACTTAGCAGAAGCATGCTAAGAAAGGGGCCTTTTTGCGCATTTAAAACCTTGAATGACAGATGAAAATCTAAAAACGAAATGGGTGGAGTGAAAAATGAACATTTTTTGGTTTATTCCAACACATGGTGACGGGCATTATTTAGGTACTACCATTGGAGGACGTACAACCGATTTGTCTTATTTCAAACAAATTGCCCAAGCAGCGGATCGCCTTGGTTACAGCGGGGTGCTGATTCCAACTGGAAGATCTTGCGAAGATGCTTGGATTATTGCCTCTGCCTTAATTCCCGTTACGGAAAACTTACGGTTTCTTGTGGCAGTTCGGCCGGGGTTGATGGCTCCTTCCGCTGCTGCAAGGATGGCCTCGACATTTGACAGAATTTCAAATGGACGATTGCTAGTAAACGTTGTAACCGGTGGTGATCCGGTGGAGCTGAAGGGTGATGGAATTTTTTATTCACATGATGAAAGATATGAAGTGACTGACGAATTTTTGACAATTTGGCGAAAGCTGCTTGCAAATGAAAAAGTCGATTTCACAGGTCGTTACTTGCAGGTGGAAGGAGGAAACCTTTTGTTCCCGCCAGTGCAAAAACCATATCCGCCTGTCTTTTTCGGCGGTTCATCATTGGCTGGCCAGCAAGTAGCGGCAAAGCATGCAGATGTATATTTAACATGGGGAGAGCCGCCGAAACAGGTTGCTGAAAAACTGAATCAGGTGAAAAAACTGGCAGAGGAACAAGGAAGAACAGTGCGCTTCGGCATTCGCTTGCATATCATCGTCCGTGAAACGGATGAAGAAGCATGGCAAGCAGCCGAACGGTTAATCAAATATGTGGATGATGAAACGGTCGCTCAGGCACAAAAGGTTTTTGACCGTTTTGATTCAGTAGGGCAGCGCAGGATGTCAGATCTTGTGAAAAGAGACCGCAAGTCGCTTGAAATCAGCCCGAATTTATGGTCAGGAATCGGTCTTGTGCGCGGCGGAGCAGGTACGGCGCTAGTCGGCAGTCCGGAAACAATTGCAGAAAGGATGAAGGAATATGCTGATCTCGGCATCGAGACATTTATTTTATCCGGCTATCCTCATTTAGAGGAAGCATATAGAACAGCTGAACTGTTGTTTCCTCACTTGCCGATAAGCCATGTTCAAAGAAACAGTGAACCACAACCGTTTGGACCATTTGGAGAAATTATTGCCAACAACAGTTTACCAGCAGAAATGGAGAGAATCAGAAAATGAAAAAGTCGTTGTTTTCCGATCAAGTAAAAAAACAATTAATCCCATGGCTTTTGCCTATATTGATTTTAATCATTTGGCAATTGTTATCCTCTAAAGGGATTCTTTCAACAAAAATTCTTCCAGTGCCGTCAGACGTTGTGATGGCAGGAGTGGAGCTCATTCGTTCTGGTGAATTGTTTCAGCATTTGCTGATCAGCTTTAAACGAGCCATAATCGGTTTTTTGATTGGAGGAAGCATTGGCTTGTTTCTCGGCCTTATTAACGGGCTGTTTCCGATCGCAGATAGAATTTTCGATACAACGATTCAAATGGTGCGGAATATTCCTCACCTGGCCATGATTCCTCTTGTCATCCTTTGGTTTGGAATTGGGGAGGAAGCCAAAGTATTTTTAGTAGCAGCTGGAGTGTTGTTCCCGATTTATGTGAATACACTTCATGGCATTCGGTCAGTAGATCAAGGGTTGATTGAAATGGGACGGGTATATGGACTTCGTTCCTGGCTTCTCTTTTGGCAAGTGGTGTTGCCCGGCGCCCTCCCGTCTATTTTAGTCGGAGTTCGATATGCACTGGGGATCATGTGGCTGACGTTAATTGTTGCTGAAACAATTTCCGCAGATTCTGGTATCGGATATATGGCCATGAATGCGAGAGAATTTATGCAAACAGATGTAGTGCTGCTCAGCATTCTTCTATATGCATTATTTGGAAAAATCGCGGATTCAATGGCAAAATGGCTTGAAAGAAAATGCTTAAATTGGAATCCAAATTATCAAAACTTGTAGAGAATGGGGGGATAAATGTGGAATCTCCAACTTTTGGAACTTATCTGCAAATCAATGGTGTAGAGAAACACTTCGGAAATCAGCACGTTCTGCGCGGAATTGATCTTGAGGTGCAGCCTGGCGAGTTTGTAGCGATCATCGGCCGAAGCGGCTGCGGAAAAAGCACGCTGCTTCGTTTAATTGCCGGATTAGATGAGCCGACAGCTGGTGAGATCAAGGCTAACAGTGAATTGATGAAGGGATTAAATCCGGAGGTTCGCATTATGTTCCAAGATGCCAGACTTTTGCCTTGGAAACGCGTAATTCAAAATGTAGCGATTGGCATGAAAAAAGAAGATTTACCTAAAGCGGAGTTAGCTCTAAAGCAGGTTGGACTGATCGACAGGGCAAAAGAATGGCCTCACGTTTTATCAGGAGGACAAAAACAACGGGTGGCACTTGCAAGAGCATTAGCCAGCAAGCCAAGGCTGTTGTTATTGGATGAACCATTAGGTGCGTTAGATGCTTTAACACGCATTGAAATGCAGCGTTTGATCGAACGATTATGGAAGGAGCAAGGATTTACAGCTTTGCTGATTACACATGATGTGGAAGAAGCGGTAGCAATGGCGGATCGAGTGGTGTTGATAGAGGATGGAAAAATTGCGATGGATACACCGATTAAATTTCCTCGTCCTAGGCAGCGCGGTAATGCCGCATTTGCAGCCCTCGTCGAAAAGATTTTGCGCCGCGTAATGGGTGAGGAAGAAAACACACCAGCTGTCTATGCAAGGCAATCAACGTAATAAGCTTAATAAATATATTATTAAAGGGGGATTTACTAATGAAAATTATCAGAAAAAGTATGTTTTTAAGTTTAATTTTCCTTTTAGTGCTTTGGATTTCAGGCTGCGGCAGCAAGGAGGAGGCAAATGAGACTTCCAATGCGGAAAAATCAAATGCCAAAGCGGAAGAGGAGACATTACCAGACGAACTTAGAATTGGCTATCAAAAATCATCTATTTTGCTTTTCTTAAAGGAAAAAGGCAGCTTAGAAAAAATTTTGGCTGAAAAAGGAGTTAAAGTCACATGGCATGAATTTCAATCAGGACCGCCATTATTAGAGGCGTTGAATGCAGGAAAAATTGATGTAGGATATGTAGGCGGAGCACCTGCTGTACTTGCAGGAGCCGTTTCAGATTCTGAATTAGCCTATCTTGCCTATGAACCGGAAGTATATCGGGCGATTGTTGTTCCAAAAGATTCACCTATTCAAAAGATAGAAGATTTAAAAGGGAAGAAGGTTGCTTTTGGTAAAGGATCAAGCGCACATTATTTGCTCCTTACTGCTTTAGAGAGTGTAGGGCTGACTTTGAATGATATTACTCCTGTCTATTTACAGCCTTCAGATGCTAGAGGAGCTTTTGAACGCGGCAATGTGGATGCATGGGTGATTTGGGATCCATATCTTGCGGACGCAGAAGAAAGTGGAGGTGCTAGAATCATTGCCGATGCAAAAGGTCTCCCGCGTCAATATGGATTTATTGTAGGAAGACGCGATTATTTTCAAGAAAATCGTGAACTTCGAAATTTAGTGATCAGTGAACTAGAGAAGGTTCACAAAGAGATTCAAGCAGACAAACAAGGGGCTGCCGAAAACTTTTCACAGAAAACTGGCATTTCGAAAGATGTATGGAAGCAAACTTTGGAAAGAAGAGAATATGGAGTATTTGACATCACACCTGAAGTGGTGGATGCCCAACAGAAGCTTGCAGATACTTTTTTAGAGGCAGGATTGATAAACGAGAAAATAAATGTGCAAGATGCTGTTCTTTCAGATTAACGAAGCAAGAAAGTGGTCATTTCATGCTTTATAAGTTATAATGACCCTGAAACGGAATGTTCAAAAGAAAGATCCATGCGATAACGATTGACAAGCGCAAATAGTTGTCCTTTTACAAATGGAGGTGTTTATCCCTCCATTTGTTTTTGTGGAGAACAGCTGTCCTTATCTTCACGGAAGCGGTAATGGCCGGTTTGCAAGCGGGCTGTCTGTGAACCTTGAGGCCGTTTTTCTTTTCAAAATTTTTTTCATTGAATGAGATAATCTTTTCGCTGCGGGAAAGGATGTAATGAATGGAAATTACCCGTAAAAATCCAAACTCGTTTTTAACGAAAACAAACGGCTATTTGCAAGGGTATTCGTACAGTTTAAATCCGTATGTCGGCTGTTCATACGGCTGCCATTATTGTTATGTACAAAAGCTTCCAGTCGCATTGTTTAAGAAAAAAGAGTGGGGAACATGGGTTGAAATAAAGGATGAAAAGCCAAACCAATTTTTAGGCGAATTGAAGCGGGCCAAGAAGAAAGGGAAAGTGACGATTTTCATGTCATCCTCAACAGACCCTTACCAGCCGCTGGAAGCGAAGGAATTACGAACAAGAAGGCTCCTTGAAGTGATAGCAGAAATGCCTCCGGACTTTTTATTTGTCCAGACGAGAAGCCCGCTTGTCACTAGAGATATTGATATCTTTCAAAAATTGGGGGATCGGGTGCTTGTCAGCATTACCATTGAAACGGACAGAGATGATGTGCGCAAAATTTTTTCTCCAAAGGCGCCGCCGATTCAAGCTAGGATCAATGCGCTTAAAAAACTAAATGAAGAGAACATTCCGTCACAGGCGGCAGTTTCTCCTGTACTGCCTTTTTCTCCGAATTTTACGAATCTATTACGGAATGCGACGAAACGAGTCTGTTTAGATGATTTCTTTTTAGGAGATGGAAGCGGCGGAAGACGATCGCAGGCGCTCGGTTTGTCAAAGCTTTTTTCGCAAATTGGAGAAGAAGAATGGTTTTCGCCTGAAAACATCGAATATGTGAAAGACTTACTTTTACATGTTTTTGCGAAAGATCAGCTGTTCATTTCTAGGCAAGGCTTCATTCCGCCCGATGGGAGTCATGAAGAATGATCGATTCTCATATTCATTTGGATCAATACGATCCAAAAACTATTGATGAGCAAATCAAAAAGTGGCAGGAAGCGGGCATTACTCATGTTGTGGCCGTTTCAACCGATTTAACATCCGCCTATAAAACGCTTGAATTGAAGCAGAAACATGAAGATTTTATTATAGCAGCTGCCGGCTTTCACCCTGAACAGGAGATTCTTGATGAACGGGAGCTTGAAGAGCTTCTATCACTGATTCGAACAGAGAGGGCGATTTCAGCTGTCGGGGAAATTGGTTTGCCGTATTATGAAAAAGAGCGATTATTTGCAAAGTATTCGGAACAAACTTATATAGATGTCTTGAAGGAATTTTTGAAAATCAGCGTTGAACATTCACTGCCAGTTGCCTTGCATGCAGTTCATGAAGATGCGGAAAAAGTTTTACAACTTTTGCAAAAACATCAAGTGAAAAAAGCGCATTTTCATTGGCTTAAAGCGGCATCATCTGTAGTGAAGGAAATTTGTAAACAACACTATTATATTTCTGTGACTCCGGAAGTTTGCTACCGCCTGCGCGATCAGCAGCTTGCTGAACAAGTTCCGATGGATCAGCTGCTTATTGAGACGGACGGCCCTTGGCGGTATGGGGGAGCGTTTAAAAATGTTGACACAACCCCGTTATTTTTAAAGGAAATTTGCTGCAAATTGGCGAATATTAAAAAGAGGCCACGTGAAGATATTGTGCGCACAACTGCAAATAATGCGAAAAAACTTTATCTTAATTGGGGGTAGAACATGAAGCTTGTCACTGCAAATATTCACGACAGAACGTTTATCGGACTAATTTTTAACGAAGATTCGGTTATTGATATTCAAAAAGCGGAACTGAAGCTTTATGAATCGGAAATATCGCCTGCATCGCTGCAAGCGTGCATTGAAATGGGTGAAAAATTTGTCCGCCATATTGAAGCATTACAGGAATGGGTTGCGAAGGAAAAAGAAAGGGAGACATATGTCTATCCGCTGTCAGCTGTTAAACTCCAAGCACCGATTCCACGACCGAAGAAAAACATTATGTGCGTCGGTAAAAACTACCGTGACCATGTTGCGGAAATGGGAAGCGAAAGTGATATTCCTTCCGATTTGATTCTGTTTTCCAAACCTTCAACTTCCGTTATTGCTCATGAAGGAGAAATTGATCCTCATCTTTATTTAACCGACGAACTTGATTATGAAGGGGAACTTGCAGTTGTCATTGGGAAAAAAGGAAAACAAATTCGCGAAGAAGAAGCCTATGACTACGTTTTTGGATATACGATCATCAATGATGTCACAGCAAGAGATTTGCAAGCTCGCCACAAACAATATTTTTTAGGAAAAAGCTTGGATACATCATGCCCGATGGGACCGTATATTGTACATAAATCGGCTGTTTCGAATCCACAGCATCTGTCTATCGAGACGAAAGTTAATGGCGAAATTCGGCAGCAAGCCAATACAAATCAAATGATTTTCCCGATTAAACGGATCATTTCCATCATTTCTCAAGGCATGACTCTTGAACCGGGAGATATCATTGCAACAGGTACACCTGCGGGAGTCGGAAAAGGCTTCAATCCGCCGAAATTATTAAAGCCTGGCGACACTGTCGAAATTACGGTAGAAGGAATTGGCACGTTGAGAAATAAAGTCAAGGAAATTTAATAGCGAAAGGACGGGCAAGAGTGAGCCCCTTTAATCTTTCGTTTTAGTGCGTCTTTGTCAATTTAGTGAAATCATTTTATTTATCATAGTAATTGCTATGTTTTTGGATGATCATTTGATATGATGAATGTGGACTTGCAAGTATAGATGGGGGAGGGCATTTATGACACATTTGCATATTACATCATGGGTCATTTTGCTGATTTTGTTTTTCATTGCGTTTGCCAAACCTTCAAAAGGTTTGCATATGGCTGTGCGAATCTTTTATTTAATCGTGTTGGCAACTGGACTTGAATTAATTTTCCGCTATAATGTGTTCAGCATGGCCAACTATGTAGGGGAATATGTCGCTAAAATTTTCCTTGCCATCGTTTTGATCGGGCTTATGGAAATGGTTTTGGGCAAAAAGAAGAGAAACGAATCGTCCAAAGGCATTTGGATCGGCTTTTGGATTGTGCTGATTCTCGTCATTTTGCTTGGATTTAGACTGCCTCTTACTTTTTAAAAAATATGTTGATGCAAAAATATAGGAGCGTATTTCGCAGGGGCTGTCTTAGAAAGTCAAATCGCCATTGAAAACAAAAAATCATAAACACCGATATATATCAACGTTTCTAAAACATTAATGGGGGCGTCAATAAGCCGTAAAAACGACTTATTAGACACCCCCTATTATTTTTCTTTCTTGAATTTGACAATAAAACCAGCCTTAAAAAAACATCCAAATCCTATAATTATTAGAATTATATGACCTATATTTCATATCATCAATGGTTAATGAAAATAAAAAAGCTCCAAGCAAAATAAATGGAATAGCTAATAACCACCCCAAATTATGAAACTCCCCTTATCTCGTTTTTTATTAAGGCTTGAATAATAATTCGATATGAGTTCATTGAAACCTTGCTAATCGCCAAAAAGTTGGACGAAATTCCGCGGATTGGAAAAAAGTTTCAATGAAGGCGATGCTTACGTTTACTGCAATGAATTATGGCATTATCGCTTCAATAACTAATAGATATTGCATTTTCTTTTTCATTATTCCTTCGATAAATAATTAAACGACTCTGGATTAGTTAACTCAATTTCGATATTCATTTTCGCCATCGATAATAATTCGTTGACAAATTTAACGATGTCGATCATACGATCAGGCATATCAAATGCTAAATGCTGTTTACTATCTTAAATTCAGAAACATGGTAAGAACAATCCGATTTTAAACCTAATAAATCTTCGATAAAAAAATATTCATATCTAAATATTTTTCATCTATGTCTTGTAATTGAAAAATAACAACTTTAATATGATTAAAATTTGGAATAAAGCTTTCTTCCGTTTCTACTCCTATTCATTCAGGAAAATCTGATAAACGTCTTTCTCTTCTAGTATCTACGATAACTAAGTAACCGAGCGTATCATTGTCCAAACTATTTATTTCAAAAAATTCAAGCTTATTTGTTCGTAATCACCTTTTGTTTCTTAACAAATTCCACTCCACCTTTTATAGAAAGCACGAATCCCATTGAATTAATATGATTATATTTTATGGATTTATATGTCATTTTTTGAAATAAATTCTTGTTTTTTGTATTTTTTTGGTATAAAATTTTTTTAAGATATTTACCTGGGATAAATATCGATCAATACTAAGAAAGAGGAGTATTATGAGAAATTTAGCCAAAAAGTATTTTAGGTTAGGGATGGCTGCGGTTGTGGGGATTGGAATATTTACTTTTTCCAGTTTTACATTTGCCAGAAACGATAATGTAAGTTTTCATTTTACTCTTAAACCTAAATATAAAAATAGCTATTCTGCTGAAAGATATCGAGAAACTTCTAATCCTAAAAATAAATGGAAAGTAAATCTGACATATTCATCTGAAGGAAAAGGAACAATTGCAACTTTTTGGTTAGATAAAAGTGGAACAAGAGTTTCAAATATATATGATGTGAAACAAGGAAGTGGCGCCCACTATTATGCGGCATATAGCACAGCAAACAAATCTTATGTAAGATTAGGTGCTGAAAACAATAACTATAGTACTAATAACTATACAATAGCAGGTTATTGGGATGAGGAAACTGATTGATATAAAAAAAGACCAAAAATGGATTATAATGCCATTTTTGGTCGCTTTTCAATTAATAAAAAATGAAAGAATTGAGTGAGGGACATTGTTTAATAGTCATATTCATCGCATTGTAAGAAATAAGATCAATCTAACGGCTTTTATTATAATTTTATTAATACCGATGTTAGAAATTGTTCAATTATTGATTTATCAAAAAAGCTCTGATGAGATTTTTCATCCTGCTTTCGCTTTCTATTTATCAGGTTCTAGTATAGGACATGCTCCCCAAATCTTGCTGCTATGGTTTTTACCAATATATTTTTTACTGTTGGGAGCCGATGATGCCATTCAAGACTATGAGACGGGTTACCGTAATATTTTAATTAGCAAAATCGGTAAAAAAAGATACTTTTTAGAGAAAATGATTACATCTTTTTCTATATCTTCTATCGCTATGTTTATCACATTATTTGTCAACCTTATACTCGTGTCTATTATTTTTGCTAAAGGAACTTTTTCAAAAGGATTAATGGAAATGGAATTTGAAGGGAATGCACTTTTTAACTTTAGTGTAAAACACCCTTTTATTACAATTATAATCTTTTCAATAGTCGCTTGTATTCTAGCAGGTTTGGCTGGAACATTAGGAGCAAGCACAAGTTTGTTTTTTCTTGATAGAAAATATGCATATGCTTCTGCATTTTTTATTTGGTTTTTATTAGTTTTAAATAGACAATCACTTATGTTCGTTTTTCAACCTTTTACTGAGTATGGTTTTGATGTGATAGTTCCTATTCTTTTATTAGCAATAGGCGTCCTGATCATAATTCCTATAATAGTATTTATTTATGAGGTACGATTCAATGAAAATTAAACGATTTATTATTATTGCGAGTACCATTCTCTTTTTTACGATTGTATGGTTTATGCAAAATTCAAATTGGCACGATCTATCTTTACATCTAACTATGCATAAAGTAATACTTGTCATGAATCAGAGCACAACCGGTTATAGCTCTATACAGGCGTATGCTCTATTTTATACGATACCCTTTATGATCTTTTTCAATCATTTCTTCTTACCTGAAAGCATGATGAATATTATAAGAGGAACTGATAGGGAAAGATTATATCTAAGAAGACTTACTAAAATTTTCGTCGCAGCTTCCATATTTTCTTCCGTCCATACGGGAGTCAATCTGATATTTACAAGCATTTTCTTTGATTATTCGTTATTAAAAGAAGTGAATTTTATACCCATCGGTCTCTTTAATACCTTTGGAATATTTTTGTTTTACACCAGTGTTGGTTTGATGTATGAATTGATCAAAGATATAAGTAATTCCATAGGTGTTTCGTTTTTTCTTACGATTTTCTTAATAGGTAGTTTATTCTTTTTTGAAAAATTAATAATGAACCAGACATGGGGTCCGTTAAAGGATTTGGTGATATATACTAAAATGTTAGAGAAAAAATGGACGGTTGCAGATTTATTAATTACATATTTCAGACAATTGCTCATCGTTGTGTTCTTTTACTTAATTGGCTCCTTTGTGTATAAAAGAAAGGACTTTATTCAATGATCATAAATAAAAAATTTTTCATTTTTGTATTATTAGCCATCCTCATGCAGGAAATTTTGATAAGTGGGTTTGACCTTCTTAACACTAATTTTCCTTTTTTAGATGGTGTTCCTATAACTTCTTCGCAGGCATTAGAGTATAGATATTTACTAAATTGGTATCTCCCGATTATTAGTATGAGTTTTTATTTTTCTGGATATTTTAGCGATTTTACAAGAATCCATGGTATAGCTTTTTTTGTAAGAACCTATTGCAAATCCAAGTGGATAATCAAACAGTATTTGTATATGTTCATCGTTCTTCTGTTTTTTACTATGTTCCAAATAGTTATTTGTACGTTCTTTGAATTAGGTACATCGACGATTTCTATAACGAATTTTATAAAATCTCTCTCTATCTATTTACTAACCTTACAAACATTATTTAGCATTCAACTTTTGTTGGAACTGTATATAAACCCAAAAATTTCCCATCTGATTATGAATATATATATAGTTGCATCTGTTTTAATGTCAAATCAACTATATGGTTCGTCCAAGCTTTTACAATACTTGTTTTTACCGAATTATGGGATGGGTTTTAAGAACGGACTAAGTCAAATACCTGAGTTTCCAGAACATACAATTGATTATTTTACGGGTTTGCCTATTCTGCTTATAATGCAAATCCCTATCATGTTTCTATCTATTTATAAAATCAAAAAGATGGATTTACTATAAAGTGAGGGTGAAAAATGCTTCAAGTTCAGAATGTAAGTAAAAAAATAAAAAACACATATGTGTTAAAAAATGTTTCTTATACTTTTAAACCGGGACAGGTTTACGGACTCTTTGGTAAAAACGGATCCGGTAAAACCATGCTACTTCGTACTTTAGCTGGATTAGTTATTCCTACTGAAGGTGAGGTTATAATTAATAATCAAGTATTACATAAAGATATATCCTTCCCCCAAAGCGTTGGGATCATTATAGAAAATATGGAGTTATTGCCACAGTATGATGCGTACACAAATCTTTTTATTTTATCAAAAATAAAAAAAGTTGCCACAAAACATGATATTGAAGAAGCTATAAAAAGAGTCGGACTAGATCCATTTTCTAAGCTAAAAGTAAAAAAATATTCTTTAGGAATGAAGCAAAGACTTAATATTGCACAGGCGATATTTGAAAAGCCTGATATTCTCCTTTTGGATGAACCTACCAATGCGCTTGATGATAAAGGAGTAGAATTAATCCAAGACCTGCTTTTAGAAGAAAAGAAAAGAGGAGCGATTATAATAATTGCTAGCCATCTTAAAGAGGATATTGAACCCTTATGTGATTTTAGTTTGAAGATGAATGAGGGGAACTTAGTTTATGAATAAATTTAAATTTACTATTTTCATTTTTATAGTAGTGATATGTTCGTTCATTATCGCTTATCCTTATATTACTGATTTCATAAATCGCTATAAAGGTAAGCGTAAAGTAATCCCCACCTGTATTCAGATGGGGATTTCATGTATGCTTTATTTAGATTTTTTAGGAACACGGCATTCCTGCGGAAGCGTCGGTGACCATGGCAGGAATTCAGCTAATTTTGTTTTATCTGTCGTATCTATATTGGGAAGCTCTTGAAACAGATAGCTAAGGTAGTTGAATGGATCCAACTCGTTTTCCTTGGCTGTCTCCACAACACTATAGATGATCGCACTGGACCTTGCTCCTTTTGACGTATTACTGAAGAGCCAGTTTTTGCGACCGATCACAAAAGGTTTAATTGACCGTTCCCCGCGATTATTATCGATCTCCAAACGGCCGTCCTCTAAAAATGCCTCCAACCGCTCCCATTGGTTACGACAATACTTGATCGCTTTGCCAAGTGCGCTTTTTGGCAGTACGCGCGGCATTTGCTCTTTAAGCCATGACAAAAAAGCCTCAAGCACGGGTTTGCTGTGCTCCAGCCGTGCTTGATAGCGCTCCTCTGGACTTGCATCTTTAAGCTTGCGCTCAATTTCAAAAAGTTTATTGCAATAGGCCAGACCTTCCTTTGCTTTGACGGTGGAAGTGCTCGCCGATTCAGGCAGTGCCTGCAGGGCTTCTGTGAATTTGCGGCGGGCATGGGCCCAGCACCCGACCAATTTCACATCGGGGAGGACGTTATAACCCGCATACCCGTCCACATGCAAATATCCCCGGAAGCCGTCCAAAAAACGGCGTGGGTGCTTGCCTGCACGGGTTTGCTGGTAATCGTATAAGACGATTGGTGTATCCCCGCGACCGGTACGATAAAGCCATATGTAGGAAGTCGACATCGCTGGCCGGTCCGGTTCAGACAGGACCTGCAAGGTTGTCTCATCCGCATGCAGACGATCCTTCTGTAGGAGGTGCTCATGCATCTCATCGTAAATGAGGCTAAGCCAAGTTTGAGCCCCATAAATGGTCCAATTGGCCAGCGTTTGCCGAGGTATGGACACGCCAAAGCGTTCCAGTTGTTTCTCCTGGCGATACAGGGGCATACCTTCTACGTATTTTTGTGTCATGGTATAAGCCATTGACGACGGAGACGCTAGGCTTCCAGGGAAAACAGGTTCCGGCATCTTCGCTGTCACAATAGGTGTGTTCAGTTCATGACGCTCACAGTGACGGCAGCTATATACATGACGCACATGTTCGACTACTTTCACTTGGGCAGGAATAACTTTCAATTCCTTGCGTACTTCTGTGCTCATTTCATGCATAGCACCGCCACAGCACGAACAGACCTGTTCCTCATCAGACAAACGGTATTCGATCGTCTCTGTAGGCAGGTTTTCAAGCATGCGTTTGCGTTGGCCGTGTTGTTTCTTGCGTCTATATGTCATCGTCTCAACGGTGGGCTCTTCCATAGCTGGATCAGCCGTGGACTCGGCTTCGTTGAAAAGGGAGAGCTGGTCCGGATGGGTCTTCTCGCTGGAAGCTCCGAATAGGCGTTGCTGGCTGAGGCGGAATTGTTCCTCATACCATTTTAATTTCGCTTCCAACTCTTCCTTTTCCATTTGGAGCTTTTCGTTGAGCGCTTTGTAATATTCAATTGTGCCTTTTGAAGTCTGCGCTGATTTTTCCATATGTCCAGTATACGGAAAAGAATCCAACTTGCCTAGTATCGAATTCTTTTTTTATTTATTTGTTTTATAGAAGGATGCGTGCCTTCACTTCCTGATGCGCTTGCTTTTGTTCGATTGGCAAGCCGTCCAGCAGCCAGCGCAGCTGGCGTGAACTGATAGACATGGGCGCTGTATCATTCTCCGACGGCCAGTGGAACGTCCCTTTTTCCAGACGGCGATAATGAAGCCAGAAGCCGTTATGTTCCCATTGAAGAATCTTTAACTTGTCCCGTTTCCGGTTACAAAACACGAATAAGCACGGAGAAAAGGGATCGAGTTCAAAGCATTCCTGTACAATAGCGGCCAGTCCGTCAATCGATTTGCGAAGATCCGTACTGCCACGCGCCAGATAGACACGTTCAAACGGGGAATTCATCAACATTGGTGTTGCAGCACCCGAATCACATCGGTTAATAGATCCAGATTGGCACCGGGCCGTACTTCAACGGAGATCGCATCAACGTGTAAAAAGATCGGACCTTGACCTGAAGAGGGCAAGGCTTCTTCTACCTGAACAGCCAGCCACTGCGTCTGGACAGGCGTTTCAGTGCAACTGCCACCGCGGGAGAACTGCCTCACCCAATAGTACATTTGGTGGGTTTTGATTCCTTGATCCCGGCACCACTCCGCTATACTCTGTCCACTCTTTTTCCAGGCATCATATCGTGCTTTCCATTCTATTCTTTTTTCTTTTAGGGTCATTGCAAAACCTCCCGAATCATTCTAAGAAGATTATCACACGGATGACCTATGATCGGAATGTGGGTTTTATTTGACGCTTACCTATAAAGAAGTAGAACCAAAGGAAATGACTTTAAAAAGCGGAGAATATATTGTAGGAGAAGATATGAATCAAGGGATTTATGATATAGAAGCAATAAATGGGAAAATTAAATTTATGCAAAAAGAATTATCCGCAAAAGATAAAATATTAGGTGTTGAGTTGACTAATGGAGAACATATTGGGTTAGAAGGAAAAGGAAAAGTGAGACTTTCTCCTGCAAACTTTGAAACAATAAAGATAAGTAAAGCAGGACAATATGAAATTCATCATTCAGGATTTTATAAAATAGGATTACAGTTACCCGAGGGAGAATATATATTAAGTTATGCCGGAAAAACAGAGAAAGAAAAACCATTTGTTCAAATCTTATCATCTAATAGGGAAGTTCTTAATACGTACGATTTCGAAGATAAGAAAAATTATAAAATCGTTCCTAAAAAAGGTGATATATTAGAAATTAATAAATGTTTATTTTTTGAATCTGATAGCATCGTAATTAATTTAAAACCATTATAAATGAAAATCTTAAATTGTAATAGAGACACACCAACTATAAACTCCTTCTACTGTATTTCGTTTGATGCTGGTCTGTTACTGGCAATGAAGCTCGTATACTATTTTTCTCAGCTTTACATGGAGCAGCGGGTAGGAAAGGCTTGTATGCCTGGAAAAACTCTGCAACTTGCCCCTTTTGCCAGAAGCATGCCCGCAGAGGCTTTATGTCAAGCGACAAGATGTATGAAACAAATTATTAAATATTTTTGTTTGTCTTTTCATCCATTTTCAAATGCCAAAAACATCTGCACTCTCCCTATCAATTGCAAAGCTTTCATTACTCCGACTGTCTTAAAAGTACTTTTTAACTAAATCCTTTTTTCCTTGAATTGCAGTTATGAAATAGAGCTGACAAAGCTTCGTTCCCCTGTGCTTACAGTGAATTCAAACAGGTCTTTTTGTTTGTCTCCCCGATGGAAAAAATGCTGAACCGCACAAAGAGAATCCGTATTATCAAATATAAAAACAGAAGCGCCTTTCATCGGTTTGTTTCCATGGTGATACAACAATTGATTGTGGCAGTAAATGATGTCATAAACGGAAAAGGATAAAGCATTTAAATGGTGTACAAACATTATAAAGCTTTCATCATTCAATTCATTTAAAAAAGAATGAAATGCATAGGGGAATGTCTTCTTGATTCGAATTTTTCCGCCTGACCGCAAGTATTCTTCCTTATTATGTCCAACATCAACCCATCGGCCGTTTTTCAAAAGTTCAATGTGCTGATCGTTTAAATCATCAAGAGAAATCTGTTCATCATCTTCATCATCGATCAAAATCGGTTTTGCTTGAAGCATTTCAACGGTTGCGGTCCGAAAACTCCTTTTTTGTTTATGGAGAAGGTCATTTTTTATGTCCGAAAACAATATGAACACCTCAATACTTTTTATTGATTGTTTTAGACAAAATGCTTTCTTTTTATACAAATGGGCAGGTAACATTGAACTTTTTTTGCATACAATAGCTACATCTTTCATGTTATAGATAGTGGGGTGATAAGCATATGTGTGGAATTGCTGGCTGGGTAAATTTTCAACAATCACTTTTCCAAAATACTGAAATAATGGAAGACATGATTGACACGTTAAGCAAAAGAGGGCCTGATGATACAAATATTTGGGGAAAGAAGCACGTATTGTTCGGGCATAAAAGACTTGTTGTCATTGACCCGGAATGCGGTCGACAGCCGATGACAAAACAAAAAGAAGATAATTCCTACACGATTTGTTATAACGGCGAGCTATACAATACGGAAGATATTCGCAAAGAATTATTGAAAAAAGGCTATACGTTTCGCGGCCACTCAGATACGGAAGTTCTTTTAGCTTCATACATGGAGTGGAAAGAAGAATGTGTGCACCATTTAAACGGAATTTATGCTTTTGCCGTTTGGGATTCAGCAGATGAAAAATTATTTATAGCACGCGACCGTCTTGGCGTTAAACCGCTCTTTTTTTATGAAAACAACGGTAATTTTCTGTTCGCTTCTGAAATAAAAGCCCTTTTAGCCAATCCTGAAGTCGATGCTTTGCTCGATCAGGAAGGGCTGCAAGAAATTATGGCGCTGGGGCCGTCGAGATCTCCAGGTTCAGGCGTTTTTAAAGGAATCGAAGAGCTTAGACCCGCCCATGCTCTCGTTTTTAATCGAGATGGCTTAAAAATATGGAGATATTGGAACGTTAAAAGCCATCCGCATGAGGATTCTTTTGAAGAAACGGTCGAAAAAGTGCGTGAATTACTAATAGATGCCGTCACAAGACAGCTTGTCAGCGATGTTCCGCTATGCACGTTTTTATCGGGAGGATTGGATTCGAGCGCCATTACAGCGATTGCCGCCAGGACATTTGAAAAGGAAGGAAAGGGGCATCTTCATACTTATTCAATTGATTACGAAGGGAATTCTGAGTATTTTCAACAAAGCGAGTTTCAGCCGAATGCTGATGCCTACTGGATTCATTTAATGAAGGAATCTTTTCAAACCATTCATCACGAATGTATCATGACACAGGAAGAGCTTGTCTCATATTTGCAGGAAGCAGTTGAAGTCCGTGATCTTCCGGGGATGGCGGACGTCGATTCTTCACTTCTTTGGTTTTGCCGGCAAATTAATAAGGACTTTGTCGTGAGCTTGTCGGGAGAATGTGCGGACGAAATTTTCGGCGGATATCCGTGGTTTTACCGTCCTGAGGAATTGGCAAGAGAAGGGTTTCCGTGGATTCGTTCATTTGATGAGCGGATCAAGCTGCTCCGGAACGATTGGCAAAAAAAGCTGAATATAAAAGAATATGCTTTAAGGCAATATGAAAAAACGATTGAAGAAACACCTGTTTTAGATGGAGAACCTGAAACGGAAAGAAAAAGGCGGGAGCTTTTTTACTTAAATATGATATGGTTTATGACAACATTGCTTGACCGAAAGGATCGCATGAGCATGGGGGCATCGCTTGAAGTGCGCGTTCCGTTTGCAGATCACCGGCTTGTCGAATACGTCTGGAATATTCCGTGGGAATGGAAACGATATGGCGATCGGGAAAAAGGCCTATTACGGAAAAGCTTAGAAGATCTTTTGCCGAAGGAGGTTGTCTACAGGAAAAAAAGCCCGTATCCGAAAACACATCATCCGAAATATACGAAGCTTGTAAAAGAACAGCTTGAAAACGTATTGGCCATGAAAGACTCCATATTGCACGAGCTTTTCGATGGGAATGCATTAAATAAATTAGTAGAGACAGACGGTGCATCTTTTCAACGCCCATGGTACGGACAGCTGATGACGGGACCGCAGCTGTTAGCCTATCTTTGGCAAATTCACATTTGGTTTGAAAAGTACCGGATTAATATCATTTGATGAATTTAGGGAAAATGAGGATGTCTTAGAAAGTCAAATCGCCATTGAAAACAAAAAATCATAAACACCGATATATCAACGTTTCAAACACATTAATGGGGGCGTCAATAAGCCGTAAAAACGACTTATTAGACACCCCCCTTGCTTTTTATAATAAAGAAGGACAAACATGTTCAGCATGTTATAATGTTTTTTATAATGAAATTCAAAAATGATCTGCAAGGGGAGCGGGAGGGGAGAGATATATAAACATTTTGTAGAAACTGAATGATTCATCGGTAGAAAAAAGATTTTTATGAAAATGATGAACGTTTTCAAAAAATTTTCTAATGTCTAGGAATCAAGCAGGGAGAGAAGCTTACAATAAGATCCGAATTTGGCCTGGTACGGTTCATGTTGTAAGATAATAGTTCAAGAAGATCATGAATGAAAAATTAACTGACCTAACTTTTTGAATACGTTGACGAACTGTTTGATCGTGGCGCAATCCAGGCAAAATGATGTAGGTAACGCAATGATTTCAAACATGTAAACTTATTTTTCAGTTAGCATGGAAGGAATAAAGGCTCTTTCAAATGAAACGGGGATAAGCCAGCGAGTGATTCGCGAGGCTTATAAAGAAAAACTCATCGGAAAAGGGGATAAATCCCATCAAACATTACATACATTCGATGAGAAGATTGACAGCAAACCAAAACAGATGCAACACCGCTTGCCGATTTTGTGGAAGAGTTGAAGCGGCGAACTTAGATGAATTGAGCGACAAGCATGGATTTTGCTGACATAAGGAGGATTTTGACGAGTGAAAAAAGGATTGATCTTCATTTTGTGTGTTTCATTGCTTTTTTGTTTTTCAGCGACTGCTAGCGCTGTAAACTTGCAGGATGAGTCAATTTATCACGTAGCAGTTGACCGCTTTTACAATGGAACGACGGCCAATGACGGCGAAAGAAAGGGCGGTCTTGAACATTTTCTTGGGGGTGACTTGCAAGGGGTGATCAAAAAGCTGGATTACATAAAAGGAATGGGCTTTACAATCGTTTCATTATCACCAATATTTCAAAATGAGGCAAACGGCTTTCATGGGAAATGGGTGAAAGACTTTAAAAAAGTGGACGAGCATTTTGGAACAATGCAGGATTTAAAACAGCTGACAAAGGAAGCACATAAACGTGATCTAAAGGTCATGATAGATTTTGTTTTCGAAACAGGACCGAACCACCCTTGGCTGTCTGATCCAGCTAAAAAAGAATGGTTTGTTGAAGGAAGTACGACATTCGATGTTTCCCGCCCCGACGTTCAAGCATTTATAATCGATGTCGCTAAATGGTGGATCAAACAAAGTGATATTGACGGGTATCGGTTGATTGACGCGAATCGAACTGAACCTCAATTTTTAAAAAAAATGGCTGAAGAAGTTAAGTCTGTCAAAAAAGATTTCGTTTTAGTGGCAGATATTGGCGGGGGTGATCCGAATACATATCAAAACAGTGGAATCGATGCCGTGATGAATACCTATTTTGCGAAAAATGCGCAAAAATCATTTTCGAATGTGGATGAACCGCTTTCAGGATTGGACGGGTTTACGCAATCCAATCTGCCTGTCGTTTCGTTTTTAGATGACGAGGATATCGTTCGTTTTACAAGAAAAGCTGTTGAGAATGAAGCGTTTCCAGTGACAAGATTAAAACTTGCCTTGACGTATTTATATACTTTACCGGCTGTTCCTTTTGTTTATTACGGGACGGAGATTGCATTGGATGGCGGAAATGGAGCAGTCAATTATCGGATGATGGATTTTCGCACGAGCACCGAAATAGTCGAGTACATAACAAATTTAGCCGACATTCGCAAAATCCTGCCTTCTCTCCGAACAGGGCAATATCATTTGTTGTATGAAAAGGACGGCATGCTCGTTTATCAATTAAAAAGCGGTGATGAAACATCCATTATTGCCATTAACAACACATCGCAAACAAAAAGCGTAACGATCGGATTTCGATATTTGCCGGATAATCACGAATTGAGAGGGTATTTAAAAGGGGGAAGCATAAAAAGTTCAAAGGACGGATACACGATCACTTTGGAACGGGAAACATCGGAGATTTTTAAACTGGACGAACAAAAAGGCGCGAGCATCCCTTTTATTTCCATTTTGGTCGGAGTCCCAGTTTTGTTTATCCTTTTCTTATATGCCGCATATAAAAAAGGGAAGGGAAAACAGCCGTCGTAAAATGCAAAATAAAAAGCTGATCCCTTAAAGGTGCAAAAAAAGGACAAACTCGTCTTGATTTGCCATTTTTAAGCTGCTTCTATGTACACATAGGCTTTAAACAGGAATTTTTCAACTGAAAGCTTCGGGGCGGAAAGTTCGCCTATCACATCTTCCTTTTCATATTGAGATGTTAGAAAAGAAGCCTAATTCTTCCTTTTTGAACGCAAAAAAGCCCCTTCCTCATATCAAGACGCTGGAAAAGGAGCGGCTCCATTTAAAGTGGGTAAAACAATATTGATCAATAGATAACCGATTAGGAAAGAGGGCTTCTTATCAATAGCTTGTGAATTTGGAACAAGCTTTTGCTCGTTTTTTCGTTGTGACGCTTGTATTTTAATTTTAAAGGATGTAATGTTTTTTCACGTTTATGTTGTAGGCTGGTGCTTTTTCTCATAAGATGAGAGTAATAGAAAAAGGGGAGGAGAAATGTATGAAGCCGCTTCGCTTACGGGGGCATCATTTATTATGTGTGCACGGATTTCGCGGAATGGGATATAGTCCATCGTTTGTAGAGAAGATGTGGGAAGTAGTTACAAAAATTCGTGATGAAGAGCAAGACTTTCCCATTCAAGTCGTCTCTGCACTTGATGATGCGTGCATGGCATGTCCGCACCATGGAGAATCGACGTGCCAAGCGGATCCGAATTCAAATGAGCATGTGATTTCCATGGATCAAAAAGTAATCCGCCATTTAGGTATTGAAGAAAATGGGATTTACTTAAAATCGGAATTATTGGGGCTCACGGCCCAAAAAGTAGTCCCTGACGACTTAGATTACTTATGTGCGAATTGCTCCTGGCTTCCGCACGGTGTATGCAAAGAAGGCATCGCCAATGTCCGTAACGGGAATATTGCGCAAAAGGAAGCTAAGTAGCTTTTTACAGTTTTCGTCACTGCCCAATCTGTCAGTGTAGCTGATTGCGGCTTTTCAAAATTATTGGTGCATATTGGCGCAATCTTGTTGAAATTTTGTACTCTTTTTCGTCTTCGTCATCTTTTACATAATCCAAGTATTAGCGAAACCATGTTGAGATTTTGCCCCTGTTAAGCAGGAAATAGCCTCTGCGTGGAAATAGCCGAGCGACAATTCGGCTATTCTAATTTTAAACACGGAGGCTATGCTTCTTCACTATAATACTGCAAGCTTTGTAGAAAGCTGTTTCCGTTTCTTTTCTATAGGAATCATGAATGAAGATGTCATAAAGGTTTGCAACATTTGTTGTCCTATGGATCATAAGCGGTCAGCTTAAAAGAAGGGTGCTTCCATGACGATTTTTCTTTCGAGTTCGGGAATTGGATTAATAAGTTGGAGGAAAACTAGATTGTTTGAAACGCTCTGTATCGGACGACGATAAGATTTGAATTAATAAGTTGGAGGCAAACGGATTGAGCAGCACTTCACCGTTTTTATACTCTTTCACTAGGGATTCG
The DNA here is from genome assembly GCF_037965815.1 of Aeribacillus sp. FSL K6-2833. Lineage (GTDB taxonomy): Bacteria > Bacillota > Bacilli > Bacillales > Aeribacillaceae > Aeribacillus > Aeribacillus composti. The sequence goes on along the minus strand of NZ_CP150189.1, from coordinate 2,882,154 downwards.
CACTGTGATCGAAGTTGACCAACACCAGTAGGCTCCTAAATTAAAAGTCTGATGGAAGGTGCCATTTTTATAAAAATTTGAAAGGCTCGTCTTGTTTTAAAACAAACAGACGAGCCTTCTTTTCGTAAAGGTGAAAATAGATTGCAAAGACATTTTTTTAGCCTTGATGAAGAAATTTCACGCAAACCGGATCAGGCACGGAAATTTCTGATGGCAAGCGTGTCAATTTGCCGGTTTCAGGATCGCGTTCAAATAAGACGGCGTTGCTTGATTCTTGGTTTGTGGCGATCACAAATCTTTCTGTCGGATCGAGGACAAAGTCTCTAGGCCAATGGCCACCGGTGCTTGTCCATTCAACAAATTCAAGCTTGCCCCCATCATTTTCTACCTTGAAAACAGCAATGCTGTCATGGCCGCGGTTAGCAGCATAAACGAACTTGCCGTCGGAAGAAATGTGAATGGCGCTGCCTTGGCTGTTTTCTGCGAAATCTTCCGGAATTGCTGGGATGTATTGCAGCTCTTGAAAGCTTCCTTCATCTGCATTATAAGAAAGAACGATCACTTCATTGCTTAATTCCGTCATCACGTAAGCGAATTTTCCGTTTGGATGAAAGACGATATGGCGAGGGCCGCTTCCAGGTTTAACAGAAAGGCTGCTCACCTTCTTTAAAACACCTTGATCACAAGAGTAGGTAATAATTTGGTCAATTCCTAAATCAACAGCTACAACATAATTTTCATCTGGTGTAAACCCCGAATAGTGAGCGTGCGGTTTTTCTTGCCTTTCAAGATTAGGGCCTGAACCTGTATGTTCTGCAACGCTTGCCGCTGGATTTGCGCTTTTGTCTTCATTCAGAAAGTAAGCCTCGATCGTTCCGCGATGGTAATTAGCGGTGACGACGAAATGGTTTGCTTTGTTGACGCTGACGTGGCACGGAGAAGGTCCTTCCGTCACTTGTCGGTTGATGCTTTGCAGATCGCCTGTATGTTCGTCAATGGAAAAAACAGCAAGCCCCCCTGAATTTCCGTCTTTAACAACCGAATATAAATTTTGATTGTCTTTGGAAATCGCGACATATGTCGGATTGTCAAGCTCTGCTGCTACTTTAGCTTCACTAAGCTCTTTTTTCTCAGTGTCCAAAGTAAATTTGTAAATGCCTTTGCTTTCACCTTTCGTATATGTACCGATATAACCGATGAATGGATTTGCCACGAAACATGCTCCTTTCAAATATACTTTTCTAGAATTATATCATGGAAATTCTCCTATTTTTCTATTTTAAACTGAACAAAAATTAGACAAAAATTTACAAATAATTAAAATCAACTAAATATTTCGATATTACAATAATTGAGGTTAGAAAATTTTAGGGAGGAGTTTTATTTGAAAAAAAGAAAGAGACGCTCTATGCTGGCTGGGGCTTCCGCTGTTTTGCTTGTTCTTGTTTCCGTGTTAACACCGATACATACGTATGCAACAGCAACAGTTGCAGGAAACGCCGAGCAGCAGATGGAGAAACAAACGAAATCAACGGATAAACCAAATCAAGAACAACCGCTTCATCAAAATGACAGCGAGCCAAATGTTGAAGAAAACAACTCTCAGCAAAACGAAGTTCAACAGGACAAAAGTGATGAAAGACAGCCTGATGCAGCAAATGAAGAAGTGAAAGAACCTGCAAAAGGAGGGGATCATCCATCTTTTCCGGTTAATGAAAGTGAACAAAAGCAGCAAAAACCAGAACAGCAAGATACTGATACAGTTCCCGAAACTTCAAAACAAGAACCAGAAGCAAATTCACAATCTACCCCCCAACTTGAACAGCAAGCTGTTACACTGCCACTGGAAATCGTTCATCAGCCACCGGCAGTTATTCAAAAAGGCCGGCCGCTTAAAATTGATGCGGAAGGAAAAGACCTTGCAGAGTTGACATTGTTTTATCGTACAGCTCCGGGTATGCTTGTGAAAAGCATGAAAATGGAGAAAATAAATGATACAACCTTTACGGCAACTGTACCAGAAAGCGACTTATGGTCTTATACTTTTTCTTATTGGTTTGAAGGGAAAAATGAGACAGAAACAACAAGACTTCCAATAAATTCTTCTGAAACATTTTCAGTAGCTATTCAACAAGATGCGGAACCGGATTATCAAAAAGTTCCGAAAATCTTAATCACCGAACTGGCTCCAGACACGTCAAATGTCGGAAGTGCTGACGGATATGAATTTATTGAGCTTTACAACAATACCAACAAGCCGATTGAATTGCGAAATTATGAACTTCATTATCAATATCCGGGTACAGCAAAAGCCGATCAAGTTTTTCAATTTTCGGATAATCAAGTAATAGCTCCGCAAAAAACTTTCATTCTCTGGGTGAAAAATAGTTCTAATCAATCTTTAAGATTGGAAGATTTTAATCAATTTTACGGAACGAATTTGAAAGAAAGCGAAGTCCAAGCCTTGCCATTTGAAGGAATGGCTAACAGCGGCATCCGGGCATTAGCTGTTTATTCAAAGGATGGTTCATTAGTATCTGCAGCAGCATATAATGATGGAGCTGATGATGTTGAAAGAGATAAAGGAATCATTTATCAATTTACGGAAGAGACGAAAATGAAAAAAATTGGCTTAAGTGAAAAAGCTAATCCAGGTGCATTCATCGAAGGGCAAGTGCCGAAGACACCTGTCGCTATTGAAGAGCCTGATGACAAAGAAGCTCCTGTCATTACACATCAGCCAATAGCAGAATGGGAAAGCGAGGAGCCATTAATTGTAAAAGCTACAGTCACTGATAATAAAAAAGTCCGTTATGTCACATTATTTTATAAATTGACGGAAAATGGAGCATACAAATCCCTTCAAATGACTGAAAACGGAAATCAAAATGAATATAGGGCGGCGATTCCCAGTGCAGGCATGTGGGGAAGCGAACTCCTATATTACATAGAGGCATCAGATGGAACAAACACGGTCAAAACAGAGGAACACCATGTTCAACTCAAAACTCCCAATATTGATTATCAAAAAGCCCCAAAACTTCTCATTACTGAAGTAGTTCCGGACAGCGCCAATATAAATGGGTTGGACGGTTATGAATTTATTGAAATTTATAATAATACTAATCAGACCATTGATTTTAAAGACTATAAAATCCGTTATCGATATCCGCAGGAAGGTGCAGAATCCGATCTTATTTGGGGACCTCCTAATGATGATCAATCACTGCTAATTCCTTCAGGTGGGACGCTTGTATTTTGGATCATCAATCAAGGGAATGCATCGTTGGCTGTTGAAGATTTTAATAAACATTATGGTGTTTCGTTAGAAGAGAATAAAAACATTGTGAAAATTTATAATAACGGGATGGCCAACAGTGGTGCGAGATCATTAGTAATTGCCACAAACAGCGGAAAAGAAATTTCCGTTGCTCATTATAATGATCAGGTAAATATTGATGATACTAAAGAGGACAAAGGGATTTTGTACAAATATCCTGCGGATGGAAGCAATATAATGCAAAAAATTAGTGCCGGCGTTGAAGCGGCTACACCCGGATCGGTAAAAGACGGACAAACTCCGAAAGTGAAAGTAACTGTTCCAGCCGATTCAATGGCGCCAACTATTGAAAATTTAACAAATACTGAAAAAGCCATGGAAACGGATAATATTTTCATCAAAGCGGAAGTAAAAGATAATATCGAAGTCAAAACCGTTTCTTTATACTACCGGACAAAAATACAAGAACCATTTAAAAAAGTGAATTTAGAAGAAAGCTATAATTCGAGATTATATGAATATACGATTTATTCGCCTGAATTAATTGGGAAAAATGTAGTAGAGTATTATTTTGTCGCTGGCGATGGAGTGAATATCAAGGAGTCTCCTAAGTTTACCGTTCAAATTGGAAATGCAAATAAGAAGCAGGGATTGCGGTTAAATGTAGAAAATGGACAAATTGTTTCAAAAGAAACCGTAGTGAAGGCAACAGGCGATCTTACACCTGAGGAGGTTTCCTTATATATTGATGGAGCAAAACAAACAAATACTTTCCGCACGATTGAATCAGACGTTTATTTTGCCTTTGATGTTCGTAAAACGAATCTTTATTTTCAAAACGGTGTGACGATAGGAAATGACATTTTGAGAATATTTGATGACACCATTAATCAATATACAACAATTACGGTTCCGATTTCGTCGGAAAGGCTGAAAATCGGTGAAGATTTATCAATTGCGATTAGGGCAGGCACAAAGGTCAGTCCATTTGATGAAACATCTGAAGAAAATCGAGATGATTTTTATGTAAAAAATGTGCGATTAGTTTTATCTGACGGCACAACTCTATACAGCAGCGAGCATCAAGATCAAAAACAGGAGATTTCCGTCGGCGACAGTGCCGGATTAAGCCCGGTTGTCGAATTTACGTTCAATATTCCGGATGAAAAATTTACTTCCCTCGGTTACTTATGGAATAGCGAAAATGAAGAAGATGGCGAGCATGAAGTGAAAGCAGTTGACCAAAAGGGGAATGAAGTGAAATCGACAGTTATTGTCGATAACACAATGCCAATCATTAAACCAACTATTGAGGAAGGAAAAAAATATAAAGGATCTTTTGTTATTGATGCTGAAATTCAAGATAAATGGAGTAAAATTAGATCGATCACTGCCAAATTAGATGATCAATATATCGATCTTCCATTTGCAGCTTCGTCAGCACAGCTTCAATCAGGCAAACATCAACTTGTCATTACAGCTATTGATGAGGCAGGCAATGAAGGCAAAAGCGAAGTCACTTTCTATACAGTGGACGAACATCCGCTCTTACCTGATTTTTCCGAAACAGATGAGGATGCTTTAAGTGCTAAATTGTCCGTAAGAGTGGCGGATCCGACAATGGACGATCTTGATGTATCTTTCTTTCAAGCTTTTCAGTATAAAGCATCAGATGAAGAACATGTAGATATTTTGCAAAATGCATCTGATACAGAACCGCCTGCTGGATTTCAAGTTGAAGGCGAAAAAGTTCTTTCGAAAGATGAACGCAGGAAGTTGGAAAACGCAGATGGCGAGGCGCTTGCAACAACATCAACTGAGCAGTTTCCGTATCATCGCTTCAACGTTACCGTTGATCAAAAAGTTGATGAAAATGATGAAATAGAACTTATTTGGAACGGTTCTTCATTGCCAGGACGAAAAGTGACGATGTATGCCTGGAACAATATAGAAAATAAATGGAAGGAAGTTGCTTCACAAACTGCCGGTGAAGAAAGATTTCAATTGAAAGGGAGCGTAATTGCGAAAGACTATGTGAAAAACCAAAAGGTGAGCGTGATCGTTCAAGACCAAATCGCGCAAACTATAGATTATGATTATACGTTTGTATGGATGAGCGATACGCAATATTATTCGGAAAGCTATCCACACATTTATCAAAAGCAAGTCGAATGGATTCGAGATCAAAAAGATAATCTCAATATTCAGTATGTATTTCATACAGGTGATCTAGTCGATGAAGCAGATGATCACAATCAATGGGCAGTGGCCGATCAAGCTATGAAAGTGCTAGATGATGCAGGAATCAGATATGGAGTTCTAGCCGGCAATCATGATGTTGGCCATAAAGACGGAAGCTATGACAATTATTATCAATATTTCGGCGAGAATCGGTTTGCAGGTCGTGACTATTATGGAGGTTCTTATAAAAATAACCGCGGTCATTATGATTTAATTTCGGCGAACGGTAATGATTATATTATGGTGTATATGGGCTGGGGCGTTTCGGATGAAGATTTGGACTGGGTGAATTCGGTGCTTGAAAAGTATCCCGATCGGAAAGCAATTTTAGCATTCCATGAATATTTACTAGTCAGCGGAAACCGCAGCCCGATTGGAAATCAAATTTTTGAAAAAGTTGTTAAACCAAATAAAAATGTGATGGCGGTATTATGCGGACATTATCATGACAGCGAGACATTAGTCGATGAGATTGATGATAACGGAGATGGAGCGCCTGACCGAAAAGTATATCAAATACTTGCTGATTATCAAGGCGGTCCTGAGGGCGGCCAGGGCTATATCCGTTTGCTGCATTTCAATACAGATACGAATCAAATTTATGTAAAAACATATTCGCCTTATTTAGACGACTACAACTTTTACGATCCGGAACAGTATCCAGGAAAAGATGAATTTATCATTGAAACCGATTTACAACCGCAAGAGAAAAAAGTAGCAACAGATTCTTTTGTTGTCAACGTCTATACCGACAGCTTGATCGGCAAAGTCGAAAACGTTCCGAGCGGCGAAGTGGCCTCTGTCATGTGGCATGATTTAGAGCCAAACCAAGTGTATTATTGGTACACGGAAGCGGAAGATCAATTTGGCGGTAAAACGCGCTCATCGATTTGGTCTTTCCAAACGAAAGAAGGTGAAATTGTTCCAAATCCGGCTGATCCGGGAGAAGGCGGAAATGATCCGGAAAAAGACAACAGGGATAAAGGTGGTCAAGGCGATAAAACACCTTCCGAAGGTGGCAGCAAAGACAATAAAACACCTTCCGAAGGCGGCCAAGAAAAAGATCAAGATCATTCGGGTAACGAAGATCATCCTGAAAACGAAAATCATAATGGAAACAACGGTAGCGGATCAGGCGGCACAAATAATCCTTCTGGTACGGATGGAACTACGGATGGAACGAAATTTGAACAGGTGAGTGAGAATCAAGCTTCGGCATCACTTCCGGATACAGCAACGTACGTGTATCGCTGGCTGCTGATAGGCATGCTGCTGATAGCAATGGGAATGATGCTGAAGATTCGTCAGCGCAAAGCTATTTACAAATAAAATAGGCAAACGGGGCTGTCTAATAAGTCGATTTTCCGGCTTATAGACGCCCCTTTAATGTTTTAGTAACGCTGATATATCAATGTTTATGATGTTTCGTTTTCAATGGATTTTGACTTTCTGGACAGCCCGTTTCTTGGTGCGCCCGACATGGGTGTAATCTCTAGGATGAAAGTCCCGAGCTCTGAAGGCAGAAGCAGCAGTTAGCTTAACGCAAGGGTGTCCGTGGTGATACGGATTCTGATGGAAGCGGGCGGCAAACTTTGGGTCTCTTGCCTGAATAGTCAGCCGTCCTATGATTTTTTCCATTAAAAAATGACCATTTGAAAACTTCTTCTATTCTATTATGAAAAAACAATTTCTATAAAGTTTGTAAATGATCGGAAATTAAAATTGACAAAAAGAAAAAAGTATTGGTAAAATTACCAATGAGTTGGAAAATTATATATAATATTCAAAAAAATGAAAGTGAAGTTTAGAGTTTACAAAGAAAATAGATTTTTCCATTATTCATCGGGATAAGCAGTGGTTTTAGCACAAGTATCTTTATACAAAATAAAAGAACTATTTTCAGTTATTGTTGATCGCTGGACAGTGCATTTACGTGAAGAAAAAAGGATAGAAAACATGATCCCGTTTTCTCTCTTTCGATCTATCATAATTGAATGTTTCCAATCAACTGCAAAGCGGGGAATATAGAATGCTGTCATTATATATTCAACACAAGAGACACGGTGATGAATTTGAGCTGAAAAATATAGAAGTGACCATCATGCCTTCTCAAATCACATTATTATTAGGTCATAATGGGGCGGGGAAAACAACCATTATTAAATCACTCTTTGGATTAATGGATTATGTCGGTACTTTATCCGTAAATAACAAAAAAATTGATTTGAATGTTTCTGAAGATGTGGATTATTTGAAGAAAAATGTTTCCTATATTTCAGATGAGATTGCTCTTTTCGATTATTTGACGCCGAAAGAATACTTCTCTTTAATCGAAAACTCATTTAAACATCAGGTAGACCATCAGTTATTAGAAAAGCTTATAAAAATTTTTGAACTTGAAAGGTATCTGCATATACCGATAAGCAATTTATCTCATGGCAATAAGAAAAAAACACAAATTGTTTCACAGCTTTTTAAAGGAAGTGAATTTGTCATCTTTGACGAGCCGACGAACGGGCTGGATCCCGATATGGTCATTATCTTGCGGAAAACTCTTCATTTTTTAAAAACAAAAGGCATCGGGATTTTATTGTCCACCCATCACCTTAGTTTTGGGGAAGAATTGTACGACAAGGTTATTTTGCTTCGAAACGGAAAAGTAAAATTAAATTGTACGCGGGATCAAGTATTTGAGCAGTTTGGCAGAATGTCTTTGGAAGAAATATATGAAGAGGCAAACAAGGATTATTACTTGAAAGCAGAGGAGATTTTAAATGCCCCCGATGTTCGAGATAATAGCGAGGATCGAGATTCCGAAACAGGTTAAAAAAGCAAAAAATATCTTTTTGAACTACCCGACTCATTTATTGGCAGTTGTTTTAGGAGCGATTCTCATTTATGTCGTATATGCCTTAATTTTATTTCAATATTTGGATTTCATTCCATTGAATAAGACAGACGCTTTTGATTCAATTTTGGTGTTCAGCATCTTATTGGCGTGTTTCCTTATGATATTTTCCAGAGAAAAGTTAAAAAGAAAGGAGTATGCCTTTTTCTTTTTAAACACTTCTATTAATGCGGGTCAATTTGTTGCGGGAAGCTATTTTTTGTTATATGTCTTTTTTAACATCTTCATTTTTTTCGCATTTTTGCCTTTGCTCATTTCTTTTTATATAAAACATATTCAAATACATATCTTTCATATTTTTCTAGTTCTTCTTTTGTTGTTTATTATTTTTTGGTTCATCCTGTTTATTTGGATTTTATCCTCTTTGATTGTCGGAAAATGGCTGGGCAGACATAAAGATGGACTTTATTTCAAATCATTATTATTTATGTCCATCATATGGGGGCTGCATTTTGTTTCTAAACATATGGCGGAGCGTATAGGAAATTTCGGCTTTCTGTTTTGGATCGGTTGTTTGGTCGCTCTTTTAATATTATGGATAGGGATAAAAAATTTATCGGGAAGGTATTTATTTGGTTTATTTCAGCAAAGCCATACAGGTAATTATCCTAAAAAAATAAAAAGCAAGGAATTTAAGCTTAATCATTACGTTATTCATTTTGTATTGGAAGCAATCTATTATTTTCGAAATCGACTTTTTGCGGAAATGGCTCTTATGTTCTCGATTCTCTATGCTCTCACCATAGGGGTTTATATTTTCTCGGATGCAATGACCTTTGCCATTGTATATTCATTTATTATGAATTTAGGTTTAAAAGAACTTATGATTGTTTTGCCTTTATGTATTGGGATGCATTTTAGGCAATATAATCTTTCCATATTTATGATCAATGCACCGGCTTCCGTCTATTTTTTTCCGAGAATATTCATGGCAATAGCAGTAAATTTTATGATTTATTTTTTATTTGTAGTTTTAAATTGTTTTATATTAAATCAAGATTTTCTTCCGCAATTAACCGGAATTTTTTCTATTTTTTTCGTTACAATGCTCTCAACCTTTGCCGGATTTATAGCGAGAATTCATGACGGGAATAAGGCTGTAGCGTTAATTATAATCCTTGTCATTGTGGCAATCATTGATTCTTTTTTACATTATTTCATTTCGCAAAGTTATTATATTGATTTTATATATGTTGCAGGCGGGATTTTTCTATACTTGATTTCTCAAAATATTTTTTTAAGAAGGCCTGTTTTCAAATGATAAAAGTGCTATTAGCAGTCTGGCCTCCAATTTTTCATGAGACGGGATATATCGCAATGAATTATAAAGAGGGGATGAAAAATATTGGACTTCGGCAAATAATCAATTTGAAGTATTTTTATGTAATATATTTCAATTCTGAAATAAATTTGTGCATTTGCTCCAATGGCAGTGTCGATAGTGTGAATAAATATGACTGACAGCTTTTTTGTGAAGATGTTATTTTTAACATCGTTATGTAATTTGCTCTTTTTGTCCTCAAATGGCCTGATGAAAAAAATTGTAAAAGCAATAGAAGAAATGAGGAAGATGTTATGACAACTTTCTTTAGAGCGCTTATGGGCGGAATCAGTTTAGTTTTTCTGTACGCTTTAATAGTTCTAATAACTCCTTTTATTATTCGGTTATCCGGCATCACCCACATTGAATCAAGTCCGAAGATTCTGAACCTTCCCTTATATGTCATCAAAATAGAGGGAAGTAAATTTGTAGCGGAAGCGACCTGGTTAGGCTTAATTCTTTCACTTATAGCAGGCACGGCTTTTTATTACTTGGTTCATTTCTTTACAAGAAACAGATCCCGTTAATTCATTGAAGGAGCCGCTGAAGAGAGGGGCTTGTAAAAAATTTTGCTTATTTTTCACGACATACCGTCAAGCAAAATATTGAATGCCACGAAATTTTCTTCTTTACTTTGGATTTGAAAGCGATTGATGCAGTCTGTAGAATTTTCCAGAAATTAATAATCCAGTGGAATTCATTTATCAGCATCTGACAGGAGCGAACATGTATCGATGACTTTTGTTTAGCGTATTGATCTGGCCATGTGGATATTGCTCTCAGATATGCCAGAGCTATTTACAAATAGAAAAGCCCCAAAGTATTGGATTTTGGGGCCTTTTTGCAGATTAACCATTTACGATCGTGCCGCCGTTTACGTGGAGAATTTGCCCTGTCATATAAGTAGAATCGTCACTTGCTAAATATACATAAGCAGGCGCAACTTCCATCGGCTGTCCGGGCCGCTTCATCGCTGTGTTGGAGCCAAAAGAAGCTACTTTTGTACGATCAAAAGTAGAAGGGATGAGCGGTGTCCAAATGGGTCCTGGCGCTACACCGTTGACTCGAATGCCTTTAGGGGCCAATGATAAAGCAAGAGAACGGGTAAATGACGCAATGGCGCCTTTTGTTGCCGAATAATCAATGAGCTGTTCATTTCCATGATAGGCTGTAACAGATGTCGTATTTATGATCGTGCTGCCTGTCTTCATATGGGGAAGAACAGCCTTTGTCATGAAAAAGAACGAAAAAATATTGGTCCGAAACGTTCGTTCAAGCTGTTCTGCTGTAATAAATTCAATTCCTTGCTGCGGATGCTGCTCGGCTGCGTTGTTTACTAAAATATCCACTTTTCCAAATTGATCTTTTGCTCCCTTCACCGCTTGCTGGCAAAATGCTTCGTCGCCGAGATCGCCGGCTATTAAATGACATTTGCGCCCGAGCTGTTCAACATACCCTTTTGTTTCCTTTGCATCTTCATGCTCATTTAAGTAAATGATGGCCACATCGGCACCTTCTTTGGCAAACAGCACCGCAACCGCCCTCCCGATGCCGCTGTCGCCGCCGGTAATGACCGCTGTCTTTCCTGCAAGCTTTCCGCTGCCTTGATAAGAAGGATCATCAAAGATTGGTCTTGGATTCATAAACGATTCAATCCCCGGCTGCACATTTTGCTGTTGAGGCGGAAGTGTATTAGGCTGATTTTGCTGCTGAACCATAAAAACCTCCTCCTAAAACAAGTAAGTATATAGTTAGTATGGGAAGTTGGCGGGATAATAAACAAAAATTGATTATCGGTATATTTTTAGAAAAAAATGATTTTTCAAAAAACTATTGATACAATAATCTGTTTTATGGTTATATTTAGGTGTAATAACAGTATTTGGTTATAAAATTAAATGGAGATTATTTGATATGACATTTGGAAAAAGCGAACCGTTAATAACAAAATGGCTTTTGGGTGATGAAATGTTAATAATAAAGTGGCTTAAATGGAAATTAATGATAAGATGGAGAAATAAATCGGAGAATATAAAACTGATTCCTGATAATATTTAGAAGGAAGGACATTATTTTTATTGAGTATCTTAAAAGATATACTTATTTTTTCGATGAATCTCATCATTTTATATATTCTTTTTCAACTAATATCGCGAGATTATATCGAATAAAGAATATCGCAAATGGATTCAAAAAGGAACATTTACCGCTTAATAAGCCCATTTGACGGGGACGGAAATGGCATGTATGGATGTTTCAGAAGATCAAAAAGAAGCGCTTGTAGGTTACTATCAAGTGCTGGCAAAACCAAATCACGGATATTCCCGCATTCTGTTAAAAGGGTTAAATGGCGATTTTGAATATGAAATAAAAGGAGTCGAAAACACATTTTTTGGCGATGAACTGATGAACGTCGGCATTCAGCTGACGAACGATATCTTTGATGCCCGCTTCGGGGTCAATGAATCGGGCGATTTTTCTTCAAAACTCTTTAAGCTCAAAGCAAAAGAATGATAGAAACCGGGGCGCCTGCCTCGGTTTTTTCATCAGAGCCTCAAATACTTCCCCTTACACCCAGAAGGAGTGATGGATTTTTCCCGCAGGCTGGGGCATGGATCGGGGAAGAGTCAAATTACCCAAAGTGCACAAAATCCGGGCAATTTGCAAAATGTGAACGGTATTTACGGATTTTAGGTTGAAGTCATGAGTTTTGCTAATTGGCAGCAATTGTTGCTTCGCCTTGTGGATGATCATGTAAGTGAATGATTTTGTTGCATACTGTGTCAAAATCATTGCTATGGTCTATAATGATAAAAATGGAATTTGATGAGCCGCTTTCAATTAATTTCTTTATCTTTTCTTTACCGCTAAAATCCATATGAGAAATTGCTTCATCAAACATAATGATGTTTGCCCCTTTTAAAAGGGCTCTGGCAATAGCAATTCTTTGAATTTGGCCTCCTGATAAATTTTTTCCGTTTTCCCCAACTAATGTATTTTCTTTATCAGGCAATTTTTCTATAATATCATCTAAACCAGTCGTTCTCAGCACTTCCATATAAGTATTCGAATCAACGTTTTCTACACCATATTTAATATTGTTTTCAATTGTATCGTTAAATAAATATATTTTTTGCGATACGATGCCAATGTTTTTCCGAAGCGATTTTTTATCTATGTCATCAATCGGTATTCCATTTATAAGAACTTGTCCTTTTCCTTTTTGCACATTATATAATCCCATTAATATTCTAAGTATTGTTGTTTTGCCGGTTCCATTTTTCCCCTTTATTAAAAGCTTATCAGCAGGGGCTAGCGAAAAACTTACATTATTCAAGATATATGGCTGGTCTTCTTTATACCTAAAAGATACACCTTTAAACTCAATGCTCTTAATATCATTTATTTTGACTTTATTCTGTTCCTCGTCTTCTCCTATTTGTTCAATAAATATATGGAGCCTTTTTAAACTTACTAATGCCGGCTGGATCGTTAGAACAGTAGCCGATATATTTTGAATTGGCGAATACAGTCTGGGAAGATAGTTCATAAATACCATATATCCGCCTATTGTCATACTATTTATTATGACATCTTTTCCACCCATAACGATTAATAAAACAGAAGACAGTGAACCAACCAAAACAATTAATTCCATACCAATTGAATAAAAGATTGATTGTTTAATATTGGCATCCACTAGATCTTTAGCTGCTGAATTGATTTTTTCTGTTTCCTTATCCTCTACCGAGAGATTTTTGACTTCTTCGATACCCTGTACTGACTGCTGTATTTTGTTGTTTAAAACGGCACTTTTTTCAGCTGTTTCAGTAGATATATGAAATATTGAAGACAAGAATTTGTTTGAAATGATGTAATATGCCGGCATTAGCAGACATAAAATTAATGTTAATTTGAAATTGATTGCTGCCAGAATAATAAGGGTAGCAAACAGTTCAAAAAAACTCAGCAAAATTTTAAATGTGTTGGCAGAAAACAATCCCCCTATATTATTTACCTCATTTAATCTTGATGTAATATATCCGCTGGGGTAAAAATTGAAAAACTCCATAGGCAGTTTCAGCAGTCTTGTTGATATATTTTGCCGAAGATTCAACACTATATTCTGGCTTACTTTTGTAAAAACTACATTGGAAAAATAGTTGAGCATACTCTTAATTACATATATTAATGCAAGTATTGCACTGAATAAAAGAACATAGTGATAATCTTTTTTTGCTATTCCAAAATCAAAAATATTCTTAATGATTAATCCTGGAAGTACAGTGATTGCAGAAAGAACAACTAATAAAAGAAAAGCTATAGACAAGCTCTTTTTAAATTCTTTTAAATAGCTAAACAATAATTTTACGCTGTTGTTCATATATATCGCCCCGGTTTAGTTAGTAGAGGTAACCGTTGATTTTTCTATTTTATTGCAATAGACCATTCCATCAATCCTTTTGGATTTAAAATAATCTAGCGCACGGCAATCAAAGCAAAATAAATTTCTCTCACAATTTGAACAATGTTGAATTTTCGTTTTAGACATCTCCCAAAAAATTTTGTATTCTTTTCTGTGGAAAGCTTCCCAAAGTTTCTCTTTTTTTAAATCTCCCAACTCATAATCCCTTATCATCATGCAAGGATAAATTTTGCCGTCAGAGGAAATAAAGATTTGGCCGTATAAACAGTTGTTATATTTTTTTAAATAGGGAACTGAATTCAAATTGATAGGAATTTCTCTATTTTCAGGGTTCATCATTTCAGCTATTCTGCTAATAGAGTAATATTTATTTGTAGGATATATATAGATATTTTGGTAATTTCTCTTTCCAAATTTTGATTGAATCTCTTCAAAAGAAGAATCATCTAAAGAAGAGACTATTATTGAAACAGTATGAGGTATTTTGTGTGTATCAATTATTCTAAAAGTTTCCTGAATACGTTCAAAAGAGCCGTCAACTTGGGTGATTTTTTCATATTGTTTATTTTTGGAACTGAAAATTTGCAAAGCTAATGAAACATTTTGATCTTTTAAGAACAGGCCAATATCGTTATTTATTAAAGTGCCATTTGTAAAAATGGTAACGTTGATTTTGTGTTTAAAAAGATAATTTAGCAGTTCTTTTAATAAATGCCATTTTAAAAATGGTTCTCCTCCTGTTATAAAGCATTCCTGTATCCCTAGTTTTATGCTTTGATCAATTATATCCTTCCACTCATTGAAATTCATCTCTTCTTTGGCCGGCCATTTTTTACATCCGCATGATCTGTAGATTACATTTTCTTCGGTACAAAATAAACACTTTAAATTACACGTCCCGGTTAACTCAATTACCAATCGATTTAGTCTAAAAGGGATTAATTTATCGTATTTTAATGTAGCAATTCTACTTGTTTTTATTTTTTCCAAGTATACACCATCACGATAATAAGCACCTAAATCATGTTCCAATAAATAATCTATTAATTTATCAGGAATCACTAGCATTGCAGTAATTAAATCTGATGATTCAAAATACTAAGAATGTTCAATTTTTTATTGATTTCGAAACAAAAAAAACCTTTACAATGGAAGTACAGGTGGTTCCTGCCCAAATCCAATCGTAAAGGATAACCATTATGGACAAGAATACACTAATTTCATCATTTGGTAAATGGGTTTCACCCATAAATATTCAAAAACTTAGCGAACAAGTCAAAGAATTGAAACAGGACTATTACACAAAAAAGCTGACAACAGAAGCCTATATTAAACTTTTATTGGTAGCCCAGCTGCTCGAATTTAAGAGCTTAGAGGAAATGAGTGATGCACTTGTAGACGAAGATCTTCAAAAAGCACTCGGATTTGAATCGATAAGTGCCTCTCAGCTATCCCGAAAAAACAATCAGATCCACCCACTCATTCTTGCAAATTTGTTCTTGGATCTTGTTTGGAAAATTCAACGGTACCATTATAAAAACGGAAAGAATATGCCACTGAAAATCATTGATTCAAGTACACTCCCGTTGAACTTGACCCATTATAAATGGGCAAAATTCCGGAAAACAAAAGCTGGTGTAAAGCTACACTTACGGCTTGTTTTCATGGATAAAGACACCGTCTATCCTGAAAAAGCAGTGATTACGACAGCAAAAGAACATGACCGAAATCAACTCGAAGTCCTAGTGGATGATCAAGAAGCCATGTATGTGTTTGACCGCGGTTATGTGGACTATGAACGTTTTGATCGGATGACAGATGATGGCTATTTCTTCGTTTCAAGACTGAAGAAAAACGCAGTCATTCGTGAAGTCTATACATTTTCACTTCCTGATGATTGTCACGTTCTATCCGATAAAATGGTCTACATTGGTACCACACAAAATCGTACTGAAAATGTCTTTCGTCTACTAGAAGTTATGGACACAAAAGGGAACTTACTTCGTTTCATCACCAACCGATTTGATTTAAAACCAGAAGAGATAAGTGATATTTACCGATCTCGCTGGGCTATTGAACTCTTTTTCAAATGGCTCAAGCAACACGTAGAAATTAAGCACTTTTATGGAATGAGTGAAACAGCTATTCAAAATCAAATTTTCTTAGCCCTGATCACGTATTGCTTACATGTTCTCATTCAATTGGAGATGAAAAGTAAGAAATCCCTACTTCGAATTACTCGTTGGTTAAAGAGAGCTCTGTGGAAACCAGCTTATGTTTGGTTGCGAAAATTTGATGGGCGAGCCAGTCCATAATCTCCCTTTTGTCGTTGTCGCTCTGGTTTAACTGTATATATTTACCAAATGGGCAGTGCCACCTTTCTTTAGGTTTTGTCTTTTTGGCACAAGTTCACAAAAATTAATTAACAGAAAATTCTAACTATATTTATGCAATGCTAATGATCAGGAATGTTTTCTTTATCCTGTTCGTTATTATTTAATGATTCTATAGCTTCGGCATCAGTTTTATTAAATTGAAATTTCTTTCCGCTTATTAAGTGATAAAGTACCGCCCCTTCATTTCCCTTCAAAAATATGACTTCCGGATGAAGTTTAAAGTTCATACGTTTCCTCTCCTTATTCTCTAATCTCTTGAAATATTCCCGGATTATTTTCTAAAATAGAGTAGTATGTAGAGAAAGAATTTATAATTCCTTCTCTAAAGTTTTTGCAAAAAGTGTCTTTTAATTGAAATCCTTGTCCGTCAGTTTCAGTTATTACATAGCAAAGGTTGCAAATATTATTTAAATTACAATTTTTGCATCCTGCTAAAGCAGAGAAAAAATTATTCATGTAATTAGCTTGCTTAGTTGGATCCAAGCCGGTTTCTATATTTCCAACAGGATAATGAGGATTAATTTTTTCGCACATATGAAAATTTCCATCACTATCTACAGCCAATTTATGGATTCCAGGCAGGCAAGTACCTCTTAACTCATTATTGCTATAAGCAGTATTCATCATAGGATCGAAGATGATGCTTTTAAGAATTGTTTTGGAAAAGTTAGTTGCTTTCTTTTCAAACTGTTTATCTTTCGCTCTTTCAATGAGTCCTTTGATAAAATCTTTTCTTCTTTCTAAATAGGATTGCTCCAACTGGACACCTTTATAGTACTCAGTATTTATATTACTTACCCTGTTTACTCGCTGAATCCGCTTATCCAGTTCAGGATGCTCCATAAAGTATTTATCTAATTTACCAAAATCTGTTAAATTATCATAAGTTATTAATATTCCATAAGGTAGTACCGGTTTATTTAGTCTCACTTTTTCCCGATATATATCATCCATTAAAGCCAGATTTTTAAAAACTCTGTCAAACGTTCCCTTTTCATTGATTGTAACCCGGTTTCTATCATGATTTTCCTTATCACCGTCTAAACTTACAGAAATAGAAAAATTTTTATCAAACATATAATTGATTTTGTCTTCAGTTAATAAATATGCATTGGTTGTTATTGAAAAGAAAATATTGTCAAATACCTTTTTGTAATTATCGTTGGTGTACTCAACAACCTGTTTTATAAGTTTCCAGTTTATTAAAGGCTCTCCTCCATAAAATCCAATGGATATGCTTAAATTGGGGTTGTATTGGATACTTTTTATATTTACATTCATATAGTAATCAATAGCGGATTTTGCGGTTTGAAAATCCATACGTTTATTTGAAAAATTCTTTGAATAAAAATAATGATCAGAGTAAATACAATATTTGCATCTGAAATTGCAAGCATCGGTAACAATTAAGCATAGATGCGATATTCCCTCTGTCAGTAGTTTTTCTTTAATAAATTGTTCAGTGATTTTTGGCAATTGAAAATCTGATTGAAAGAGGTTATATTTTACAATTTTATGAAGCAATTCATTTAGATTATTTTTTTTGAAGTCTTCTTCATGAATGGTGTCACCTATCTTAATTGCCGACAAAAAGTTTTTTTCTGATTTATTTACTGGAATAACTATTCTCGTACTGTTGTCATAACAATAATTACCTTTCTCGGTATCAAATAATAATGGTTCAGTTAAAAATTTAATCATTTCACTTCCTCCTCACTTATTTAAAAGTACCAAGAGCCACAAAAGGCGTCATGGCTCTTGGCCTATTAAGATATTAAGCTTTAAAGAAGCGTGCTTCCCCTGCTGCAAACCCTAATACGTCTGCGATCGGTGAGACTGTGTCAGCTGCACATGCAGCACCGCATGTTGCGATGCATTTCACCTGACAGAATAAGGTTGCCATTGTCATCCTCCTTTCTATTTTAACGTTAACCTTGTTGCAACCATCTTAGGGGAAGAAAGTGAAGAGGCCTCTCTACCAAAAATTATAAATGATGAACTCCATTAATTTACAGAAAAATTTTACATATTTTTGAATTTTTCCAACTATATGGGAGGCTATTAAAAAGGTCAATCTGACAGGGCATGAAAACAAGAAAATGATGGAATGATCCGGCGGAATGAGAAAATGGGTGGGAATCGCACAGCTGTTAATGAGAAAGCCGTCGATCTTAATTTTTGATGAACCGACAGCGGGATTGGACATTGAAGAGCGGATTCGCTTCCGCAATTTGCTAATAAACCTTGGTTTGGAGCATACCGTCATCATTTCGTCGCATATTGTCGAAGATATTGAGTTTTTATGGACAAAGATCGGTGTTTTAAAAAGCGGAAACGTCCTATTCGAAGGAACGCCAGCCGAGCTGAAAGCCCATGCGGAAAGATATGTATGGGAATATCGTGTCTCGCCGAATGAATTGGATACCATCATGGCGGAAAATGAAGTGATTCAGCTTCTCGAAGAGGGAGACGGCGTGAATGTACGGGTGTTTGCGAAAAAAGAGGAAGAAGGGGCGAAACAAGTCGCACCAAGACTAATTGATCGATATTTAGCCGTTGTTAGGGGTGTGAACTAAAATGAGAGATTATTTAGAAAGCATTTATGCACCTTTGTATTTGACCGAAAGACGATGGGGCTCACTTTTTTTGTCCCTGCTGTGATGTTTAGCTTATCTCTGTTGCTTATTCTGTTTGTTCCAAGAGAGGAAGATGATATTCACAGTAATATCATTATTATTCAAGGTGTTTTTATACCGTTTACTTGCTGGTGCCTTATGTATCGGCTGAGTGAAATGTATGAAGAAGGGGCGCATGAAACGTTAGTTCCATATTACTAAAAACGGTTTGGGATGGATTTCTTCCAGTACTTGATTGTCAATATTATCGGGGTTTTTCATTTATGTACCGCTTTTGTGATGAAATACGGGATGACTTCGTTATCTGGTCTTAACGTGATTCATTTTATGATTTTAGTATTATTCTATATGCTTTTTGGCACATCACTTATCGTGCTGATTAAAAACATTGAGATTTCTCTAACGATTATCATGATTTACACGGTTTTAGAAGTGCTTACGTTAGGAGAATTTATCCATGGCCGCACATCTTTCTATTCGATCCGCCTGTTTGGGATCCATTTTTATTGAGAAAATGGTTATTTTTGTCGATAACCGTTATCGTGCTAATGTTTATAACAGTTGTTTTCATTCAGCGGGCGGATAGGAAGCCGCAATAGGCTATTTTAATACAATTTATTCAAGCTTATGGTTAGGAAAAGCTTTGAGGCGATTTAATAAAAAATGGATAACGAAGTGCTAAACGAGCACTTCGTTATCCATATGCATCCGAAAATAGCTTGCCCTTAACGGCGAGACGAAATATTAAAGGACATTAAAATATCGAGCTTCAGGGTGTGAGGCGACGAAGGCAGAGACGGATGCTTCCGGTTCCATCATAAAGCCTTCCGTCAGCTGGATGCCGATTTTTTCAGGCTTTAACAGCTTAAACAGCTTCGCTTGATCTTCTAAGTCTGGACAAGCCGGATAGCCAAATGAATAGCGCTGACCTTGGTATTTTGCTGCAAACCGTTCCTGCATTGTGAAGTCAAGCGGATCCGGGAAGCCCCATCGGTCGCGGATCAGCTGGTGCGTCCGCTCTGCAAGACCTTCTGCCAGCTCCAGCGCCAATGCTTGAATCGCATGGCTCCGGAAAAATTCACCGCTTTCTTTAAACTGCATGGCGATGCTGCGAATGTCTTTTCCAGCAGTTACGGCAAACAGGGCGATATAATCATGCGGTGTTTCATCTGACCGTTCGCTTACATAGTCGGCAATGCATAAAAACGGCGGCTTTTCCTGCCGAGGGAATGTAAACGTCTCAATGATTTTATCTTTTGCAGCCGGATCTAAAATGTGAATGGAGTTTCCTTCGCGATAGGCCGGGAAAAATTGATAAATAGCAGATGGACGGAACCAGCCATTTTCTTTCCCTAAACGCAGCAATTCATCTATTTCATTTTTTAGTTCTACCGCTTTTTCCTGTTTTTCCAGAAGCATCTGTTTGACATTGCCTTTTAATCCGAGATGGTGTCCTAAAAGCATTTGCATGTTCACATACGGGACGACTTGGGCAATATCAATGTTTTGAATAATGTGTGGATTGCAGTCAGCTGGATGATATACGGTCGGTTTGGACACAGATGATTTTTTTTCAATGATCATAACAGGTTTGCTGCTTTTCTGTCTATTCTGTTTTTCCTCAACTGCGACCGTTCTTTTCTCAAGGAAAGCATCCGGGTTTTCTCTCAGCTTATTGGCAAGCGACAGCCCGTCCATTGCATCTTTCGCATATAACACAGGACCGTCATATTCCGGTGAAATTTTTTGATCGGTAAATTTGCGTGATAATGCAGCACCGCCGACTAAAATCGGAATCGAAATGTTGGCTGTTTTTAAGTCTTGTGCTGTTAACACCATTTGCTGGGCTGATTTGACGAGCAGTCCGGAAAGACCGATAATATCAGGCTTTTCATTATTGACCGCTTCAATCAGCTGCTGCGGCGCAACTTTAATGCCTAAATCAACGACGCGGTAGCCGTTGTTGGAAAGAATAATGTCAACTAAATTTTTGCCGATGTCATGGACGTCGCCCTTGACTGTAGCTAAAATGACTTTTCCTTTGCCGCTGTCATCTTTTTTTTCCATATACGGTTCTAAAAAGGCGACAGATGCTTTCATCACTTCCGCACTTTGAAGCACTTCAGCAACAATCAGCTGATTGTCGTTAAACAGTTCGCCGACAATTTCCATTCCTTTCATTAACGGCCCGTTGATGATATCGAGAGGATCATCATATTTTTCTAGTGCCAGTTGTAAGTCTTCGATTAATCCTTGCTTTGTTCCTTCCACAACGTATTGTGCGAGCCGTTCCTCCAAGGTTAATTCCGTTTTCGGCTTTTTTTCCTCTTTCTTTTTGTCGCGGTAAAAGTTCGTAAATTGTGCGAGCGTCTGATCATTTGTTTCAAATAATAAGTTTTCTGCCAACTTCCGCTCTTCCTCAGGGATCGAAGCGTACCGCTCTAATTTTTCCGTATTGACGATCGCATAATCGAGCCCTGCCTGTGTGCAATGGTATAAAAAAACGGCGTTTAATATTTCTCTGCCGACCGGCGGAAGCCCGAAAGAAACATTGCTGATCCCGAGAATAGTTAAACAGCCGGGAAGATGTTCTTTAATTAAACGGATCCCTTCGATCGTTTCTTGGGCAGATCCGATATATTGCTCATCACCTGTGCCGACAGGGAAGACAAGCGGGTCAAAAATAATGTCGCTTGGACTTATACCGTGTTGATTGACTAAAATGTCATAAGACCGCTTGGCAATCTCCAGCTTTCGCTCCGCAGTCAGAGCCATTCCGTCTTCATCGATTGTTCCGACGACAACAGCTGCACCGAATTGTTTCACAAGCGGGAGAACTTCTTCAAACCGTTCTAAGCCGTCCTCTAAATTGATCGAGTTGATGATCGCTTTCCCTTGTGAGTATTCGAGCGCTTTTCTGATGACATTGGCGTCGGTTGAGTCAATGACAAGCGGCGCTTTTACTTTTTTTACAACCTCGCGGATGAAGTTTTCCATATCTTCAAGCTCGTTTCGGTCCGGATCTGCGAGACAGACATCGATGACGTGGGCGCCGTTTTTCACTTGAGCGCGGGCGATCTCCGCTGCTTCTTCAAATTTTCCTTCCGCAATGAGACGCTTGAATTTACGCGAACCGATGACGTTTGTGCGTTCACCGACAAACAGCGGGCGCATTGATTCATCATAGCGAAGGGGCTCGATGCCTGATACCGTATGTTGATTTTGCTTTTTGACGATTTTTCGCGGTTTTAAGCCTTCCATTGCCTCCCTTATTGCGCGAATATGTTCGGGAGTTGTTCCGCAGCAGCCGCCGACCATATTAAGCCAGCCTCTTTCTGCAAACCCTCTGATTTTTTTTGCTAAAGATTCCGGTGATTCATGGTAGCGACCTTCTTCATCAGGCAGTCCGGCATTCGGATAACAGCTGACAGCGGTATTGGCGATTTCAGACAATGTGCGGATGTGATCGGTCATGAATTCAGGACCTGTCGCACAGTTTAAGCCGACGGCAATTGGATTCATATGTTCAGCTGAAATGTAAAACGCTTCAATATCTTGACCGGCGAGAGTTGTTCCCATCGGTTCTATCGTTCCGGACAGAATGATCGGCACTTCTTTCTTGAGCTTTTGAAAAGCTCGTTGAATTCCTAAGTAACCTGCTTTCACATTGAGCATATCTTGGCTTGTCTCAAGGAGAAGTACATCAACGCCCCCCACTAACAGTCCTTCCGCTTGAACTTGATAAGCTTCTGCCAATTGTTGGAATGTGACGCCGCCTGTAACGGAGAGCGTTTTAGTCGTTGGCCCCATTGATCCTGCCACAAAACGAGGCCAATCCGGTGTTGAATATTTTTCTGCAGCGCGCTTTGCAATCTCCGCTGCTTTTTTATTTATTTCAAAAGCAAGGTGCCCCAAGTTATATTCCTCGAGGACGATGCTTGTACCGCCAAACGTATTTGTCTCGATAATATCAGCACCTGCTTCAAGGTACGCTTCATGAATACGGACAATCGTTTCAGGGGAAGTGATGTTTAAATATTCGTTGCATCCTTCATATTCTTCACCGCCAAAATCTTTCGCAGATAATTCTGCAGCTTGAATCATTGTTCCCATGGCTCCGTCTAGTATTAGAATTTTTTTCTCCAGCTGTTCCTTTATGTTATACATGGGAAATCTTCCTTTCTCGTTTTGCCTTTTCTTTTTCATGAATGTATTCCGTCAGCTCGACTGTCATCTCATAATGCAAAAACGGAGTGATTAAGTAAATGCCGTTAAACAGGTCAAATGCTGCGTCAATAAGCGATTTTGCAATGGCAAGTCCTTCTCGTTTTCCCTTTTCTTTATCATTGCCTGCTTTTTGCATCTGTTCGCGAATCGAATCGGACAATTTAATGCCCGGCACTTCGTTATGAATAAATTCAGCATTGCGGCTGCTTATTAACGGCATAATCCCGAGATATATCGGAACATTCAGATGTTTTGTTGCTTTATATACTTCTTCGATCAGCTTCTCCGAGTAGAGCGGCTGCGTAATAAAATAATCGGCTCCGCAGCTGATTTTTTTCTCAAGTCTCTGAACTGCGCGATCAAGATGTCTTACGTTCGGATTGAAGGCGGCGGCTACAGTAAAGTTTGTTTTTTGACCAAGTGATTTTCCGGAGTATGACAAACCTTCATTAAATTGCTTAATTAAGCTGATTAAATCAAACGATGATAAATCATAGACAGAGGTTGCACCCGGAAAATCACCGATTTTGGACGGGTCGCCGGTGACCGCTAAAATATCGTGCAGGCCAAGCGTATGCAGCCCCATTAAATGGGATTGAATCCCGATTAAATTTCTGTCACGACATGTTAAATGAACGAGCGGGCGAAGCTGGAAACGGCTTTTCACAATATTTGCGCAAGCAACATTGCTGATTCTTGGTGTAGCAAGGGAATTATCCGCAAGCGTAATTGCATCAATCCCCGCTTTTTTCAACGCTTTTGCTCCTGTTAAAAATTTTTCCAAGCCGAGCGTTTTCGGCGGGTCCAATTCTACAATCACTGAGCGTCTGTTTTTTGCAATATCTGGGAGAGGAGTTTCTTGACTTTCTTTCATAGGTAAAACATGAATTGGAACATTTCGTTCTTTTACTTCTTTCTCTGTGACAGGAGGGAGGTTTGATACAGCTTCAGCCATTGCCCGAATATGTTTCGGCGCGGTTCCGCAGCATCCGCCGAGAAGCCGGACACCTTGTTTTCGGAATTGAAGAGCCGCTTCATAAAAATAGTGTTCATCTGATTCATAAACTAATCTTCCGTTTTCATACCTTGGCAGGCTGCCGTTTGGAAAAGCGGATAAAAAGGCATGTTCAAACAGCGGCACTTCTTCCAGAGATTGCAGCATATGATAAGGGCCTAAACGGCAATTGAGGCCGACAATATCTGCACCAAGTTCTTCAAGCATTTTCAAACCGTCTGCCAATCTTGTTCCATTTTGAAAGACGCCTTGTTCGTGCAAAGAAACATTTGTGATAATGGGCAAATCCGTTTCTTTTCTAGCTATTTGCAAAACGGTTTTCAGTTCTTCCAAGTCGTAATAGGTTTCTAAAATAATGCCATCTACGTTTTCGGATAAAAGGACATGAAGCTGCTCACGAAAATTTTCGGCAATGTCAGATAGCGTGAAGGCGCTTTTTTGAAACGAACGGATGCCGCCGATTGTTCCGATGACATACCCTTTGTTTTCCGCTTTTTGTAACGCCCTCTTTGCAAGTTCAACCCCTTTTTGGTTGATGATCTTTATATCATCTTCCAGCCCATATCTGGCAAGCTTTATGCGATTGGCGCCGTATGTATTTGTTTGAATAACAGTTGCGCCTGCGTCTAAATAGGCTGAATGAATCCGTTCTATTTCTTCCGGTTTTGAAACGTTTAGCTCATCAAAGCATCTGTCTATTCCGAATGAGTATAGTAGAGTCCCCATTGCTCCGTCGGCAATTAATATATGATTCTGTAAATCTTGTAAAAGCCCCATAAAAAGTCCTCCAATCAAATGAAATAGGCGCCTGCAAGGAGGCGAACACCTATATAAAAAAGAAAAGCCTTCTAAGAAGAAGACTTTTTCTTGAACATTTTCCCCTTCTTCTTATCTTCCGAGCGCAAATTTACGCATCGCTGGATTTAGCACCTTGGTACCCAAAGTTTTTGGGTAATCCGGTTGCTGAAGGTTCATCGGGCCAGTCCCTCCGCTTCTCTTGATAAGAACGCTTTACCGTATGAAATTTTAAAACAACGGATTAATCCTAATTTAACGAATTTTATCAAAATAATCAATATAAAATTTCAATTTTGTGAACAGGGCAAATGCTAGCGAAAATTAATAAATTGTACGTCGATCGGCAAGTCGGCGCTTTTCACAGCTGCAATCACTTTTTGCAAATCGTCCTTGCTTTTGCCGCTTACCCGGACTTGGTCGTCTTGAATTTGGCTTTTTACTTTTAGCCCGGTATTTTTGATCAGCGCATTGATCTTTTTCCCGTTTTCTTTGTCAATTCCGTTGACAAGTTTGGCTCTTTGTCTGACAGTGCCTCCTGAAGCCTTTTCGATTTTCCCGTACTGAATATTCTTGGTTGCGACACCGCGTTTAATCATTTTGCTTACTAATACATCTTTTAGTTGATTCAGCTTATATTCATCGTCAGAGATTAGCACAAGCTCATCTTTTTCTAGGGATATATCGCTTTTAGATCCTTTGAAATCATATCTGTTTACAATTTCTTTTTTCGCCATTTGAATGGAATTGTTCACTTCGGCAATATCCACTTTTGAGACGATGTCAAATGAATTCTCCTTAGCCAACTTTTTACCTCCAATAACGTTATTTACATTCATTATAGTGAATGTCGTTCAGTTGAACAACTCTTTTAGGGGTTCCTCGCAAATTAAATGAAAAAACCGTTACTTAAAGCAACGGCAAGGAAATTAATATCTGCTTAAATGCAATTAAGCTAAAGATGTCGCTTTAGAACATTTAGGGGAAAGAAAGTCTTGTAAGTTTTTTACTGCTTCGAGCGAATCTTCTCCTTCAGCGCTGATGACTACATGACCTTCTAAAAAGGCGGAAAAACCGAGCATGCTTAAAACGCTTTTCGCATTTAATTGGAGCTTTTTTGTTTGGAATAAAATGTAGCTGTTAAATTTAATCGCTTCATGGACAAGGGAAATGACATATTCCGGCTCCATCTCTTTTGTAAGATACACGGAAATTTCATGTTTCTTCATTGTGCCACCTCTTGTATACTTATTTTACAATATCTTACATTAATAAAGGATAGATTCCCACATGTTTGTCATTTCCTCTTACATATAAAAAAATGACCTCCGCTTTTGAATATGGAAACGTTTTGGATTTCTCTGTTTTTTAATGAAATGAATGGCCTAATCAAATTGAAAGTTATTGCCCCGCCCATGTTTTATTAGACAAAAATGAAAACAAAAGCTAGAGAAAAGATGCATACTGTAAGATAAGAAAGCGTCTTTTTCTTTCAGAACGTCCGGATAGAAGAGGTGGAAGACTCGCCTTTAGAGATATTTCAAAAAAAGAAAAAGCCCGACAGGCGGGCATTATAAATGATCCGTTTTCTTTGAGTATTGCCGTTTTCCAAGCTCTCGATTTTTTTCCTTCAATAGATTTTTTTCGTGTCGTTTTGCATTGTTGTCTACAGCTTTTTTATCATTATCGCTTGTTTTGGACATTCAGGAAGCTCCTTTCAATACTGTTATATACTTATGATTTCCATGAAGCTTCTTGAATATGTTTATTTAGAAAAAATACAGCAAGGGTGCCGGGGCCAGAGTGTGCACCAATGACAGCACCGATCGTATGGATGATAATTTCTTTTGGATGAAACGTTTCTTCAATTAATTGTTTTAATTCGAGAGCTGCTTCTTCATCATCACCATGGCTGATGGCGATTGTCTGTTCACTCAATCCGTCTCCACGCTCTTCCATCAGCTCAAGAATTCTCCGGTAAAGCTTCTTTTTCCCGCGGATTTTTTCCAGCGGGATCAGCTTTCCTTCTTCGACATGCAAAAGCGGCTTGATATTAAGCAGTCCGCCAACAAACGCAGATGTTTTGCTGATTCTCCCGCCGCGAGCCAAATATTCCAGGCGATCAACTGTAAAAATGTGCTCCATATGACTGCAATACTCTTTTACTGCATTTGCCATTTGTTCTAAATCAAGTCCTTGTTTTGCTAATTGAATGGTGTAGCGGACAGCAAGTCCATACCCAAGTGAAGCACATTTCGAATCGATAATTTGCAGTTTCCAATTCGGATATTTTTCAAGCAATTGCTGCTGAACCATAACGGCAGTTTGATATGTACCGGACAATTCGGAAGAAAAGGCAATATACAGCGCCGGCTGATTGTCTTTCGCCAGCTTTTCAAATTGATTGGTGATTGTTTCCGGTGATGCTTGTGATGTTTTAGCAACGTTTCCAGCTCTCATATAGTCGTAAACTTCTTTTGGTTTAATTGTCAACTGATCCTCATAGTCCTTCTCGCCAAGGTGGACACGAAGAGGGATGAAAGAAACGCCTTGATCGTTTAAAAAAGAGACAGGCAGATCACAAGCACTATCAGCGATAATGTGAATATTCATTAATCACACCTACTTTTTTTCATTTACATATAGTCTATCTTGATCACAAATAGAAAACAATACAATTTGTGCAAACTGAAAATTTAAAAAAGAAGGACAAAAAAAGAAAAAATGGACGAAACAAGAGGAGCTCGTTTCGTCCATTTCATATTTATTCCTTGTTCAAAATGTGCCGTACAATCGGCATTCTGGATGGTGTTATGCCTGCTCGATTTTTTCTCGATGCAGATGCTGTACAAAGATTGGTCTGTTCAAATTCGATCTGTTCATTATAAAAACAGCCCTTAAAAGGATTCGAAAATGAACGGAAGGGCATTATCCTTCGAAGCTTGCTTCGTTATTGACTCTTGCTTCTGATTCGGCAAACGTCATACGGTATGGAAACTTTTCATCATGTTTTTTGACAGCACCTTTTCCTTGCTCAATGAATCGTTTCGATTTATTCCGTTTGCCCAAGTTTGCATCCCCCTTTTGATCATTGACGAAATGAGTTCGTCAATTATAGGGTATTCCTTTTTAAACATCTAAATCCTTGTCAATTGTTGTGAGGTGTAAAAAGATAATCGAACTTTTGGACTTTTGCAAAGATTAAAGGGACAGCAATTCCTTTAAAAATTTTGCAACTCCGTCTTCTTCATTTGTCAGCGTAATTTCATCAGCAATCTCTTTGAGCGGCTCAATTCCGTTTCCCATTGCAACGCCTAATCCCGCATATTCGATCATTTCCAAATCATTGTCTTCGTCGCCAAAAGCGATAATTTGCTCTCGAGGGATATTGTAAAATTCGGCGATTTTTTGCAATCCGACTGCTTTATTAATGCCTGCTCGGATAATTTCAATAACATGCCACGGGTGAGCCCAGCTTCTGTGGTCTACAACTTCCGCATGAACTTCATTTAAATAATGGCGAATCCGCTTGACATTTTCTTCGTCTGAATGGATTAACATGCTTGTGACATCGCGATTTAAAACAGCTTTTAAGTTGCCGATTTCAATTTTCGGATTTCCTATACTGAAAATATCCAACCATTGTTCATTATGGTAATGAAAATAAACATGATCAAGCACTTCTGCTAAAATGTTATGGACTTGATGCTGTTCGGCGATTTCTACAATCTCTTTTACAACAGATACATCAAGGGTTGTATGATGAAATCCCCAGGATTCATCCAGCGGATGATGGACAAAGGCTCCGTTAAAATTGACAATCGGGGTTTTTAATTTTAATTCTTCGTAATACATTTTGCTCGAGCGGAACGGCCTTCCTGTTGAAATGCATATGATATGCCCTTCTTCTTGTGCTTTTTGCAAAACATTTTTTGTAAAAGGAGAAATCGTTTTGTCATCTTTCAGCAATGTGCCGTCTAAATCCAATGCGATTAAATGTTTTTTGGCCATAATCTCTCCTCATTTTTTGTTTTTATTTAGTGTATCTTTTTTCCATCTTTTTTGTCCACATGTTAAACTAATTTTAGCAAAAAAATAATGAAAGGAGCATCCTAATTGAAGGTCATTGTTGAGCATACGATGGCGGACAATATCCCTGTACTGCATGTATGCAAAGAAGATTTTATAAAAGATGAGCTGCCGCTTGTTGTGTTTATCCATGGATTTACGAGCGCAAAAGAGCATAATTTGCACATTGCCTATCTTTTGGCGGAAAAAGGTTTGCGAGTAGTATTGCCTGATGCGAAATTTCACGGAGAGAGGGATGAGAATCTTTCAGAGGCTGACTTAAATTTAAATTTTTGGAATATTGTTATCAGTTCTGTTAAAGAGCTCGAAAAAATAAAAAATTATTTTTTTGAAAAAGAATTGATTGACGGGAAAAATATAGGGGTAGCGGGAACTTCCATGGGCGGTGTTGCTACACTTGGAGCGCTCACCCAATATCCGTGGATCAAAGCTGCTGTCAGTTTAATGGGCAGCCCAAATTATCAGGAATTTTTCAAATATCTTGTGGACTCCTATCAAAAAGCAGGCTATACCTTTCCGTTGTCTGAAGAAGAAATTCAGCAGCAATTCGATGCGTTGTATGAGTATGATTTATCCGTACATAAAGAAGCGTTATGCAACCGCCCCCTTTTGTTTTGGCACGGGATGAAGGACCAAGTTGTACCGTTCGCTCCTACTTATCAATTTTATGAAGAGATAAAGCCGTTGTATGCTGACAATCCGGAACATTTGGCATTTATTGCGGAAAAGGATGCAGGGCATAAGGTGTCTCGAAAAGGGGTGCTAGAAACGGTTGAATGGTTTGTACGGCATTTGAGGTAGAAAATTTTTAATGTGGCATTAACTTCGATATAATGATATTAACGAATATAAGAGGAGTGGATCGAAATGGATGAAGCGCTGAAGGAAAATATAATGGGTGCTCTTGAACAAGTTATTGACCCAGAACTCGGCATTGACATTGTCAATTTAGGATTAATATATGATTTGGAACTGAACGATGAAGGAGTCCTCAAAGTAACTATGACATTGACGGCAATGGGATGCCCCCTTGCTGGAACAATTGTTCAACAAGTAAAAGCTGCGCTTGACGGAATTCCAGAAATCAAAGATGTCGATGTCAACATCGTTTGGAATCCACCTTGGACGAAGGACCGCATGTCCAGATACGCAAAAATTGCCTTGGGTATTCAATAAAAACTTGTGCAGACTGGCGGAAAAGGCCAGTCTTTTTTATTATGCAAATGTTTTATCAATTTGACTGCAAGTGTCATTATGTTTTTTTTTCGTTTTTATCGCTTCTTTTGTTTATCTCATCACCATAATGGAGCTTTTATCCCGAAACATAACTTGCATTTTTTCTTCAGCATGGCATATCCGGATAATTTGCAAGGGATTTCCTGCTCTCTACTATATTAAGAATCCTTGTTTTTGAACAGAAAAATTATAAATATACAATTGATTTTATTTTTATACAGTATTATAATGGTAACTAATTTAACGGAATGAATTGAAGGTGATTGAGGTTGAATATAGGAATTATCGGGGCAACAGGATATGGCGGTGTGGAACTTTATCGAATTTTAGCCAATCATCGGTATGTCGAAAACATTCATTTATATACATCTTCAGCAGAAAAAAAGAGCTATATTGACGAATATCCGCATTTATCCCATATAAAAGAAAATGAACTAAAACCGCTAGAGCCGGATCAAATAAAAGAAGAAAATGATGTTGTTTTTCTTGCGACGCCGTCGGGGATATCGGCTTCACTGACGCCGGAATTGCTTGACGATCAATTGAAAATCATCGACTTATCAGGCGATTTAAGGTTAAAAAACAGTGATGATTATGAAAAATGGTATAAAAAAGCACCAGCGCCTGAAATGCTTTTGCAGGAAGCGGTATACGGCTTGACAGAGCTGTATCGTGAGGATATTAAGAACGCTAAAATTTTGGCGAATCCTGGGTGCTATCCAACTGCAACCTTGCTTGGCCTAGCACCGCTTGTGCGGGAAAAAATCGTCAAAGAGAACTCGATCATTGTTGATGCAAAATCGGGTGTTTCAGGTGCAGGTCGAAACGCGTCGCTTGCTACAAGCTTTGTTGAAATACAAGATAATTTCAAAATTTATAAAGTACATCAGCATCAGCATATACCGGAAATTGAACAGGAGCTTCATAAGTGGGACGAGAAAGTCGGCTTCATTTCGTTCAGCACCCACTTAGTGCCGATGACAAGAGGGATTATGGCGACAATGTATATTGAATTATTAGAAGAATGGAATACTTCAAAATTAGTAGATTTATATGAATCGTTTTATAAACATTCACCATTTGTGAGAGTGCGTACAAACGGAACGTTCCCAAGCACAAAGGAAGTGTACGGCTCGAATTATTGTGATATCGGTCTTGCATTTGATCAAAGAACAAGTCGGTTGACAGTCGTATCTGTCATTGACAATTTGATGAAAGGCGCTGCAGGGCAGGCAGTGCAAAATTTCAACATTATGTCAGGATTCCAAGAAAATGAAGGACTAAACTTTTTGCCAGTATATCCATAACATCAAGGAGGACTTCTAGTGACAACCAAAATAAGAAAAATAGACAACGGTTCAATTACAACACCGAAAGGCTTTTATGCAGGCGGCTATGAAGCGCACATCCGCTACACTCATAAAAAAGACATCGGCATCATTTATAGTGACGTTTCAGCAACAGCTGCAGCTGTTTACACACAAAACGTTGTGCAAGCTGCCCCAATTTTTGTGACAAAAGAGAGCATTGCAAAGGAAAACAAAATTCAAGCGGTGATTGTCAACAGCGGCAACGCCAATGCCTGTACGGGCGAAAAAGGTTTAAGCGATGCATACGCAATGCGGAAATGGACGGCTGAAAAGCTTGGAATTGCAGATCATCTTGTGGCTGTCGCTTCAACAGGAGTAATTGGCGAATATTTAAACATGGAAAAAGTCCAAGAGGGGATCAACAATATTGAATATGAACGTTCATCAGCAGGAGCCAAAAGCTTTGCCGAGGCTATTTTGACAACAGATACGTGTGAAAAGACTGCCTGCTATCAATTTGAAATCGAGGGAAAACAGGTGACCATCGGCGGAGCAGCAAAAGGATCGGGGATGATTCATCCCAACATGGCGACAATGCTCGGGTTTTTGACGACAGATGCGAATATCGATGAAAAATCGCTGCAGCAAGCTTTCCGAGAAGTTATCGATGAAACGTTTAATCAAATAACCGTTGACGGCGATACATCAACAAATGATATGGTGCTTGTTTTAGCAAACGGAAAAGCTGAACACTCAATGCTGACGGAAGAGCATCCAGATTGGCCTGTTTTTAAAGAGGCGTTGAGAAAAGTAAGCGAAGATTTAGCAAAGCAAATTGCCAGAGACGGTGAAGGTGCGACAAAATTGATTGAAGTTTCTGTTAATGGGGCTAAATCAAAGCAGGAAGCGAACATCATTGCCAAGACGATTGTCGGATCCTCCCTCGTCAAAACTGCAATATATGGAAAAGATGCGAACTGGGGAAGAATCTTGTGCGCCGCCGGCTACAGCGGAGCGGAATTCGATCCGAATCAAATGGAAGTGTATCTCGGCCATATCTTATTATTTAAAAACGGATTGCCAGTTTCATTTTCGGAACAAGAAGCGATCCAATATTTGGATCAGGAAATCGTAGAAATCAAGGTAATGTTAAATAATGGTGAAGCACAAGGAAAAGCATGGGGATGTGATTTAACATATGAGTATGTCAAAATCAATGCAAGTTACCGGACATGATAAACCGATTGTTGTCATTAAGCTTGGCGGCAGCATGCTGGAACAGCTGTCAGAAAGCTTTTTAGACAGCATAAAAGAACTGTTAACTACGAAACGGGTCATTATCGTCCACGGTGGAGGACCGGAAATTAACAATATGTTGACAAAATTAAATGTAAAAAGCGAGTTTTACAACGGCATGCGTAAAACGACAAAAGAAGTGCTTGAAATTGCAGAAATGGTTCTTTCAGGAAAAATTAACAAACAGCTTTCGGCTCTGTTGACACAAAAAAATGTGAAAGCGATCGGTCTTTCAGGCACTGATGGTCAGCTAATTGTCTCGTCATTTTTAGATGAAGAAAACCTTGGCTTTGTCGGCAAAGTCGAGCAGATTAATGATGAACTATTGCGTTCGCTGCTAATTCTTGACTATGTTCCAGTCATTGCCCCGATCGGCATAACGGCGGATGGGCAAAAATTAAATATCAACGCAGATCTGGCTGCTAGTGCAATTGCTGAAAAAATAAATGCGGAACAGCTGCTGTTTGTGACGAATGTTCCGGGAATTTTACATGACGGCAAGCTTATTGAAGAAGCGACGGAAACGATGATCGAAAAACTCATTGAACAGAAGGTTATTTACGGCGGGATGATTCCGAAAGTACAGGCGGCTTTAGATGCGCTTTCTGATCAGCTTGAGCATGTGATGATTGTGAGCGGCAACGACCGTATTTTTAAGGAAGGGAAAATGATCGGGACGAAAATTACGAAAAAACGAGAGGTCGTGGTCAAATGAGTTATTTATTTCCAACTTATGCGAAGTGGGATGTGGCGATTGAAAAAGCAGAAGGAAGCTATGCATATGATGCAAACGGAAAAAAATATTTAGATTTTATTTCCGGAATTGCTGTATGCAACCTGGGTCATTGTCCGAAGCAAGTGGCGGATGCCATCACTGAACAGCTGCAAAAGGTATGGCATACTTCTAATCTTTTTCATATCCCCCTTCAAGAAGAGGTTGCCAAGCAATTGGTGGAGCATTCAAGCGGAGATGCCGTATTTTTTGCGAACAGCGGCGCCGAAGCGAATGAAGCCGCCATTAAACTGGCTAGAAAACATACCGGCAAACATAAAATCATTACATTTTACCAGTCTTTTCACGGCAGAACATTTGCGACTATGACGGCTACTGCTCAAGAAAAAGTACATAAAGGGTTCGGTCCTCTCATTCCTACGTTCGAATATCTTCCTTACAATGATGCAGCTGCGGTGAAAAACATTCATGATGAGGATATAGCTGCTTTTATGCTGGAAGTGGTTCAGGGCGAGGGAGGAGTTATTCCTGCAACGAAGGAATTTTTACAGGCGGTAGAAGAAAAGTGCAGCGAGATCGGCGCATTATTCATCGTCGATGAGGTGCAAACTGGAATCGGACGCACCGGAAAAGCATTCGGCTACCAGCATTACGGCATTTCTCCGGATATTATCACTGTCGCCAAAGGATTGGGAAGCGGATTTCCTGTCGGAGCCATGATCGGAAAACAAGAATTGATCGAAAGTTTTTCACCGGGAACACACGGTTCAACGTTCGGCGGGAATTATTTGGCTATGGCAGCTGCGAAAGCAACTTTGGAAACTGTTTTTCAGCCAAGCTTTTTGCAAAGCGTTCAGGAAAAAGGTCAGCGGCTGTTCGAAGGTCTATCAGAACTCTTGAGAGATGTGCCTACTGTAAAAAAAGTGCGGGGTAAAGGATTGCTGCTTGGAATTGAGCTGGATATTGAGGTCAATAAAGTGCTTGCTTCTTTAAGAGAAGAAGGACTTCTAGCACTTTCAGCTGGATCCAATGTGTTACGGCTTCTTCCTCCGCTCACTGTTTCGAATGAAGAAATTGATTTAGGACTGGGCATTATTGCTTCTGTTTTGAAAAAAGAAAAAATCTTCTCTTCCTAAAAGAGGAGAATTTTCTTGCAAATTGTTGTATAAATATACATCAAAGAGGTGTTCAATATGCAAGGTTATCTTGTATTAGAAGATGGAACAGTTTTTGAAGGCAAGATGGATGAAATCGTGTCTCCTGTTAAAGGGGAACTCGTTTTTTATACAGGAATGACAGGATATCAAGAGGTGTTGACAGATCCTTCCTACAAAGATCAAATCGTCGTTTTTACGTATCCGCTTATTGGCAATTACGGCATCAATGATCAAGATTTTGAAAGCAAAAAGCCGCAGGTGAAAGGGGTCATCCTTTTTCAGCTGACTGAACACTATTCCCATTATAAAGCGAACCGTTCATTAAAAGACTATTTACAAAAATGGAATATTCCTTATTTAACAAATGTTGACACGAGAGCTGTTGTCAAACAAATCCGATCAAAAGGGACATTGCATGCGGTCATTTCAAAAGACAAACAATACGACTCTCAGGATAAGCTCTCCGATTTTCCGATTCGCGATGTTTCTGCAAGCGAAATCGAAACGTTTGGCAATGGTGCGACACACATTGCGCTAATTGATTTTGGATTTAAAAAATCGATTTTGAATTCTTTGCTGAAAAGAGGCTGTAAAGTTTCAGTCGTTCCGTTTCATCAAATGGAAAAAGTGTTTGAAATCAAGCCGCATGGCATCGTGCTGTCGAACGGACCGGGCGATCCAAAGCAAATGAAAAATTATTTTTCAACATTAAACCAATTGATGAAGCAATATCCGACGCTCGGGATTTGTTTAGGGAATCAGCTGATTGCCCTGTCGTTTGGCGGGAATACAACAAAGCTCAGATTCGGGCACCGCGGAGCAAACCATCCGGTAATTGATCAAAAAACAGGAAACGTATTTATTACATCACAAAACCACAGCTATGTGGTGGATAAAAAAAGCTTGGAAAAAACACCTCTTAAATTGCGATATACAAATGTTAATGACGGCTCAGTTGAAGGGCTTGAGCATGAAAAATTGAAAGTCATGTCTGTTCAATTTCATCCGGAAGCCCATCCAGGACCGGAAGATGCTAGTTTTATTTTTGATGAATTTTTAGACACATATGTAGCAGCAGGGAGAGAAAAAGTCTATGCCTAAAGATACATCATTAAACAAAATACTAGTGATCGGTTCAGGTCCGATCATTATCGGCCAAGCGGCGGAATTTGACTATTCTGGGACACAGGGATGCTTGGCGTTAAAAGAAGAAGGATTTGAAGTTGTACTTGTTAACAACAATCCTGCAACGATTATGACCGATACGAAAATTGCCGATGCGGTCTATTCAGAGCCGCTTACGGTGGAAAGCATTGAAAAAATAATTGCAAAAGAACGTCCAGACGGCCTTTTGGCAACATTGGGGGGCCAGACGGCTTTAAATCTAGCTGTGGAGCTTGATCAGGCAGGGATTTTGCAAAAATACGGCTTGAAACTGCTCGGAACCTCGATCGAATCGATTCAAAAAGGGGAGGACCGGGAGCTATTTCGAAAGCTGATGATTGATTTGAACGAGCCGATCCCGGAAAGCAAAATTGTGGAGGATGTTCCGTCCGCCCTTCAATTTGCTGATGAAATTGGTTTTCCGATTATCATTCGTCCGGCTTATACGCTTGGCGGCAAAGGCGGAGGCATCGCCTACAACCGAGAAGAGTTTATTTCCATTGTCACAAATGGACTTAAAATGAGCCCAATCAATCAAGTGCTTGTGGAAAGAAGCATTGCCGGATTTAAGGAAATCGAATATGAAGTGATGCGCGATGCAAAAGGTACTTGTATTACCGTCTGCAATATGGAAAACATTGATCCAGTCGGAATTCATACCGGGGATTCGATCGTTGTTGCTCCATCTCAAACATTAACAGATGAAGAATATCAAATGCTCCGGCAGGCGGCTTTGAAAATCATCGATGCATTAAAGGTGGTCGGGGGCTGCAACATTCAGTTTGCACTTGACCCTGAAAGCAAGCAATATTACGTGATTGAGGTCAACCCTAGGGTAAGTCGCTCTTCCGCACTTGCTTCGAAAGCGACCGGTTACCCAATTGCCAGAATGGCTGCAAAGCTAGCTGTTGGCTACTCATTAGCGGAGCTGAAGAACCCGTTAACGATGTCGACATATGCCAGCTTTGAACCTGCACTTGACTATGTAGTTGTCAAATTTCCGCGCTGGCCGTTTGATAAATTTACAAAAGCAGATCAGAAGCTTGGAACAAAGATGAAAGCAACCGGCGAAGTGATGGCGATCGAACGGACGATGGAAGCCGCTCTGCAAAAAGCTGCGGAATCGTTGGAATTAAATAATATCGGCATTTATTTGCCTAAGCTTGTGAAAGAAGATACGTCAGCTCTTATTAACCGCCTCCAGCATGCAGATGATGAACGCTTTTTCATCTTAATGGAGCTGTTAAGAAGAGGAGTTTCCATAGATGAGCTTCACAGCCAGACAAAAATTGACTATTATTTCTTGCATGTTTTCAACCATCTAATTGAACTTGAAGGAAAAGCGAAAAAAGAAAAGCTGTCTCCAAACCTTTTAAAAGAACTGAAATTTTTCGGCTTTTCCGACCGTTCGATTTCATATTGGCAAAAGACAGAAGAAAAAGAAATCCGAAAGCTCCGCAAAGAGTGGGGGATTAAAGCCATATTCAAAATGGTTGATACATGTGCAGCAGAATTTGAAGCGAGAACAAATTATTTCTATTCTACGTACGTTTTCGGTGAAAACGAAGCTGTCTCCACAAGAGGAAAGAAGAAGGCGCTTGTCATTGGTTCCGGCCCGATTCGCATCGGACAGGGAGTTGAGTTTGACTACAGTGCTGTTCACTGCATTCAAACATTGCAAAAGCTTGGATATGACGCGATCATGATCAACAATAATCCTGAGACGGTCAGCACTGATTATGAAACAGCGGATCGATTATATTTTGAGCCGTTAACAGTCGAACATATATTAAATGTTGTTGAAAATGAAAACATTGACGTAACGCTCGTCCAATTTGGCGGCCAGACGGCGATCAACTTAGCGGAGATGCTTGAAAAAGCAGGCGTGAAGCTGCTTGGTACAACTTCTGAGCTTCTGGACATATTGGAGGATCGAGAAAGATTTTATCAGCTATTAGACGAAACGAATATCCCGCACATTCAAGGAGCAATGGCACATACAAAAGAGGAGGCGATATCGGAAGCGAAAAAGCTGCGGTATCCGATCCTGTTAAGACCTTCATATGTTATTGGCGGAAAAGGCATGGTGAAGGTAAAAAATCAAGAAGAGCTGCTTTCGTTAGTGGAGCAGACGGACGAAAATCATTTTCCTCTTCTTTTAGATGAATTCCTTTTTGGTCAGGAAGCGGAGGTTGATTTAATAGCTGACGGGAAAAATGTGTTTATTCCGGGATTTATGGAGCATATCGAGCCCGCTGGTGTTCATTCTGGCGATAGTTATGCGATTTTTCCAGCTGTGTCGTTGTCAAAAGAAATAAAAGAAAAAATGACCGACTATGCGGAAAGAATGGTTCAACATTTGCAATATAAAGGCATTATGAACATTCAATTTTTAATTGATGGTCAGGACGTTTATGTGCTGGAAGTGAATCCGCGTGCGAGCCGGACTGTGCCGATCGTCAGCAAAGTTGCCGGAGTGCCGTTAGTAGATCTTGCGACAACCATTTTAACCGGAAAAATGTTAACTGACTTACATCCTCAAATAGCAGCCCATGAATATGTGGCTATTAAATATCCGGTATTTTCAACGCACGCCCATTCAGATGTCGATATGAAACTAGGTCCGGAAATGAAATCGACGGGCGAAGGAATGTGTGTCGGCAAATCTGTGGAGGAAGCGATGCGGAAGGTATTCGATCATTTATTTCCAATTCATTCGGACGGTATTTTTGTGGATGGAGATAAGAAAGATGATGTACTCGATTATATAAAACCGGTAACGGATAATTTTGAAAGCTGGCTTGAGAAAAAAGAAGCGGTGCTTTATTATAATCCGGAAGAAAGCGATCAGGCAAAGGCAAGACGACAAAAAGCGCTTGAACGGGGAATTATGGTATTGACGGAAGAAGCATCATTTCAGGCATTTTTAAGTGCACTAACAGTTAGCAAATACACGCCTATTTCTTTACATGAACTGTCAGATAAAGGAGTCGAAATGAGTTTATGAGTACACTTAAAGGTCGTAACGTTTTAAAGCTGCTTGATTTTACATCAGAAGAAATTCAATATTTGCTCGAGGAAGCATTGAAATTAAAGCAAAATCCGCTATCAAACGTCCTTCATGGGAAAACGCTGGCGATGATTTTCGAAAAATCATCCACTCGAACTCGTGTCTCCTTTGAAGTAGGAATGCTGCAATTAGGGGGACATGCGCTTGCTCTTTCTTCAAAAGAGCTTCAGCTCGGGCGCGGTGAGACAATCGCTGATACAGCGAGAGTATTGTCGCGATATGTGGATGCCATTCTTCTCCGCACAACTGACCACAATCGGGTCAAAGAGCTTGCCGAATATGCAACTGTCCCTGTCATCAATGGTTTGTGCGACTTGTACCATCCTTGTCAAGCGTTAGCTGATTTATTGACAATTTATGAGCTGAAAGGCAAATTTTCAGGCGTAAAAGTCGTTTATGTTGGCGACGGCAACAATGTAGCCCACTCCCTTATGGTTGGCTGCGCAAAAGTTGGCGCTCATTTTACGATCGCAGCCCCAGAAGGCTATGAGCCAAATGAAAGCATTTTGAAACAGGCGAAAGAAATTGCTGGCGAAACGGGCGGGAAAGTCGAATTAATTCATAATCCAGACGAAGCGGTTCAGGATGCTGATATTATTTATACGGACGTTTGGGTCAGCATGGGACAGGAAGAAGAAACAGAAGCAAGAATGAAAGCATTTAAACCGTTTCAAGTAAATCAATCCTTGCTGGCAAAAGCAAAACGAGATGCAAGCTTCCTTCACTGCCTGCCGGCTGCGCGCGGTTTGGAAGTGACAGATGAAGTGATGGACGGAAGCCAATCAGCGGTATTTTTGCAGGCCGAAAACCGCCTTCATGCGCAAAAAGCAATTTTAAAAGAAATTATGGCTTAACAAGATCTTTCGTTGATAAAGCAGGATGATCTCCTGCTTTTTTCTTTTGAAACCGGGGCGAAAGGTTTTACTCTACTGCATATATATCCAGACAAAAAAGAACGACAGGTGAGACGATTTTAGGAATAATTGTAAATAATGATTCTCACAGAAACAGTAAAAAGAGCTTTTGATCCAGCATTCGGTTCTTGAACGCTTAAACGATTTTTTCAAAAGGATACCATATGCAGTGAGTTCGATTTTGGGCGTTGAGTAAAGTTTCGAAGTACATCACATAATGAAAATTATCAAAGGTGTTT
Organism: Aeribacillus sp. FSL K6-2833; assembly: GCF_037965815.1. Lineage (GTDB taxonomy): Bacteria > Bacillota > Bacilli > Bacillales > Aeribacillaceae > Aeribacillus > Aeribacillus composti. The sequence goes on along the minus strand of NZ_CP150189.1, from coordinate 2,841,701 downwards.
CTGTCTATACATGAAAAATCTTCTGATAGCCAACAATAATGTCCAAGGAGGGATGATTCATGGGTCAAAATCGTCAATTCAGGCCTGGTCAAAAAGCACCTAACAACGGAATCTACATCGAAGTCGGCGAGACCGGATCGATGGTGGTCGATCCCAAAAAGGTTGAACTCAAAGCAGGAGATCGATTCCCCGAAACATCCAACCATAATCGGGTTTGGACCTATAAGCGCAAGCCGTAATATTTCGAACAACGCTAAGCCATTCGGAAAACGAATGGCTTTACTTGATTTATAAAGAAGTTATAATAAAATTAAAGGTCAAAAAAAGTCAAAATAGGGGCGTTTCGGTATGGATGTAAATCAATTCACGGAGAAGCTGCAAAAAAGTCTGGTAGAAGCTCAAAAAATCGCAAAAGAACATGAACATCAAGAAGTGGATGAATTTCATATTTTACTTGCTTTTCTGCGGCAGTCTGACGGGATTTTTCCAAGAATTTTAGAAAAACTTAAATGTCCTGTACAACAAATTGTGTCAGCGATCAACGAGTATTTACAAAAAAAGCCGAAAGTATCTGTTCACGGAAACGGTGAGGTAAATATTTATATTTCCCGTACTCTTTCAGAAGCTTTTGCAAAAGCGGACGAAATAAGGAAAGATTTTCAAGATGATTATTTATCAGTTGAACATATTATATTGGCATTTTCCGAATCGAGCTCAAAAGAAGTGAGAGAGCTTTTTCAGCAATATCACTTAACAAAAGCTGCCATATTGAAAGTGTTAAAGGAAATAAGGGGGAATGCTCGGGTGACATCACCTAATCCAGAAAGCACTTATGAAGTATTGGAGAAATACGGCCGTGATTTAGTTAAAGAGGTGAAAGAAGGAAAAATTGACCCTGTCATTGGCCGTGATCAAGAAATTCGGCGCGTGATCCGAATTTTATCAAGAAAAACGAAAAACAACCCGGTGTTAATCGGTGAACCAGGGGTTGGAAAAACAGCGATCGTGGAAGGATTAGCCCATCGGATTGTACGAAAAGATGTACCGGAGGGATTAAAAGATAAAACAATATTTGCTTTAGATATGAGCTCGCTCATTGCGGGAGCCAAGTTTCGCGGAGAATTTGAAGAAAGATTAAAAGCCGTTTTGCAAGAAATCAAAAAGAGCGATGGACGGATTATTTTATTTATTGATGAATTGCACACAATAGTCGGGGCCGGCAAAACAGAAGGAGCGATGGATGCCGGCAACATGTTAAAGCCGATGCTTGCGAGAGGTGAGCTGCACTGCATAGGAGCAACGACACTTGATGAACATCGCAAGTATATTGAAAAAGATCCGGCGCTTGAGCGGCGTTTTCAACAGGTGCTTGTGAGCGAACCGTCTGTGGAAGACACGATTTCTATTTTACGAGGACTAAAAGAACGGTTTGAAATCCATCATGGAGTCAAAATTCATGATTCGGCGATTGTAGCTGCGAGTGAGCTCTCGCACCGCTATATTACAGAACGCTTCCTGCCTGATAAAGCGATTGATTTAATCGATGAAGCATGCGCGATGATCCGCACGGAAATAGATTCAATGCCGACAGAACTTGATGAAGTGACGAGAAGGATTATGCAGCTTGAAATTGAAGAGGCTGCATTGAAAAAAGAAACGGATGACATCAGCCGAATCAGATTGGAAGAGTTGCAAAAGGAACTTGCAAATTTAAAAGAGAAAGCAAATGAAATGAAGGCGAAATGGCAGCTTGAAGTCGAAGGTATTCAACAGCTTAGAAGCTTGAGGGAAGAGCTGGAAAAAGCACGCAGAGATTTAGCTGATGCTGAAAATGAATACGATTTAAACAAAGCGGCTGAGCTGCGCCATGGAAAAATTCCGGCGCTGGAAAAACAAATCAAACAGCTGGAAGAAGAAATGAAGCAGAAAGAGGAAAACAAGATGCTTCGCGAGGAAGTAACAGAAGAGGAAATTGCCGGTATTGTGTCAAGATGGACTGGCATTCCGGTAGCAAAGCTTGTACAAGGGGAAAGAGAAAAGCTTCTGAAGCTTGAACAAATATTAAAAGAAAGGGTCATCGGGCAAGACGATGCAGTTGAATTAGTATCGGATGCAGTTTTGCGTGCGCGGGCAGGCATAAAAGATCCGAACAGGCCGATCGGCTCCTTCCTCTTTTTAGGTCCGACAGGGGTCGGGAAAACGGAGCTGGCGAAAGCATTGGCAGAAGCGCTTTTTGACAGCGAGGACGAAATAGTCCGCATTGATATGTCGGAGTATATGGAAAAACATTCTGTCTCAAGGCTGATCGGCGCACCTCCGGGTTATGTCGGATATGAAGAAGGAGGACAGCTGACGGAAAAAGTTCGGAGACATCCGTACTCGGTTATATTACTGGACGAAATCGAAAAGGCTCACCCAGAAGTGTTTAACATATTGCTGCAAATGCTTGATGACGGCAGGGTGACCGATTCGAAAGGAAGAACAGTTGATTTTAAAAATACAGTGATCATTATGACATCCAACATCGGTTCTCAGCATTTGCTCTCCGGTTTAAATGATGAGGGGGAAATAACAGACGAAGCGAAAAAGAAAGTTCTTGATGAGCTCTCCATGCATTTCCGGCCGGAATTTTTAAACCGGATTGATGACACGATCCTGTTCAAGCCTTTAACAATGAACGAAGTAAAAGGAATAGTAGAAAAACTTTTAAAAGAGCTTCAAGCGCGCCTATCCCATAAACAACTTACACTAAAGATTACAGATGAAGCGAAGGAATTCATTGCAAAAAGAGGATTTGATCCTGTATTTGGCGCACGGCCGCTGAAACGGTTTATTCAAAAGCATGTAGAGACAAAACTTGCGAAAGCGGTTATTGCTGGAACCGTTCATGATCGTGACCAAGTTCTGTTAGGGGTAGAAAATGAAGAAATTGTTATAAAAACGGATTTGCATGCTCATGAGAAGAGCGGAGCAGCAAAATTAGAATAGCTATAAATGGATATTAAAACCCTTCTCAATCGAGGAGGGTTCTTTTTTTTGTGCGGACCATGTAGACATAGGAAACTGTGTCCTGGTGGCGGGGAATCTGATTCGGAGACTAAAAACAGGGCGAGATTCCTATCAGGCTAGTTTCATGGGGAGATTGCACAGCTAGCAAGCCTGATTCTGCCTAAAAGACTAGAAAACTATAATTGGAAAAGTGTAGTGATTTATAAGTTTTTCCGCCAATCTTAGTTGTGCTGACGTATACGTAACAGCTTCATGTAAATTTGCTAGGCTGAAATCTTAATTATACTGACGTATATGTTAACTGGTAAGGGTCTGTCCAAAGACAAATCTCCATTGAAAACAAAAAATCACAGGGGATGTCTTAAGCCCAAAAATGACTTACTTAGACTATCCCCTTTTTTTTGAATTTGTCTATATTATGACGTAACAAGTGAGGCTTCGCCGATAGCAGCAGGCATCTAATCGCTGATTTTCGTTTTAAAAAAAAAGAAATTGGCAATTCGCCAATTTCGACAAATTCTTAATGCTCTTCTGAAGGTTCAGCCGGAATTAACTCCCCAATTATAAAGAGAAGTACGGTAAAAACAACAGAGATTATAATTGCTGTTGAAAAATGGAATGCAGAGCCTGTCATGGAAGAAACAACATAGCTGGCCATGTTGACAAGCAAAAACGTCCAAAAAAATGTTGCGAAATATCTCATTATCTTCACCTCGTTTATTCCTGTCTTTACTTATATTATCATACAACATTTTTCATGAAAACGGTTGTTTCGCGATTTTTTTGCGAGCCTTTTTGACATTTCGTACATACATTATAAAAGGTCATCGATGGAAAGGTGGTGGGCAAATGGAAGGTGTTTTGGAAAGATTTTTTCAAATTGAAAACGAGTGGAATGTCATTCATCTTCCGGAAAAGCCGAACGGATTCGGCATCTTGATCATTGGCGATCGAACCCATTTTGTTGAAAATGGTTCAAGCTACTGGTTGGAGCATTACGGGCGGCGTCAGCTGATCAATACGTTAAAAAGCTGCGGATATACATTGTTTCATTCCAATCTTTACGGACGCCATTGGGGCAGCCCTCACGCCGTTTTGTTGGCAAAACAGCTTTATCATCTTGTCATGAAACAAGAAATTTTAAATAAAAAAATCCATATACTGTCTGAAGGTATAGGAGCACTCGTTGCGCTGCAGTTGATGGAAGAGATGCCAAATTCCATCCGTTCATCGGTGATGATCAATCCTTGTTTGGACATAAAAGCCCAAATAGCGGAAGAGAAAAAGAATAAATTTTTTTACAAACAAATGATAAAAGAACTATCAAAAGCTTACCAATTAGATGAAAAAGCTGTCACCCATTATCCCTTTGTCCGTATACAAGACTTTGTATCAAAAATACCTGTAGGCATCTGGCAGAAAATGAACGGGGGAAGCTATTCCTATAAAATTCACGGAAAAAAATATGAGGAATGGAGAAAGCAGCTGAAAGCTCCAATTCAATTCACATTTTATTTCCAGGAAAATATAAATCGGATCCATGATATGATAAGAAGTTTTTACAAAGAGCATGAAAGAATCTTATAGAAATGGAATTGAGGACTGGGAGAAAATGCTCAATAAGTGAGCAGGCTGCCCCTTTTTGTTTGAAAAGGGCATTGGACTAATCTTTTCTTTTTTCGCATACGATACAATAATAGTTTTTTCATAAAGGAGGTTTTCAAAATGTCAACTGCCTTAAAGCAGTGTAAACATATTTTAATTGTTGGGGTTCATCAATTTGAAGGCTTTCATATATGTTCAAAACTGGTAGAGGAAGGATTACTAGTCGATGGAGTGGTAATCGTTCCTAAAAATCCGTTGCAAAAAAAAATATGCGAAGAAGAAATGATGTGGCTCGGGCGGAACGCACATTTTCATTTATTGGAAGAAGACAGCTGGATAGAGGATGCTTCCAAAAAGCAATATGATTTGATTTATTATTGTCAAACAGATCAACACCCGATAGACGATGAAGCTGAAAAACACCGATTGGAAAAAACGGTCGAAATCGCATCCCTCAAGCAGACTCCGATTATTTTTATATTTTCTCTTGAAGGAGAGAATCCGCTGGAAGATAGGGATGAAGAAATTGACAGCTGGATGCAGCAAATAGGACAAAAATGGACTTTCCCTTATTTATTTGTTTATCTTCCAACCGTTTTCGGACCTTGGCAGCCGCTAGGCCATTGGATTTCGAACAGTTTGTTGGAATGTACAGGCATCAGCCGTTCCAAGACGAATGCGAATGAAAAAATTGTCATTCGCGACATTCTTCATATTGATGAAATAGTTCCGGTGTTAACAGAATTTGACGAAGATTTGTTTGCGAAAAAAACAATTTACTTGATTTCCGATGACAAAGAGCGCATCAAGAAGGTGATGAGCTTTTTTGACATTTTTCATTACATTTACAAGCCTGTATCGAAAAGCGAACATCATTTAGTTGTTCCAAAGACGGTCGAAAACATTGAAAAGAGTTTGCAAGAATTAAAAGATTTTTTCCTGCAAAATACACGCAGACTTTATACCTAAATATAAAATTTCTTTACTTCATTGACGGCGTATAGCAAAATAAAAGAGGAATGAAGTGAAACGTGAAAATTTTAGTACTAAATATACATCGTGTTAAAGAGGAAGCTTCCTAGAGAAACGCCTCATAAGCTATATTTCGTGACAATCAAATTGACCGTAAATTCAAAAGATCGTTTTGAACTTAGCTGAGATCGATATGTAATCATTTCGATTATTGAGAAACCTCACCATTTCAATGATGATGCAGTTCACTGGTTTAAAGGAGTTGCTTGGTATGTATAAAAAAATGTTTGTGATCATTTTTATTTTATTATTTCTCGTTGGCTGCGGACAAGCATCAGAAAAAGGAAAACTGAAAAAGGTGGGTTTGCTCGTTCCTGAAACGATTAATGATCAAGTTTGGGGGACAAAAGGGTATAAAGGGCTGTTAAAAATTCAGTCTGAGCTGAATGTAGATGTTTTTTATAAAGAAGGAATGAATTCCGAAGCGGCGGTGAGGGAGGCGGTCGAAGAATTTCACGGAAAGGGAGTTAATTTAATTATCGGGCACGGTCACGAATATGAGGGTTTTTTTAGAGATTTGCTGGATCAATATCCAGATATTCATTTCGTTTTTTTTAATGGTGATGCAAAAGGCCCGAATGCCACAAGTTTAAATTTTGAGGCGCATGCCATGGGCTTTTTCGCAGGAATGGTGGCAGCACATATGACAAAAACAAACGAAATCGGAATTATTGCCGCTTTTGAGTGGCAGCCTGAAGTGGAGGGGTTTTATCAAGGGGCGCAATTTGAAAATCCAAACGTAACCATTCACATTGAATATGTCCAAGGGTTTGATCATGTTGACTTGGCGCTTGAGAAGCTCGATAAGCTTGTCGCAGAAAATGTAGATGTTGTTTATCCGGCAGGCGACAGATACAACGTGCCAGTGATCGAAAAAGTGAAGGAAAAAGGAATATATTCAATTGGCTTTGTTTCAGATCAAAGTGATTTGGGCGAACAAATGGTTTTAACAAGCACAGTACAGCATGTGGATGAGTTGTATTTATTAGTCGCAAAAAAATTTATAAAAGGCGAACTGGAAAGCGGGAATTTATATTTTGATTTTCAAGATGGTGTGATTGATTTAGGGAAGTTCAGCCCTCTAGTAGATAAAGAATTTAAAAATAAAGTTTTAAAATATGTGGAAGAATATAAGAAAACAGGGAAATTGCCTAACGAATAATGCTATGGTGAGATAAATAAAATAAAAATTTTGGGGGATGGTTGAATTCATCCCCTTAATTTTTAAATAGTTTTTTAATTTGATTGACGAACGGCTTTATTTCTTTAATAATTGGCTTCAGCTCAGATAATTTTGTCACAATATCATCGACTTGCTCAAAAATTTTTTGATAGTCTGATTGCTCGTTTTGCTCGTTTTTTTCGGAAGTTTTTTCAGAATGAACCGGAAGCTGCCGGCCGAACATAAATTGGGTAAAAAAATCGGGTTCTGGTGCTTCTGCTTTCTCTTTTTCATCTTCCTGCCGCTCGTTTACGTTTTCATCACTCATTCCCGTTTCACCTTCCGTTCTTTTTTCCTTTTCATCCTATTTTATGAAACAAAACTGAGTAAGGAATAGACGATTAGCTCAATCTATCAGTCAAAAACAAGAAAACCTGTAGTTAACTGTTATGAAGCATATTGCTATAAGTAGAAAAATAATATAAAATTAGTACCAAGTCATAACATTTGATAATAATTTTTTGTGAAGGAGATGTTCTTGATGAGAGCTGGGATCATCGGGATAGGCCGTTATATACCGGAAAAAGTTGTGACTAACTATGATTTAGAAAAAATCATGGATACGTCTGATGAATGGATTCGAACAAGAACCGGCATTGAAGAGCGGAGAATTGCTTCAGATGATATGAAAACATCGGATTTGGGCGCAAGAGCGGCATTAGAGGCCATTGAAGATGCAAAAATTTCCCCGGAAGAAATCGATATGATAATAGTTGCGACCGCAACACCTGATCAATCCTTTCCGTCAGTTGCCTGTGTTCTGCAGGAAAGACTTGGTGCAAAACGGGCTGCTGCTTTGGACATAAGCGCCGCATGTTCAGGTTTTATTTATGCGATGGCAACGGCAGAGCAGTTTATACAAACAGGAGCTTATAAAAAAATTCTTGTCGTTGGAGCCGAAAAGCTTTCGAAAATTACGGATTGGAATGACCGTTCAACAGGTGTTTTATTTGGGGATGGTGCCGGGGCGGTTGTTTTAGGAGAGGTAAGTGATGACAGAGGGATTCTCTCATTTGAGCTAGGAGCGGACGGAAGCGGCGGCAAGCATTTATATGAAAAAGGCCATATTGTGATGAACGGGCGTGAAGTATTTAAATTTGCTGTGCGGCAGATGGGAGAATCAAGCATTAATGTACTGGAAAAAGCGGGATTAACGAAAGAAGATGTTGACTTTCTCATTCCGCATCAAGCAAATATCCGCATTATGGAAGCCGCCAGACAACGGCTTGAATTGCCGGAGGAGAAAATGTCCAAGACGATTCACAAGTACGGGAATACTTCCGCAGCATCAATACCAATTTCTTTATACGAAGAAGTAAAAGCTGGTAAAATAAAAGATGGTGATCTTATTGTGATGGTTGGCTTCGGCGGAGGTTTAACATGGGGAGCCATTGCATTAAGATGGGGACAGTAAAATCATTCAATCAAAAATAAAAATGCTTTTTTTCCGTCATACAAACCGAAAAAGGCGAGGTGTAATGATATGGAAAAACGTAGAGTAGTTGTAACAGGCATCGGTGCTGTGACACCGATTGGATTGGATGCGAAAACAAGCTGGGAAAATGCTTTGAAAGGTGTATCAGGCATTGGAGAATTGACGAGAGTCGATAAAGACATATTTCCTGTCAAAGTTTCTGCCGAAATAAACGATTTTAAACCTGAAGATTTTATGGATCGGAAAGAAGCGAGGAAAATGGACCGCTTCACACAATTTGCATTAGCCGCCTCGTTGATGGCGCTTGAAGATTCAGGTTTAAAAATAAATAATGAAAACCGCGAACGGGTAGGCGTTTGGATCGGTTCAGGCATAGGCGGAATGGAGACGTATGAACAGCAATTCGAAACTTTTCTGGAAAAAGGTCCGAGACGTGTAAGTCCTTTCTTTGTTCCGATGATGATTCCTGATATGGCAGCCGGACAGGTGTCCATAGCGATTGGCGCGAAAGGTCCAAATTCATGTACAGTCACTGCCTGTGCAACAGGATCAAATTCAATAGGCGATGCCTTTAAAGTAATTCAACGTGGCGATGCCGATGTGATGATTACGGGCGGAACAGAAGCGCCGCTGACCAAGATGGCTTTTGCAGGTTTCAGTGCAGCAAAAGCGTTGTCGACAAATCCTGATCCGAAAACTGCTAGCCGTCCTTTTGACAAAAACCGCGATGGCTTTGTCATGGGAGAAGGTGCAGGAATACTTGTTCTTGAAGAGCTGGAACATGCTTTAAAACGAGGAGCAAACATTTATGCAGAAATCGTCGGCTATGGATCAACAGGCGATGCCTATCACATTACACAACCGGCTCCTGGCGGAGAAGGCGGTGCACGTGCAATGAAAATGGCAATTCAAGATGCAGGCTTAAAACCGGAAGATATCGATTATATTAATGCCCATGGAACAAGCACCGAATATAATGATAAATTTGAAACATCGGCGATTAAAGAAGTTTTTGGCAGCCATGCTTATCAATTAACCGTCAGCTCGACAAAATCGATGACAGGTCATCTCCTTGGAGCAGCAGGAGGAGTTGAAGCCATTTTCACCATTTTAGCAGTGAAAGAAAATATAATTCCTCCGACAATTAATTATGAAACACCTGATCCTGACTGTGACTTGGATTATGCTGTTAATCAGGCTAAACAAAAAACAGTTCGGGCGGCGCTCAGCAATTCCCTTGGTTTCGGAGGACATAACGCCACGCTCGTTTTCAAGAAATTTGAAGAAGCCTGATGTCAACCTATAGGAAATTAAGGATTATATGAAACCGTTATTGCCTAAACAGGCAGTAGCGGTTTTTCTTTTTTAAAAAAATTCAAACATCTTTCTTTTCTAATGAATAGTGTAGAAAAGGAGGTGCGAAGATTTGGGAGTTATTGACACAAAAAACTGGTTGAAGGAAAGCCGGAATCCAATCGAGCTTTGTGAAAAGCTAGAGAAATATTTTCACCATTTACAAGCGGAGGAAATTCATCACTACCTGTCACAATACGGCATGCTTCGAACTGGCTATGAACATTGGCTTGTTAAGGCTGATGATTCGAATATTTGGACAAAAGCAAATAACATTTTTTTGAAGTTAAAGAAAAGATGGAACGGTCCAGATGTCCCTATTTTTATTTTTCCTGTTGAAGAGCGAAAAAGTTTTTTTGGGAGAGATTTTAAAGGTCGTTCGGGGTTGTCTTTTCAGGATAAAATGTTTTTATTTTTATCGCCGGATGTAAAAAATGACGAGCTCATTGCGCTATTGATTCACGAATATCATCATATTTGCAGGCTTAGGAAAAATCCGAAGCACGAAAAAGACTATACGCTTCTTGATGCGATTATTTTGGAAGGTTTGGCGGAGCATACGGTTTACAGAACGATAGGTGAGCAGCATGTAACAAATTGGGTGAAAAAATATTCGAAGAGACAACTATACAGCTGGTGGAAAAATTTAATTGTTCCGAATCAAGACATAAAATGGGACCATCCGTTATTCGATCAGCTTTTGTTCGGAAAAGGCTTTTATCCGACCATGCTTGGATACGCAATTGGATATGATATCGTACAAACGTTTTATAAACAAAAACCGTTTTCAACAAAAGAAAGCTTTTATTTGCCTGCCGAACAATTCGTGGAAAGCTATGAAACAAAGGAATAGGCTCCTTTGTTTCTATATTTATTAATAATTTGGACAGACTGTGAATATGAATAAAAAATAGAACGAAACTTCCAATGATGGGGGAATGGATTTGGCACGATTAAAACGACCATGGCTGTATATATCGATTCTCTTGTTTTTATTGCTTCTACATGGCTGCTCAAGTCTGGATTATAATAGAAAGCCGCAACCAACGGTTAAGGAGATAAAGGAGGAAGAGCTCGATCCGCTGATTGTTCCGGAAACATTTATAATCGGTTCAACTGAATCGCCGCAGCTTTTTAATCCTTTGTATTCTCTAGATGAATCAAGCTCGCAGTTAGAAGGGATGCTTTTTGATGGACTGGTGACAGTTGATGAGCAGCTGCGGCCGAAACCGCATCTGGCTGAAAAGATTCAGCAATCAGAGAATGGACTTGAATATACGGTCACTATTCGGCGCGGGGTCAAATTTCATGACGGAAAAGAATTAACGGCGGATGATGTTGTTTTTACTTACAGCATTCCTTTAAGCCCTGATTATAATGGCGAAAGAAGTTCAGACTTTGAAATGATTGAAAGCATTGAAAAGCTTGATAAGTATACAGTGAAATTCCGTTTAAGAGAAAAAGACGCCTCCTTTCTTCCAGTCACATTATCATACGGCATATTGCCGAAGCATTTGTTGAAAAATGTACAGGTTGCAAAATTAAAGGAGCATAAGTTTAATACATCACAGCCTGTGGGCACTGGGCCTTTTCGGTTCGTAAAATGGGAAAAGAATGGATTCGTAGAGCTGGCCGCAAATGAACATTATTTTTTAGGGAAGCCTCGAATCAAATCAATCAAGTATAAAATTGTTCATAACCAGGAAGTTCTTTACGAACAGCTGAAAAATGGCGAGGTTCATTACGCCCCTGAAATAGAACTAACCAATGTAAAAAAAATAAAAAGGTTAAGAGGATTGGACGTTCAATCGAACATTTCCCATTCTTATGTGTTTATCGGCTGGAATGAAAAAAACGAACTTTTTCAAGATAAAAAAGTAAGGCAAGCCTTGACGATGGCGATCAACCGCAAAGCTATCGTTCGCAAGATTTTGCACAGACAAGGAAAGGAAGCACATATTCCAGAAACGCCTATTGCTTCTATTTTTACCGACGAAATTCAAACATTAAAGTATAACCGGAGAGAAGCAAAAAAGCTGCTGAAAGAAGCGGGATGGGAAGATACGGATAGGGACGGCATACTGGATCGAGAAGGAAAAGATTTCTCGTTTACGTTAAAAACGAACAAAGGAAATGTTGTTCGCGAAAAAGTTGCGTTGCTCGTGCAAAAACAATTGAAAGAGATCGGAATTGACGTGAAAACGGAGTTTTGGGAATGGGAAGATTTAATTAAGCAAATTTCACCGCCGAATTGGGATTACGATGCGTTGATTTTAGAATGGTCGTTATCTAAATTTCCGAATCATTTTGATATTTTCCATTCCAGTCAGAGAGAATATGGATTGAACTTTGTTTGGTGGGAAAACGAACAGGCCGACCTGCTGCTGTCTAAATCTAGAAAAATAATGGACGAAAGCGAACGAAAACAAATTTACAAGGAGATATTTCAAATTATCGAGGATGAACAGCCATATACAGTTTTATATTATCCGAAGGAATTTCGGGCGTTGCCTGAACGGTTAAATGGCTATATTTTTCATCCGAAAAATTATTTTTATAAAGTGCATGAATGGTCCTTTTCTGAAAGCTGACAGGCTTGAAATCCGCATTGATCAAAAGTGGAATACGTAGTGATGAAAAGTTTTTTGGGCAATGAAAAATTTGGAATAAAAACCTTCTCCACTGACCATAATGATGACAAACAGTCTTGTAGTAAGGGGGCTAATTATGCTGAATTTGTACGATGTTTGGGTAAACTGGTTTGAAGGAGAAGAAAATGGTTATAATGTTTGTCATTTTCATGAATGGAGAAAGGATGATAAGGTTGAACTGTTAGACCAAGTACCGCTGATTAAAGTGAGTAAAGAACTTTATGATTATATTGAAAATGACTTAAAAGAACTGCCTGAAAAACTTTTAAAGGATGTTTACCAGAAGGCATACGCCCGGAAAAACCATGAGAGAATTCAGCTAGATTATTGCTTTGTTGTTTCGGATGGCAACGGCATTTTAGCAGTAGATACGATCGGATATACGACGCCAATTCGCAAAAGCCGGCTTATCCCAAGACAAGAGCAGCTTGTATATGACATGGTGAAGGATTTAGAGCCGGAATCATACGAGTTCTCACAAACAAATGACAAAGACAAAAAAGATTATCATCTTTTATCCCTTGCACCTGAATATATGCACGGATTAACCCGCAAAGAAAGACAGCTGAAACAGCTTTTGTTTATGGCTCTTGATCAATTGCAATCGACAAAAAATACGGCGGAAATGAAATATTGGTATACGGAATGGAATCCGTACATGTATGGTCAAATTCAATCACTCGGTTTTGAGGAAATTTGGACTATGCTTTATGAGGAAGCGATTGTCGGATGGTCTCAAAAGCATGAACAATTATGCGAACGATTAATAAAAGGGCAGCCTTTCTTTGAAAAGCTTTGGGAAATGGAGCAAGAACCGAAAGTAAATTAAGGAAGAGGGCACTATATCAGCCGCCCTCTTTTTATCGAACATATTTTTTTAAGCTAGTATATTTGTTTTGTTTAATCAGCTCCATCATCAATCGTCATTCGTTCGCTAGCGCTTTTATTTTCGTTTTTTTCTTCCCAATCCCATTGCATTCTCCATTTTTTTCAACATTTTGGATGCTACTTTGTTTGCTTCCTCCCGGCCTCTGTCTAAAATGTCATCAAGTTCATCAGAATCAATGAGCTCATAATATTTTTCCTGAATCGGCTTTAAAGTGTTAATGACGACTTCTGCCAAATCCGCTTTAAATTCACCATAGCCTTTTCCTTCGTATTTTGTTTCCAGCTCGGCAATTGACACGCCAGCTAAAATTGAATAAATAGATAAAAGGTTGGAGATGCCAGGTTTGTTCTCTTTATCATAACGAACCACTCCGTCTGAATCAGTCACAGCGCTTTTAATTTTCTTTTCAATTTTTTTTGGATCATCGAGAAGGGAAATAAACGATTTTTCATTCGCATCGGATTTGCTCATTTTTTTCGTCGGATCTTGAAGCGACATAATCCGAGCACCGACTTTTGGAATGCGGACTTCTGGAATTTTAAAAATGTCTGCATATTTTTTGTTGAATCTTTCGGCTAAATCCCTTGTCAATTCCAAATGTTGTTTTTGATCCTCGCCGACTGGAACAAGGTCCGTGTTGTACAAAAGAATATCGGCGGCCATTAAAGGCGGATAAGTTAACAGTCCTGCTGAAACAGCTTCTTTCCCTTTAGATTTATCTTTAAATTGTGTCATTCTTTCAAGCTCGCCAATATAAGAAACGCATTGAAGCATCCATCCTGCCTGCGCGTGAGCGGGCACCTCCGATTGAATGAAAAGGGTGGATTTTTCCGGATCGATGCCGACTGCTAAATATAATGCAGCAAGGCTCTTAATGTTTTTTCTTAATTTAAGTCTGTCTTGCGGAACAGTTATGGCATGCTGATCGACAATGCAAAAATAGCATTTATATTCATGCTGGAGCTCTACAAATTGTCTCATTGCTCCGATATAGTTTCCGAGTGTTAACGTGCCGCTAGGCTGAATTCCTGAAAAGATCGTTTTCATGTGCAAACTCCTCCTGATTTTTATATATAAAAAAGCCCATCCGTCCGTATAGGGACGAATGGACCGCGGTGCCACCCTAATTATTTCACAAACTTTCATGTGAAATCACTTTTCGTCTTTTAACGCAAGACAAAAACGCCGCAGCTTACTGATTTCAGCTGAGAGCTCAAAAGTCCATTTCCATACCGGACAGTGTTTGTTTCCACCAGCCACAAACTCTCTGAAAACTGTTTTCGGCATGTACTTCTCTTTCTCATCGCCTATGTATTCATTTACAGATGATTATAAAAAAATTGTGTATTCTTTGCAACTTCTCAGCGTCTTTCTGAAAAAATTTCTTTTTCATGTTTGATCGAACCAAAAAAGGGGAAAAGAAGAGTAGAGAAAGAAAAGAGGTGTTAATTGAGAAAATGGCCTTGAAAATGATCATCATTCACCGGTTGTAACATTTTTGTTATAATTTGAGAAATAAAAACATATAGGCGAAGTTGCTTTTTTATAGTATAATAATCAATACAAATTACTTTTTTAAATTTATTTTAATGTGAGATTGGCATAGTTTTTATATATACACTTATATTTTTCTCGAAAAGGAGAGTGATTGGCATGGTAATATTGTATACATCTCCGAGCTGCACATCTTGTAGAAAAGCAAAATCTTGGTTGGAAAAGCATCAGATTGAATATAGAGAGCGGAACATTTTTTCCGAGCCTTTAACGATCGAAGAAATTAAAGAAATTCTTCGTATGACAGAAGACGGAACAGATGAAATTATTTCCACTCGTTCAAAGGTTTTTCAAAAATTGAAGGTTGATGTTGAATTGCTTCCTTTGCAGGAGCTGTATGATATTATCCGGAAAAACCCTGGAATTTTGCGCCGCCCGATTTTGATTGATGAAAAACGTCTTCAAGTCGGTTATAACGAGGATGAAATACGACGCTTTCTGCCAAGAAAAATTCGCACCTACCAGCTGAGAGAAGCTCAGAGAATGGCAAATTAAAAGGGAATGATGCCTTCCGTACGCAAAGCAAAATAGATTGCGGAAGGCTGTTATTTTTTTGTTATATTGTACAGAAGGGCAAAGAAAAGGATGAGACAAGCTGTGAAATAAGGGAGAGTTTGTGCAACAGCTTCAGTTTTCAACAGAGGGGTCATTTTTTCATCCGTTGCCATCATTTTACCTGCTGTATAAGCTAATATTCCTCCGCCCCCGTAAATGAGCAAAGGAAATCGGGACATGGCAGACATGATAAATCTGCTTCCCCAAATAATGATCGGAATGGATATAAGAAGACCTGTTATGACAAGAAAGATATTTCCTCCAGCTGCTCCAGCAACCGCAATGACATTGTCAAATCCCATAAAAATGTCAGCCAAAACAATCGTTTGGATGGCTTTCCACAATGAGCGGTGGCTTTTCACGGAAGTATGCTCACCTTCATTTCCTGTCAATAATAAAAAGGCAATATACATTAAAAATAATCCGCCAAAAAACTGTAAAAAAGGAATGTTCAATAAATGAACAGCCAGTAATGTCAACAAAATTCGGCTGAGTATCGCGAGCATTGTTCCAAATAAAATTCCTTTCCTCCGCTGATTTTCCGGCAAATTGCGGCATGCCAGCGCAATGACAATGGCATTATCTCCTCCTAATATGAGGTCAATGCCAATGATAAGGAATAAAGATGTGAAAAATTGTTCATCCATCAGTCAACCTCTTTTCAAATTATGGCTCGTACAATATATATGAAAAACGAAATATTTTATGCTTAATAGGTAAATAACGGTTTTTTTCAAAATCAAGGCTTTTTTTATTTCTTTATGAAGTGATTTATCATACAATAGAATTAGAATTGAACAACTTGGTGCTCGCGATGAAAATTTGGAAATTTTTTAAATTAGGAAAGAAAAGTGCAACGAATTCGGGGGTTTATTGTCCCTTCCAAAAATTTAAAAAGAAGGGAAGGTTGTTCAAATGGAAATCGAACGCATTAATGAAAACACAGTAAAATTTTATATTTCATATGTTGACATAGAAGAACGAGGATTTGACCGAGAAGAAATCTGGTATAACAGAGAAAGAAGCGAAGAGCTGTTTTGGGAAATGATGGATGAAATTAATGATGAAGAAGACTTTCCGCTTGAAGGTCCGTTATGGATTCAAGTTCATGCCAATGACAAAGGGCTTGAAGTCATTGTCACAAAAGCACAGCTGTCAAAAGACGGACAAAAGCTGGAGCTTCCGGTAGTCGATGAAAAATTAAGAGAAATCCCGGTTGATGAGAATATAGAATCTTTGTTGGACAAACATTTTAATATGTCTGAACGATCTTCCTCAGATGAGAAAGATGAAACGGCGCAATTGCAATTTGTCATAAAGTTTCAGGACTTTGAAGACGTTATTTCGTTAGCATCCCATCGTTTGGACGGATTTTTGAATAGCTTATATGTATTTGAACAAAAATATTATTTATTCGTTGAATTTTCGGATAAAGACGATGATCAAATTGAAAATTTGCTCAGCATTATGCTTGAATACGGTCAGGAATCAAGGATGACAATTCACCGTCTTGAAGAATACGGAAAGCTGATTATGAAGGACAATGCCTTGGAACAAATCGAAACGCACTTTTCTTAAATTGCCGATTTCATGTTCGAAATCGGTCTTTTTTACTTAAGGAACGCTTTCATATCGCAGATCAAACAAATATGTCCAAATCGAGAGATAAGAAATATCGATTGCCTGGAGGAAGCTTATGAGAAAATTTCTGCAAGTAATCGTTTTTGCCATTGGTCTAGCTATCATCTTGTATTTAACTAAGAACATCTGGGAGGAATGGTTTTTAGGAGCCGTTTCCATTTTGTTCACGTTATCCATCATTTTTATCGGTTTTGTTATTTTCTTGGAAAACCGCCACCCAACTCAAACGCTTACTTGGCTTGTTGTTTTAGGAGGATTTCCATTAATAGGCTTCTTCTTTTATATATTTTTTGGAAGAAATGTCCGGAAGCATCGTCTATTTAAGAAAAAAGCTTTAATAGATGAGCAAGCTTATGCCAAATTTGAAACCAGCTTTCATACTTATGAAGATAAAATTAAATTCATGAGAAATCACCAGCGCCTTTTATTTAAGCTTGCCCATAAGCTTGGCCGCAGTCCGATTTCTTTTCGGACAAATACAAAGGTGCTGACGAACGGCATTGAAACATTTGACCATATTTTTCGAGAGCTTCAAAAGGCGGAAGATCATATTCATCTTGAATACTATATTGTTCGGCATGATGTAATTGGGCAAAAATTAAAAAAGCTGTTGATCGAAAAAGCGAAAAACGGTGTAGAGGTTCGATTTTTATACGATGCAGTCGGCAGCTGGAAGCTGTCCAAAAAATACAGGAAGGAGCTTCTTGATGCCGGGGTGGAAATGGTTCCATTTTTACCTGTAAAGCTTCCGTTTTTGTCTAACAATATTAACTTTCGCAATCATCGTAAAATTATTGTGATTGACGGAAAAGTCGGCTTTGTCGGAGGTTTAAATATAGGAGATGAATATTTGGGAAGAAATCCGTATTTCGGCTTTTGGCGGGATACGCATATGATGCTCGAAGGGGAAGGAGTACGGACGCTCAATCTTATTTTTTTACAGGATTGGTATTATATGACTGGGCAGAAGCTGCTTACCGATCGATATTTGCTGCCTCATTTTCAAATGGACGATAAAGAAGGTGGCGTTCAGCTAATCGCCGGCGGTCCTGATAATAAGTGGGAGGTCATTAAAAGCTTGTTCTTTTCGATGATCGTTTCCGCAAAAAATTCGATATGGATCGCCTCTCCGTATTTTATTCCTGACGAGGATATAAAATCCGCTTTAAAGATTGCTGCGCTGAGTGGCATTGACGTTCGTCTCCTCGTTCCGAAAAGGCCTGACAAACGGATTGTATTTTATGCGTCGCGATCTTATTTTCCGGAGCTTTTAGAAGCCGGGGTTAAAGTGTACGAATATGAAAAAGGGTTTATGCACAGCAAAATCATTATTGTTGATGGCGAACTGGCATCGATCGGTACGGCGAATATGGATATGAGAAGTTTTCATTTGAATTTTGAAGTAAATGCTTTTTTATACCGAACGGACAGCATTGAAACGCTTGTAGAGGATTATATTCGAGACATTGAAAATTCAAGTGTCATCGACCTTGAACAATTCAAAAAACGCCCGCTATATATAAAGCTGTTTGAATCAACGTCGCGGCTTTTGTCTCCTTTATTATAAAACACCGTTTTTGATACAGCGGTGTTTTTTTAGGATAAAGCTCTATTTGAGCGGATTTCACAACACCACGGGTGAATTGCCGGCCGTAACGATGTAAAATGGCGAACCTTTATTGAAACGAATGAAGCAACATCTAACTTCCGCCTCTTTAGCGGCAAGCATGCGTTTTTGAAAAAAGTATATTTTTACATGAAGTGTTTCTGGCATCTTTTAAAACTTATGAAAAACGCTGCTTTTGAAAGGATTTTTTTCCCTTTTGTCGAATGTTTCTATTTGTGAAAGGAAGTGATGATTTATATGCTTGTTGCCCTTTTGCGAAACGGCGAAAAAGTAAATGTCGCCGCCCCGTACTGGTCGACAGAAAGGCTTCTAAAACTGAAAGAAGAGCAATCCTTTTTTTGTCCGGCTTGCAAGGAGCCGGTAAAATTAAAAATTGGCAAAATCAAAATTCCTCATTTTGCCCACTTAACGGCCTCTTGTCGGGCTGATTCGGAAGCGGAAAGCACGTACCATTTGAACGGAAAAAAGCAATTGTATGTTTGGTTGAAAAGGCAGCGGTTAGCTGCGGAAGTGGAAAAATTTATACCTTCTATTGCACAACGAGCGGATCTGTTTGTATCTTTTCAGCATAAACGGTATGCGATTGAATACCAATGCTCTAATATTCCCCCTGATCAGGTGATAAAACGGACAAATGGCTACAAAAAAGAACGAATTAAACCGATTTGGATATTAGGCTGGAAACAAATGAAGCAAGTCGGTGAACATCAATATCGACTGACTCCTTTTCTGTGTCAGTTTCTTAATTCCCCGCAAAACGATCATCCTTTTATCATCAATTATTGCTCAGATAAGAAAACCTTCATCTTTTTTTCCCATCTGATTCCGTTTTCTAAACAGAATATTTTTGCCGCATCTGCTATGATCTCCCCAGAGTCGTTTTTCTTTCGAGATTGTTTGCAAGGAAAGAGCCTGGCGGCAAACGGTTTATGGAAGCATTGGCTGAAGAAAATAAGTCAATATCGCTTAAAGCCGCTGTTTCAAAAGACGAACGAAGAGCGAAAGCTGCAAAAAAAGGTTTACGAAACAGTTGGCTTATCTTTATCGCAGCTGCCAGTTGAAGTTTTTATCCCTTTAAAAAGCGGTTATATGGTTGATGAGGCGGTCTATATTTGGCAATGCTCAGTTTTATTATTTATTGAAACATTACGCGCCGATGAAGTATTTCACGCAGAAAAGCTAGTTTGGCACCTTAAGAAAATAGGGATGAAAGAAAGAAGCTGTAGCGTAAAAACGGATTTAAAAAAGCCGATTATAGAATATTTAACGACTCTTTCCCATTTAAAATTTTTGCAGCCAATCGGTCCATATTCGTTTCGAAAAACATCATCTCCTTTTCATTTGGAGGCGATGGAAAAGCGTGAACAACGTCTTGGACATTATTTGGACAAGGAAGGTATGTTTTTTTCTGCTGTAGAATAATATAAGCATAGTGATTTATTGCGTTTTGAAAAAAATTTCAATATGATGGAAACAGACTGATTTTTTTAAAGGGGGAATCGAGAATGGGCAATGAAACAGCTGTCAAAAGGCTGCCAAAACGGGAAGAAATCCCTGTTGAGTATACTTGGCGGCTAGAAGATATTTTTGCTTCTGATGATGAATGGGAAAAAGAATTTGAAGAAGTAAAGCAGCTAATTCCAAAAATCGGTGAATATAGAGGAAAATTAGGTCAATCCTCCGATCTGTTATATGAGGCGCTCTCTTATCAAGATTCCGTGATGGAGAGGCTTGGAAAGCTTTATACATATGCCCATATGCGCTACGATCAAGATACAACTAATTCTTTTTATCAAGGATTGAATGACCGGGCAGCAAATCTTTATACACAAGCTTCCAGCCTCTCATCCTATATCGTTCCGGAAATACTATCCATTGAAGAAGAAAAGCTTCAGCAATTTTTGAAAGAAAATGATCAATTGAAGCTTTATGCACATGCCTTGGACGAAATCAACCGGCAAAGACCGCACGTGCTCGATGCGGAGCAAGAGGCTATTTTAGCTCAAGCTGCGGAAGCCCTGAGCACTGCCTCCAATACGTTTGGAAAATTAAATAATGCGGACTTGGAATTTCCAGCAATTAAGGATGAAAATGGAGAAGAAGTGGAAATCACTCACGGCCGTTATATCCAGTTTTTGGAGAGTGAAAATAGACGAGTCCGTCGCGATGCGTTCCAAGCATTATACGCAACATATGGAAAATTTAAAAATACGTTTGCCAGCACATTAAGCGGAGCTGTTAAGAAAAATAATTTTTATGCGAAGGTGCGGAAATATGAGAATGCTCGCCAGGCTGCACTAAGCGCCAACAACATTCCCGAGGAAGTCTACGACAATTTAGTAAAAACGATCAATGAACATTTGCCGCTGCTCCATCGTTATGTCGATTTGCGGAAAAAAGCGCTGAAGCTTGATGAACTTCATATGTATGATCTTTATACGCCGCTTGTACAAAACGTCGATATGAAAATCACGTATGAAGAAGCGAAAGACATCGTATTGAAGGGGCTTGCTCCATTAGGTGAAGAATATGTCGGCATTTTACAAGAAGGCTTTGAAAACAGATGGATTGACGTTAAGGAGAATAAAGGGAAACGAAGCGGAGCTTACTCCTCTGGCGCCTATGGAACAAATCCATATATTTTGCTGAATTGGCAAGATAATGTGAACAATTTATTCACACTTGTTCACGAGCTTGGCCATTCGGTGCACAGCTACTATACAAGAAAAACACAGCCGTATCCGTACGGAGATTATTCTATTTTTGTCGCGGAAGTGGCTTCTACATGCAATGAAAACTTGTTAAATGAATATTTGCTCAACACGATCGATGATGAAAAGAAACGTTTATACTTGCTGAATCATTTCCTTGAGGGGTTTAGAGGAACGGTATTCCGGCAAACGATGTTTGCTGAGTTTGAACATTATATCCATTTGAAGGCGCAAAACGGAGAGCCGCTCACACCGGAATTTTTGACGCAAACGTATTATGAGTTAAACAAAAAATATTTTGGTGACAACATTGTGGTCGATGAAGAAATTGGCTTAGAATGGGCAAGAATTCCGCATTTTTATTACAATTTTTACGTTTATCAATACGCAACAGGCTTTAGTGCTGCAAGCGCCTTGAGCAAGCAGATTTTATCGGAAGGAGAAACTGCCGTTGAAAGGTACATTAATTTCTTGAAAGCGGGAAGCTCTGATTATCCGATTAATGTGCTGAAAAAAGCAGGGGTCGATATGACATCAACCAAGCCGATTGAAGATGCATGCAAAGTATTTGAAGAAAAGCTGACGGAGATGGAGGAGCTGCTGTTAAAGTAAAGTGAAAGAAAACAGGAGCATCATCTGAATCCAAAAAATTAGTGGCATGAGTTCGATCTGGAACTGGACTCATGCCTTTTTTGTTTCCGGTCATATAAAAACTGCACCTCCAATTGTCAGTTGTATCTACTAATTGAGATGCAGTTCATCATCCCGTCCTCTTTTTTATCTTAAAATCCGCGGAACGTTTTTCGATGGTTAAACAGAAGAAACGATATGAAAAGAGAAATAAAAAGCAGGGGGGCAGAAACGAAAATCGGTGCGAGATTCATCAATCCTAACAGATTATAAAAAAAAGCGAAGATGACGAGCAGCAGGCTGATTATGAGCCAAAATGTTTTCACGATTTTTCCCTCCTACACATGTTCTAAAACGAGGAAAAAGATTTTGTATATTGTATGCAGCTTGCCCGTTCTTCATGTTTTGTGACAAATTTGTGAATTGTTGTTTTCCCCTCTTGCAAACTGAAAAAGGAATTTGTTATATTAAAAACGTGAAATTGATCACAAACAAACATTTACCCCTTTGTTTGACCGTGAAAAATTTCTCCCATCCCCTTTGTTGTCATAAGACAAAAAGAAACCACAAACGTTTGTTTGTGGTTTCTTTTTTTAATTGTTTAATAAAGATAAAGCGCTTACATTTTTGATTAAAAACGTTCCCCATCAGCATAGAAGCCGATGGGGAACGTTTCGTTGAATTAAAACCCTCATCTCACTGCCCGATATAGCGCCAAAATGTTCCATATTTTACAGGCACCCGCTCAACTTGTTGCTTTAAAAGCAGTCTTTTCATTTCACGTTCCGTTTCTTCATCAGTCATGTTATACACAACAGAAATCTCTTTTGTTGCGACAAATTTATAATGCTTTAAAAAAATCTCTATTGGCGGCACTTGAGACGGCTTCGGTTTATCTCCGACAAGCTCGCAAAGAATATCAACATATGTTTCATAAGGATATAATCCGGTAATTTTTAATCCTTCCTTCTCTTCACGGCAATGAAAAAAGACAAGGGAAGGAATTTCATGCACGTCCATTTCTTCTGTAATTTTATAATCGCATTGAAGTGCTTTTCTTGCACTTTCGGAATATAAGTCCCTCTCAAATTCATTGACATCAAGGCCGACATTTTTAGCAATTTGTATGAGAACGTTTTGATCAGAGACATTTTGCTTTTCTAAAAAAACAACTTCCTGTAAGTGCCGCAAGAAACGGATGCCCGCTTTTCTCCCTTGAAGCTCCGCTGCTTTTAAAGCAAGGGAAGCTCTGTAGGGTGATGATATAGGGTTTTCAAGCCAAAGGTTGCCGTCACATGACATGCCGGTTCTGCTCGCTATCTTCTCCCATGATTGGGCAATTGTTTTCGGTTTCCGCCGTTTTGTTAAGTTTAAATTAGCAAGCTTTCCGCAAACAATATGGCGCAATGAGAACAGCCTGCCGTATTCGATTTGCAGTTTTTTGATAAACGGTTCAAGCGCCCAGCATTCAGGGCATAGCGGATCAATAAACATATAAATCTCGATCGGCTTTTTAGGATGGCTGTGACAATGAGAAAAGAAGTGAGCAGCATTCACTTCGTCTTTTTTGTCAGGTTTCAACTGAATACTCCTCCTGATCTTCGTCTTTCGAATTAATCATGTGATGGGCGGTCACCACAAGCCGATCGTAGAAAAACTCTCGTATTTCCCCGTCAAGTCCGACCTCGTCCATTGCTTTTCGCATACATGAGAGCCATGCTTCTGCTCTCCTCGGCGTAATCGGGAATGGAAGATGGCGGGCTCTGAGCATCGGATGTCCGTGTTCTTTTGTGTAAAGTGGCGGACCACCTAAAAACTGTGTCATAAATTGTTTCTGCTTTCTGGCAGTTTCCGTTAAATCCTCCGGGAAAATAGGTTTTAAAAGAGGATGTTTTTTAACAATTTTATAAAAAGCATCGATTAGAGCGTGAAGTTTCTTTTCTCCAATCGCGTCATATGGAGTTAAGGGTGGTTTTGTCATGGTGATAGCTCCTTTGGAATCATTCGTTAATAATGATGTTACATTTATTTTATCAACATAACTTATTTATCTCAAACGAATCGCTTTGAAGGAGTTGGCTGAGGCAATGCAAACAAAAGGATAAATAGCGAAAGCGGGAGCTATTTCCGCAAATATGTTGTGCTTGCTGTGAAATGAACATAGAAGGACTTGCGGCTTGAAGCGCAGCTATCGAAGATTAGCCGAAATCGATTGGATAACAAATATTTCCAACTACTTTTAATGAAAAAGAAAAAGGTGCTGTTTGTTTGCACCTTTTTACGCAAAATATTTTTGAGTAATTTTATTTACATAGTTTTGCGTTTCTTTAAATGGCGGGATGCCTCCATATTTGTCGACATTTCCCGGACCGGCGTTGTATGCAGCCAGCGCCAATTTTACATTACCGTTATATCGGTTTAAAAGCTGTTTTAAATATTTTGTGCCGCCCTCGATATTTTGCACAGGATCAAACGGATTTTTTACACCGAGCGCTTTTGCTGTAGAAGGCATGAGCTGCATATAGCCGGCAGCTCCTTTAGGACTGACGGCATTTGCCTTGAAGCTTGACTCCTGTTGAATCACAGCTCTGATTAATTTGGCATCGACGCCGTATTTTTGAGCCATCTTCTGAATGATTTCATTTAGATCAGCGGAAACCTGTTTCTGTTCATTTGTTTTTTTGGCAGATTGGGAGGAAGACAGTGAAATATTCTCTTTGGCCGTTTCAGATTGTACATCTTGTTCGATGAAGGCATTTAAAACATCCTGAAAGTTCAGCGAAATTGCTGCATCTTTTGTTTGCGGCCCATCGGATTGGCCTGACAAAAGACGAAGGACTTCAAGCTCAAACAGAACATTGAAATTATAGTTTGTATTCATCACAAATTCTCCTTTGAAAATTTTGCGGAATAAAACCGCTTTATTTTATTTTCTGTTTGACGGATCGGGATGTTGTGTTTGTTTAAAATCTCCAAAAATTGCTGCTTTCCTTCCTTTTCATCCTCTGCCTCAAATTCGATTTCAAAATCCTCTCTATTTTCATATCGGCTATGATCGAGAACAATTTCACCATTTTTATATTTTTTTGTTGCCCGGCTTGTAATGAGCGAACCGAAACAAAGAAGGCTTTCGGGCTTGATTTCAAGCTGTTTGATTTTTTCGACCACTGATCCCTCCTTCGGAAAGACCGACTCATGAATGGCTGAAACTGCTTCTTGATCGGTTAAAAACTGGTGTGTTTCCAGCAATCCGACATGATAAGGCTCCTTTAATGTCAAAACATATTGATCCTTCTTTTTGCGAATTCTTAAAGCGGCGCCATGATTTTTCAACGCAAAACATTTTGTGTCAAAATAATAGTTTTCCTGTTCGGCAAAATCTTTTTCGGTCAATTGAAAAAAATCAGCTAAGCGGTGGAATTCTTCTTTTGTAAGCAGGTTTTTAAATTCTATCTCAAGCTCTTGAACCATCGGGCATTCCTCTCTATGATTAATATCAAAATAAGGTAATGTAGTTATTAATATGATACAATAAAATATACACGAGATGAACTTGAAATGTTTGATTGGAAGGGTGAACAGCATGAAAAAAAGAATTAAAGTGCTGGCGGTTAGCAAAACGGAAGGCAAATTGCTGCTCGAAACGGAGCATGTCCATGATGCAGGGAATCTCGCAGCAAAAGGACAGATGCTGGTAGATTCAGACCAATTTTCTTTTATATACATATTGGATAATGGCGAAGACTTTCTTTACATAGATTTATCATCGGATATTTGGTCTCATTTAAAAGAAGCCAAAAATGAAGAGCTTCCTGTTTATGCTAAAGTGGGAGAAAAAGAAATTTTGCTTACCCAATTTCACGAGGAGCTCGAGTTTTTGCTTGAAAATATAAAGGGAAACGCAAATTACGGCGAGGAGATGGAAAAAATGGTCGAAAGCGTGTTTTATTAGGAGGGGGGCTTTATGAACTACAAGGAATGGGAGCAATTTTTAGCGCCTTATAAGCAGGCAGTGGAAGAATTAAAGGTCAAATTAAAAGGGATTCGTTCCCAATTTGAACTAAGAGGAGAGCATTCTCCAATTGAGTTCGTGACAGGCAGGGTAAAACCTGTGCCGAGCATTTTAGATAAAGCGAAGCGAAAACAAATTCCACTTGATAAAATAGAAGAAGAAATGCAGGACATTGCCGGTCTCCGAATGATGTGCCAATTTGTCGGCGACATTCAATTGGTTGTTCAAATGCTAAGAGATCGGCATGATTTGGAAATCGTGGAGGAAAGAGACTACATAACCCGAAATAAAGAAAGCGGCTACCGCTCTTACCATGTTGTGGCCCGCTACCCGGTTCAATCGTTCGAAGGATTGAAAAAGGTTTTGGTTGAAATTCAAATTCGTACGCTTGCCATGAATTTTTGGGCGACGATTGAGCATTCTTTAAATTACAAATATAGCGGGAACATACCTGAACAGATTAAAATCCGCTTGCAGCGCGCAGCTGAAGCAGCTTACCGGCTGGACGAGGAAATGTCGCAAATACGGGGAGAAATTCAAGAAGCGCACGCGATATTTTCACGCAAAACAGAAACAACATAAAAAAGGAGAATGATACTTAAATGAAGTTTTCGATCACATCAAAAGGTGATGAAACATCTAATGCTTTGGCGCAAAAAATCAGAACCTATTTGCTCGATTTCGAGTTTCAATATGATGAAGATCAGCCGGATATCGTGATTTCCGTCGGGGGAGACGGAACATTGCTTTATGCATTTCATCGATATAATAAACGATTGGATAAAACAGCGTTTATAGGAGTTCATACGGGGCATTTAGGATTTTATGCCGACTGGCTCCCGAATGAAATTGAAAAAATGGTGATTGCAATTGCTAAAACACCGTTTCAGATCGTTGAATATCCATTGCTTGAAGTGGTGGTCCGGCATAATGGCGGGAGTGAAGCCTCCTACCTTGCGCTAAATGAATGCACAGTGAAAAGCATTGAAGGGACTCTCGTCATGAATATAGAAATTAAAGGGCTTCTCTTTGAAACATTTCGAGGAGATGGGTTGTGTATTTCAACACCGACAGGAAGCACCGCCTACAATAAAGCGCTTGGCGGTGCTCTCATTCATCCTTCACTGCGGGCTATTCAATTAACAGAAATGGCTTCCATAAACAACAGGGTGTTCCGGACAATCGGCTCGCCGTTAATTTTGCCTGACCACCATACGTGTATGCTAAAGCCTGTCAATGATGTTGATTTTCAAATTACAATCGATCATTTAACACTTCTTCACAAAAACGTCAGGTCCATCCAATGCCGGGTCGCACAGGAAAAGGTAAGGTTTGCGAGATTTCGGCCTTTCCCATTTTGGAAGCGGGTCCGGGACTCGTTTATTGGCGACAGATAAAGGAAAGAGAAAAACATGGGGACATTTCAGCTTCATTGGGACATCAAAAAAGAACATCATGGCTGGCTGCTTAGAGAATTTTTGCGGGAGCATCATATTTCTAAATCCGCTTTAACAGATATTAAATTTAACGGTGGAAAAATTGTCGTTAACGGGAACGAAAAAAATGTCCGATACGTCTTACAAGAAGGCGATCAAGTAACCGTCCATTTTCCGGAAGAAAAGAGAAGCCAGTCGCTCATTCCAGAGAACATACCATTGAACATTGTTTATGAAGACGATTATTGCCTTATTGTAAATAAACCGGCGTTTTTGTCCACCATTCCGTCTAGAGAGCATCCGTCAGGAAGTCTTGCGAACGGGCTTTTACACTATTATGATCAACAGCGGCAAAATCTTACGGTGCATATCGTCAATCGGCTTGACCGGGATACATCCGGGCTGCTTCTTGTAGCCAAACATCGCTACAGCCATTTTCTTTTTTCAAAGGAACAGCAAAAAGGAGCGGTAAAACGGACATACATCGCAATTGTCCATGGAAGGATCAGCGAAGACGAAGGCATCATCGATGCGCCAATTGCAAGAAAGGACGATAGCATCATCGAGAGAACTGTCAGGGAGGATGGGAAAAAAGCTATTACGCATTTTCGGGTCATAAGCCGCTTTTCTGACAAAACGGTTGTTGAGGTAAAGCCTGTAACTGGTAGAACTCATCAAATTCGTCTACATATGTCCTATATAGGTCATCCGCTTTTAGGAGATTCGCTTTATGGTGGACAAAAAGAAGAAATTGACCGTCATGCCCTCCACAGTCAGTCGCTGTCCTTCTATCATCCCGTTTTGCATAAAAATTTGACGTATACTTGCAAGCTTCCTCCTGATATGGAAAAAATAATTAAGCATGCGCGCCTGTAAGTGCATGCTTTTGTTATGAAAAAATGTACGACAAAATCAGATAGATTTGTTAATATAGTAAAACACAAAACTTTTCGATATTTTTCCGGAAAGGAGGAGATTTTTATGCAGCCTAAAACAGATGCACCGGAATACAGACAGTTGATGATTGACAAGCTGAGAGAGAACAATGTAGAGGAATTCCGTTCGCTGTTTTTTGAGCTACATCCATATGATCAGGCAAAATTTTTTCTAAAACTTGACCAGCCGGATAGAATGCTTTTATATCAAATTCTATCTCCGGAAGAAATGGCGAATGTTTTTGAAAATATAAGGGATGATAAAAACCGCTACAAATCGCTGCTTGAGGAAATGCATCCGGCATTTGCCGCCAAAATGATGGAATACATGTACGCTGATGATGCGGCAGATGTATTAAGTGAGCTGACAAAAGAGAAAATTTCCAGCTATTTAACCATCATGGACGCTCAAGCTGCCAAAAGCATAAGCGAGCTTCTTGATTATGAACAATTTACCGCAGGAAGTATTATGACAACCGAGTTCGTTGCCATTAATGCCAATTATACGGTGCGGTCAACGATGGACTTGCTGCGGAAAGAAGCTCCTGATGCGGAAACAATATATTATTTATATGTGATTGACGAAGAGAAACATCTTGTTGGCGTCCTGTCGTTAAGAGATTTAATTGTTCATGAAGACGATACTTTGATTGCTGACATTATGAAAAAGAAAGTCTACTCGGTATCTGTGGCGGATGATCAGGAAGAAGTAGCAAGAAAGATGAAGGACTACAATTTTTTGGCTCTTCCGGTTGTTGATTTTCAACATCGTCTTGTTGGAATTATAACTGTTGATGATATTATTGATGTGCTGGACGAAGAGGCTTCTGACGATTACTCGAAACTGGCCGCTGTCTCGGATGTAGATTCATATGATCCGAATGCTGTTTCTGCTGCCAAAAAAAGATTGCCATGGCTTATTATTCTCCTATTTTTAGGAATGTTCACTGCCGGCCTAATCGGCCAGTTTGAAGAAACGTTGAACAAAGTGGCAACTTTAGCGCTCTTTATACCATTAATTGCAGGGATGGCTGGAAATACAGGAACACAAGCTCTCGCTGTTGCCGTAAGAAGAATTGCAACAGGCGAAGGCACTTCCGAACGCGTGTGGAAAATTATTCTCAAAGAAGCTGGAACCGGCTTGATTACCGGAACAGTATGCGGAATTGTTGTTGCACTGACAATTTTTATTTGGAAGCAGAAATTTTTCTTAGGACTGCTAGTGGGTCTTTCCATATTGTCAACGCTGACTGTTGCGACAATTGCCGGGGCGTTTGTTCCTCTTGTCATGCACAGGCTTCGCATTGACCCGGCTGTGGCCTCCGGTCCATTTATTACAACGATTAATGATATGATCAGCATTTTGATTTATTTTGGCATGGCGACACTATTTATGAACTATTTGCTCTAACAAAATTAGCTAAAGGAGGCGCAATATGGAATCACATGCAGTAACCTCTCTTGTCATCGTGCTGGTCGGCGCTTTTTTAACCCCGATTTTGCTGCATCGGTTCAAACTGACATTCATTCCTGTCGTCGTTGCGGAAATTATTGTCGGATTAATCATCGGGAAAACGGGATTTAATTTAGTGCAGGAAGATGTATGGCTGGCAACTCTCTCAACGCTGGGATTTATATTTCTCATGTTTTTAAGCGGGCTTGAGATTGATTTCACCATTTTCTCCAAAGAGAAGAAAAAAGAAGAAAAGCTGCCCAACGGAAAAAAAGCTCCTCATACTTTTTTGGTTGCGTCAATTGTTTTTCTTGGCATTTTCGTTGTTTCATTACTTTTATCGTATTTGTTAATGTGGATGGGATTTATCCGCAATGCCTTTTTCATGACGTTAGTGATTTCAACGATTTCTTTAGGAGTAGTAGTGCCGACGCTGAAAGACGAGCAGATTATGAAAACAAACATCGGCCAAATTATTTTGCTGGTGGCTGTCATAGCCGACCTTGTCACCATGATTTTGCTGGCGGTTTTTGTCTCCTTAAACAGCGAAGGAGAAAGCAATACATGGCTTCTGCTTCTTTTGTTTGCAGCAGGCGTACTGCTTTACTTCATTGGCAAAAGGTTTAAAAGTCGATCCTTTATTAAAACGATGTCAAAAGGAACGGTTCAAATTGGAACAAGGGCGGTTTTTACGTTAATTCTCGCACTTGTAGGTTTATCGGAAACGCTTGGGGCAGAAAATATTTTAGGCGCCTTCCTTGCGGGAGTTTTAGTCTCGCTTTTATCGCCTAATTCAGACTTGGTGCAAAAGCTAGATTCGTTTGGTTACGGTTTTTTAATCCCGATCTTTTTTGTCATGGTAGGGGTGGAATTGGATTTATGGGAATTGATCAAAGATCCGAACCTTCTTTTGTTAATTCCTTTGTTATTTCTCGCCCTCTTGATCTCAAAGTTTATTCCCGTTTTTGTGCTGAGAAAATGGTATGATACGAATACAACGATTGCGGCGGCGTTCTTGTTGACTGCTACTTTATCATTAGTTATTGCGGCAGCTGAAATTGGACAGCGAATCGAACTGATTGATAAGCAAATGGCTGACGCATTAATAGTAGTTGCCGTGTTAACAAGCATTATCACGCCGATAGGATTTAAAAAATTATTCCCCAAAAAAATGGCGGCGCAGCCTAAAAAGAAAATTGCTTTTATTGGTGCAAATCAAATGACCCTTCCAGTCACAAGAGAATTGGACAAAAATTTGTATGAAGCAACCGTATATCACACACAGCAAGACAAAATCGAAAACGGGACTGCTCAATCGGTGTTTAAAATTGAAGAATTGAAAGACTATTCGATAGAATCATTGAATGAACACCACATAATGGAAGCTGATATAGTAGTAGTGGCTACTGGGGATGAAGAAAGAAATGCGGAAATTGCGACATATGCAAAAGAATGCGGCGTAGAACAGGTCATCGCCTCCATTTCTTCCCCGGAGTTGGATCAAACATTAAAAGAAAAGGGGATCAGCGTATTTTCCGTCATGCTGTCAACAAAAACGCTGCTCAGGGCTTTGATCGAATCGCCTGGCGTTATGCGGATCTTAACAAACCAAGACAACTCTCTTTATCAAATTAATATGAATAACCGAAAATATGATGGAATGAAGCTTCGATACTTTCCGTTTACGGGAGATTGTATCTTTGTCCGGATTTTTCGCGGTGAAGATTCCATTGTGCCTCACGGCGATACCGAATTGAAAAAAGGGGACCGCTTGATTGTAACGGGTTCCCGCAAATATGTAAATGAGTTAAAAGATGAGCTGGAATTTAGCAAATAATATTTGCAAACAAAACAAATTGTGATAGCATGAAATTAGTATGAAAATTTAATAAGCATCCACTAGGGGAGCCTTTGGAAAGGCTGAGATTAAAGTGTTGACTTTAAGACCCTTTGAACCTGATCTGGATGATGCCAGCGTAGGGAAGTGGGAATTTGAAACATGTGTCTGATATTCCATTACCACTTTCCAGCAAGGAAGGTGGTTTTTTATTGTTTCCAGTCTCACCCTTGGACAGCTGCTTTCCAGTTTTGAACCTTGAAAGACGAGTGTGGGCGTCTTTCTCATGAAAGGAATGTACATGTTGGAGCTTCATGCCGTAACAGACGGAACAAAACCAGTCAACG
This sequence comes from Aeribacillus sp. FSL K6-2833, assembly GCF_037965815.1. Lineage (GTDB taxonomy): Bacteria > Bacillota > Bacilli > Bacillales > Aeribacillaceae > Aeribacillus > Aeribacillus composti. The sequence goes on along the minus strand of NZ_CP150189.1, from coordinate 2,809,767 downwards.
AGCTAATACGCATAATTTTGTCCATATCAGATCATGTTGATTACGTTCATATACGAGAAAAAAATAAAAGACCATGTGAGATCATTCATCTTGTAGAACAGCTTTTGGCAAACGGGATAAGGAGAGAACAGCTTGTTATCAACGATCGGCTCGATGTTGCGCTCCTAACAGGCGTTCAAAATGTTCATCTTCCGGGAACCGGCCTGCCGATAAAAAAAGTGAAAAGCGCTTTTCCGCAAATAAAAGCCGGTGTCAGCGTCCATTCATTAGATGAAGCGGTAAAAGCAGAAAAAGACGGAGCAGACTATTGTTTTTTCGGAAACGTTTTTGAAACGAACAGTAAAAAAGGACTTCCGGCAAAGGGAACAGATCTGCTTGGGAAAATCGTTGGACACGTCAATATTCCTATTATCGCCATCGGTGGGATCACGCCTGATAATATGCAAAAGGTTTTAGAAAAAAAAGCAAGCGGTATTGCCGTTATGTCCTATATCTTTTCTTCGAAAGATCCAGAGAGCGCTGCCAAACTTTTCAGGAAAGGGGAAGCTTTTTCAAATGAACGTTTTTGATGTTGGAATCATCGGGGGAGGGGTAATCGGCCAAGGGATCGCCTATGAGCTATCAAAAGCTGGGCTGAAGACCGCCGTGTTTGAAAGCGGCGAAATCGGAGGTAAAGCGACATCCGCTGCAGCAGGAATGCTGGGTGCCCATTCTGAAAATGAAAAAAGAGACATATTTTTTGAGCTATGCTTAGAGAGCCGAAATTTATATCCGAGCCTTGCAAAAGAATTATTGGAGCAATCTGGTGTGGATATTGAGCTTGTGCAGGAAGGCATGTATCGGCTTGCATTTACTGAGGATGAAGGCCGCTTTCTGCAATCGCTTGCAGATGAGGATGAGCTAGAATGGCATTCAAGGGAAAACGTACTGGCAAATGAGCCACATGTTTCTGAAGACATTGTGGGAGCTCTTTGGCTTAAGCATGACGGCCAAGTGAAAGGTTCATCTGTTTGCCACGCATATGCGAAAGGCGCTAGAAAATATGGTGCATCTATTTTTGAACAATGTCCTGTTTTCGACGTGATTAAAGAGGGAAAAGCATACAAGCTTGTCACTTCCCAAGGAGTTTTTATATGTGGAAAAGTCGTCGTTTCAAGCGGAGTTTGGAGTGGCTTTTTCTTTGAAAAGCTGGGGCTGAGAAATCCAATGAAGCCCGTTAAAGGAGAATGCTTAGCCATAAAACCGAAAAAACTGGTGATCAACAAAACAGTGTTTTACGAGCACTGTTATATCGTACCGAAAAAAGACGGCACCGTTATTATTGGAGCAACTTCTTATGAAAACGACTGGGATACGCATCCGACAGTCAAAGGAGTATCCGAATTAATGATAAAGGTTCAGAAAATTATGCCAGAAATCGGGTCTGAACCGGTCGTTAGTGCTTGGTCGTCGCTCAGGCCGCAAACAGCTGACGGCTGGCCGTATTTTGCCGAGCACCCGGAGCATGAGGGAATCTTTTTTGCGACCGGCCATTATCGAAACGGCATTCTTCTAGCGCCGATTACAAGCTTGATCGTAAAAGACATGATTTTGAAAACGAATCAATATGAGCGTTATGTTCATACCTTCTCTTTAAACCGATTGCTTTCTGATGCGAAAGGGAGGTGATTAAACAGTGAAACTTCGCATTAACGGCCAGCAGATGGAAGTGGAGAATAGTGTTCGGAACATAGAAGATTTGCTGAACTTTTTTCAATTGCAGGAAAGAATTGTTGTCGTTGAACGAAATGGTGAAATTGTTTCAAAAGAACAATACAGTATCCAGACATTAAATGATGGTGATCAAATTGAAATTGTCCATTTTGTTGGAGGGGGATGATGATTCATGTTAAAAATAGGTGATAAAACATTTCAGTCGAGATTAATGTTAGGAACTGGAAAATATCCGTCTTTTGAGATACAAAAAGAAGCGGTGGAAGCCTCAGGTGCTGAAATTTTGACATTTGCCGTCAGAAGAATGAATATTTACGAGCCTTCACAGCCAAATTTTTTGGAGATGTTGGATTTATCGAAATATACTCTTCTGCCGAACACGGCCGGGGCAAAAACTGCTGAGGAAGCAGTCAGAATCGCCAAGCTTGCGAAGGCATCAGGATTATGTGATATGATTAAGGTGGAAGTAATTGGAGATGATAAAACGCTTCTCCCTGATCCGATTGAAACATTGAAGGCATCAGAGATGTTATTGGAAGAAGGGTTTATTGTTCTTCCATACACTTCAGACGATGTTGTTCTGGCGAAGAAGCTTGAAGAATTAGGGGTTCATGCCATCATGCCGGGAGCATCTCCGATCGGATCAGGCCAAGGAATTGTCAATCCTCTCAATTTATCATTTATTATTGAGCAAGCAAATATTCCAGTCATTGTTGATGCCGGAATCGGTTCGCCGGCAGATTGCGCACTCGCCATGGAGATGGGAGCAGATGGAATCTTATTAAATACAGCTGTTTCCGGTGCAAAGGATCCTGTGAAAATGGCGAAGGCAATGAAACTGGCGATTGAAGCAGGCAGACTTGGATATGAAGCAGGACGCATCCCGAAAAAACGGTATGCACAAGCAAGCAGTCCAACGGAAGGAATGTTAACGACATAATGGAACGATATTCTCGCCAAATCTTGTTTTCTCCTATTGGAGAAGAGGGACAAAAAAAATTGCTGAAAAGCCATGTGCTCATTGTTGGAGCTGGAGCACTAGGCTGCGCAAGCGCTGAAATGTTAGCCCGTGCTGGAATCGGTAAAATAACCATCATTGACCGTGATTATGTCGATTGGAGCAATCTCGGGCGTCAACAGCTGTATACAGAAGAGGATGCGAAACAAAAGCTGCCAAAAGCGGTTGCTGCCAAAAAACATTTGCAGGAAATCAATTCGAACATTTCGATTGAAGCGATTGTGGGCGATTTCTCAATTGATTTTATTGAACATGTAAAGGATGTCGACCTTATCATCGATGGGACTGACAATTTTGAAACGAGATTTTTCATCAATGATTTAGCGATGAAGCACGAAATACCTTGGATCTATGGGGCAGTAGTGAGAAGTTATGGAATGACCGTTTCCATCGTTCCGAAACAAACACCATGCCTCCATTGTATGCTCCAAGCAATTCCGTCTGACGGAATGACGTGCGATACAGTTGGCGTGATCAGCCCGGCGGTGCAAATCGTCGCCTCTTATCAAACAGCAGAGGCACTGAAATATTTAGTCAGCGGAGAGGTGTCCAAGAAGTTAGTTTCATTTGATGTTTGGACAAGGGAGCATTCTGCAGTGGACATGACAAAATTAAAAAAGGCCGACTGCCCATCGTGCGGACATCACCCGACATATCCATATTTGTCGGTTGAAAATGGATTAAAAACAGCGGTTTTGTGCGGAAGGAATACCGTACAAATACGTCCGCAGCAAAAACAGAAGATTTCGCTATCAGAAATTACCAATCGTTTGCGTCCGATCGTGAAAGACTTAAAAGGAAATGCTTATTTAATTTCCTTTCAGGCGGATGATTTCCGCGTTGTGCTTTTTCAAGACGGAAGAGCATTAATTCACGGCACTAAGGAAGAAGAGAAAGCAAAAGCTATTTATCAACGTTACTTCGGAGCTTAAATGGAGGTGTGTTTATGACCATCGGAAAAGCGTTGACGATTGCCGGGTCCGATTCAGGAGGAGGCGCGGGAATTCAGGCAGATTTGAAAACTTTTCAGGAGTTGGATGTATACGGAATGAGCGTGATCACGGCCGTTACGTCTCAAAACACATTAGGTGTTCATGGCGTCTACCCTGTTCCGATTGAAGGGGTGATCAGTCAGCTTGATGCAATTGCTGAAGATTTATCGCCAGATGCGGTCAAAACAGGAATGCTTTTTAATCAAGAAATCATCCAAATCGTCTCAAATAAAGTTCAAAAGCATGGATGGGAAAAAATTGTCGTTGATCCAGTAATGATTGCAAAAGGCGGACATCCATTACTTGAAGAGTCTGCCATCAACGCGCTCATCAACGACTTAATTCCGCTTTCGTTTATTGTGACGCCGAACATCCCGGAAGCGGAAGCGATCACGGGCATCGAGATAAAATCGTTTGATGATCGGAAAGAAGCTGCGAAAAAAATTTGCCAAATGGGAGCAAAGCATGTGATCATAAAGGGAGGACATCAGCCGTCGGGCAGCGAAATCATTGATTTGTTGTTTGACGGGCATGATTTTTATGAATTTAAAGGCAACTATGTAAACACAAAGCATACGCACGGAACAGGCTGCACTTTTTCTGCTGCGCTGACAGCTGAGCTCGCCAAAGGTAAAGACGTTATCGAAGCCGTAAAAACCGCAAAAGAGTTCATCCATCTTGCTGTAGAAAATGCGCTAGGCATTGGAGGCGGCCACGGTCCTACCAATCATTGGGCATATAAAAGAAATTTAGCTGCTTCGAAATAACATAAGCCGGACATATATGTTCTGGCTTTTTTCTCTTTTGTCCTTTATAATTATGATCAGGTATTAATAACTTGTAATAATGTTTAGGAGGATTTTCCATGAAATTGAATTTGGAAGGCCGAAACATTGTGGTCATGGGTGTTGCAAACAAGCGAAGCATTGCTTGGGGAATTGCCCGCTCTTTGCATGAAGCAGGAGCAAGATTGATCTTTACATATGTGGGCGAAAGAATGGAGAAATCGGTTCGAGAGCTTGTAGATTCGTTAGGACGGGAAGATTATCTCGTGCTGCCTTGTGATGTAACAAAGGATGAAGAAATCGAGCAGTGTTTTGAAAAAATTAAAAGCGAGGTTGGTGTGATTCACGGTATCGCTCATTGTATCGCCTTTGCGAATAAGGAAGAGCTGAGCGGTGAATATTTGAACACAACAAGAGACGGCTTCCTGTTGGCCCACAACATCAGTTCTTATTCTTTAACGGCGGTTGCGAAAACAGCCCGTCCTTTGATGACAGAAGGCGGAAGCATTGTTACATTAACTTACTTGGGCGGTGAGCGAGTCGTTCAAAACTACAACGTAATGGGAGTTGCGAAAGCGTCATTGGATGCTAGCGTGAAATATTTGGCGAACGATCTAGGTAAAGAAAATATTCGCGTCAATGCCATTTCCGCTGGTCCGATTCGTACGCTTTCGGCAAAAGGTATCAGTGATTTTAATTCAATTCTGAAGGAAATAGAAGAACGTGCTCCGCTGCGCCGAACCACAACACAAGAAGAAGTTGGAGACACGGCGTTGTTCCTGTTCAGCGATCTTTCCCGCGGCATTACAGGGGAAACGATTCATGTTGATTCAGGTTTTCATATTTTAGGTTATTAAGTTAGCTGAAAAAGATTAATCTGTGTGCGTTACTCGCACAAGATTAATCTTTTTTTATGGCAGGATAAAATGAAATTTTGCTGTCAGCTTCAAGGTGCCACTATTTCAAGCCGTGAAGCTTGGATTTATTGTTGATGTTCTGTTACGACTTTTTGTCTCAATGTGCAGCGATTTTCAAATGCTCTTTTGTCATAAGAAAAAGTTAGATTTCCGTCATGATTTCATTCTATCGTGTCATAAAATAATGAGAGAAATCATATTTGAGGGTGGCGATCAAACTTGATTAAAAAAGAAAAATTAGAACCTTTGATGTATATTGTCCAGCCGAATATAAAAAAACCTGAAGTGACCATGCAGTCGACGCTATTAAAAAAAATTGCAAATAATTCTAAGCAAGCGGTAAAGAGTACATGGACGAAAGAAGAGATTTATAAAAGAAGAAGAGAATTGGCAAATATGACGGTTCATGAAAAGATTGATTTCTTTTCAAGTCTTCCGGAGCATGTGTATAAAAACGTATGTGAAATCAAAACAGTAGAGAAAACATACAAAGGAATTATTTTGTCAAAGGAAAACGATGTCGTTCAAATCCGTACATTTGATCAAAATGAACCTTTGAAAATAAAATCGAAAAGTATTTTAGACATAAAAGTGTTAGGGAATTAAAATGGAGAACTCGGTTATGCCGGGTTTTTTATTTGAACGATACAAGTCTTCTCACTATGTTGGGGAACGAAAGGAGTATTGATTCCGATGGAATGGCATTGGTTTTCATTTGCTCTCATTGCATTGGCAACTTTTCGATTAACGAGAATTATAGTGTTTGATAAAATCGCTTCTTTTTTGCGCGCTCCATTTATAACAATTGTGGAGGAAAAAGCGGAGACAGGTGAAACCGTTTCTTTTTTCAGACCGAAAGGAAAAGGGCTTCGATTGTGGATCGGTGAGCTTTTAAGCTGCTATTGGTGCACAGGAATATGGTGTGCCGCCATTTTATTTTTTGGAAATGAATATATAAACGTCATTTTCTATCCGATTACAATTATTTTAGCGATCTCAGGCTTGGCAGGAATTATTGAACATTTACTTGATTGATTGTCGCCATTTACAATGTCCCTCAAGCACGAATTGAATAAACTAAGGGAATGGTTTGTTAAAGACATGAAAAGCGTTCATTTCGTCAGGAACGAATATTGAACCATGAACAATTTACAGCTTAAAATGCCCCTCAGGCGGAATCGGCTCACTCTGGGAATTGGGTGTAAGGAAATAAAAGGGGTTCATTTTGGTCAGAAACGAACAGGACGATATAGAACCTATGAACCTTTATAGCTTAAAATGATCTTCAAGCGGAATCGGCTCACTCTCGGAATTGCGTGTTAAGAAAGGGAAAGGGGATGAAAGTTGCCGTTTTGTCAGGAACGAAAAGGAGCAATTTGACCCCATTTATGAACGAAATGAATAAACATTTAAAGCCGGAAGCTTTAATAATTTCTTGCTGATTTCAAACATCACTGTGGAACATGTCCCTTAAGTCGAAGCTTTAGCAATAGACGATTCAAAAAAACGGAAAAAGTGTAAGAAAACCTGAATTTTTTACGAATTCGATCCGTTCATCTCAATTTCATTGATTTATGAGACTGACATGGCGGCTGCATTTCTTTACGAGAAGTTTCAGCGTCAAAAAGTTTTTCTGGCGGCAAAGTTCTTATTCTGACTAGCACCCTGTAACGAATTTTGCCGCCTATCGCTGAAAGGTAAGCAGCCAATTTCGAATGATTGTGTGGAAAGGACAGATTGTTAAAGTCGTGAAAAAAGAAACGGTCAAAAAATGAAAGTTCTTTTATAACCGGAAGGAATATAAAGAACTTTCATAAACTTGACCGTCTGTTAATTGATAATAATTTTGTTTTCAAACGGAATGCCTTCTTTCTTCTCCTGGCAATATACAAACCCTTCAATCACCAGCGCTTCATCGAAGACATCGAATGGGAAAGTAATGTGAAAGCCTTCAAAAGAGATTTTTTCATTTGGTTCGATCGATAATTTTTCACTAGGTTTCAGCCAGTATTCCCCTTTTTCTTGAATTTGCTTTCGCCATTCAGGGTGCAAATACTCCCATTCCAAGGAAGAATGAGTATTATAGTTGAAATCATTTTCGTTTTGATTTTTGGTTGTAATGATTTTTCCGCTGAATTGAACGTGCTGATGGGGATGAATGTGAATGCATAATACAGGATAATGCAAAGGTTGTTCTGTGATGTTTTCCATCAAGGCATTGCCAAGAATCGTTACCGGATCATCGCTTTCACGAGGAAGAACAATCGAATACGAAAATTGAGCGCGAATCGGATCGTTTATGGAGGTGTTTTTTTCATTTTGGACAGATTCATTCTCTTGTCGTTGGACATTTTTTTCGTAAAGTGATTGGAATAAAAATTGAGAGACATCTAAAAGTTCATTTCGTTCAGCAGTTAATAAATCGATCCGAAGCTGCTCTTTTTTCGATTCGGTGATCAATCGTTCTTTTTCCTTTATTTCAAACAAAAGGTCTTGAATCTTTTTGTCAGCGGCTTGCTTTTCCTTTAATAAACCAGTGACAGATGCTTTCAGCAGTTTTAATAGGTCGTTTCGCTCCTCTTCAACAATGGAAAGCTGATTGCTGATCTTTTCAACATGTTTCTCAGCTTCTTTTAATTGGGATTGAACGGAAAGAATTTCATGTTCAAATTGTTCTTTTGCGATGCGATATTGCTCGCTGGTTCGGATGACTGCTTTGTAATATTCCGTTTTTTCCTGTTCCTGCAGCAGCTTATTTTGCATGCTTGCCAATTCATTTTTGTATTTCGAAATTTCGGATTTATAGTGGATAAGCTGCTGCTGAAGCTGTAAATAATCCTGTTTGTTCCGTTTTATTTTGTTCATTGAATCTCCTCCTCGGACAAATAAAAAAATATAAGTGGAAAACAGTTTGTTGCCATTTCCTCCAAACAGAAGAATTTTTATTTAACGATTTAACAGGAAAATAGTATAAATGATAAAACCTCAGATCATTAATAAGCGTGATGTACGGAATTTGGCTGATAAGCGTTTCAAAACAGCCCAATTTGCTATAAAAGGATGGAAACTCACAAAGCGCCGCTACCGCCAGCTTTGAAAGAGCAGTTTTACTATACATATGTATGTTTCCTTCATTTAACACTTTCCCGGAAAAATGAGAGGAAAAATAAAAAGGGGAGAGCGTCCCCTTTTGCAATTAATTTATTCCTCCAAGGCGTAATCGTCGTTTGGAAAAATTTCCGGACATTGCGGCGGAATTTGCGGGTTTGCGCATGTAAGAGATGAAGGAAGTTCCCGACGAGGTCTGCAAAATTTTCCTTCTACCTCAAGCTTCACTTGGGCTTCCATTTGCACATCTAGACAGATCGTGATAGAAATGTCTAATTGGCTGAATGATTTATTATCCCAAATCAAGTTAGCGTCAGTTTCAAAATAGGAAACGTGGCTGTTTAATGTTGTGCCGGGCGGCGCGCATAGGAAGAAAGTTTGAACCGTTGCAAATGGAATAGCATCTGACACACTAGTGACAGTACCTTGCAAATCGGAGATCGCAACGACAATATACCCTCTGATGAGAACTTTTACTTTTTGAAGGGTAATTTTTCCTCCTTTTGGTAAATGAACGACTACTGATTGACGACCTTGCGGCTGAACGATTTCTGTCACCGTTATAGAATTTGGTGAATTTGGATCAACAGGATTTCCCAAGCTGTCTGATAAGTAGCAATTGACATTTAAAAGCCCATCTTCAAACAGTGAAAACGGATCTTCCGATGTCCCTGCTATTCCATCGAAATTAAAACCGATGGATGATAATTTTCTAAAGCTTAACTGAGGAAGATCAATTTGACGGTTCACCCAGTCATAAACTTTCGGAACGCGAATACATAATCTCTCTGTATCATGTCCCAAATGGCTCATGCTGTTACCTCCTAATCATTCTGATTTCCAAAACCTTCTTAGGTGTCGGACTACTGTATATTATGAGCAAACTGGTTAAATGTGCAGTGACAGGAGCGGAAAATTTAATTTTTTAAAAAATTCTCTTTCCATTAAAAGAATGGTTTTGCCCCGTTTTAAAAATTCATTTAAAAAGCCATTTGTATCTTTTTAGTAGGCTTCTGTCAACATTTTTTATTTGAGCTCATACATTTACAGTGAGAGGTGAGATAGATGGCGCAAATCAATAAAGAATTTTTGCAACGGATGAGAGCGGAGCTTGCGTTTTATAAAGAAAAGGCAAAAGAATCGATAGAATTGGAAATATTATTGCAGGAAAAAGAGCGGGAGCTTGAAAAAGCAATCAAAGAAAACGAAAAGCTAAAAGAAACGATCGAAAAGCACCGCCAGAGCAATGATCGAAATTTAAAGTGGGAGGAACGAAAAAAGCTTTTAGAAAAAATCGAAGTGTTAAAAAGAAAATTAGCTGAAAAAAATCATCATCTGGATGAAAATGAAAAAAAGGAGGACGAACAAAAACAGGAAGATTGGTTTTTCCGAATTTTAAAGGAAACGCAAGCCATTCAAGGAACAGTTGAACCTCAGGAACGGAAGGAATATTTTGTGAAGGAAAAAAACGAACAGAACAACCAAAAGGAATTTCATTTTTGGATGATGGACGATGTGGTCAAAAACGATTAGAAAGAACACAGATCAACCTTATTCTTCATACGATGAATAAGGTTCTTATTTTGAGGGAAAGGGGAGAAACCTATTGAAAGAAAACATAAAAGTTTTTTCCAGTTCATCGACGAAAGAAAATGCGATCAAAAAGAAGATGATGAAAAAGAAAATACATCCATTCGGAATAAAAATTTACAATTCAACGACTTCCGGTGGCTGCGGCTGTGGGAAAAAAGGGTTTTAAAAAGGGAAATATGAACAAGCTCGAAAAGGAATTCGTCAAATGGATCGAAGGTATGTACAAAGAACATGACAAAGTGCAGCAAAAATGTTCAAGCTGGATGATGAAAAAAGACAGGGAGCTTTTAGACCTTGAAAAAACGGCGGCAAAATTTGAAAAAGAGATCGAAAGGATTGAAAAACAAATTTGATAGGAAAATGAAAAGGGAATCAAAACAGGTTGAAACCCCACCTAAAAAATCCGCACTTGCCCATCTTGTGTGTCCACTCCAAATGAGGAATTGCTTCATACAGTATAGTGATGAATAAAGGAGGAGGTGCAGAAAAATGAGCTTTGGTTGCGGATATGGTGGATACAGCTATCCTTATAGCGGCGGTTTTCATAATAACAGCTTTGTGCTAATCGTCGTTTTATTCATCTTGTTGATTATTGTTGGTTGTTCCTGTTTTAAATACTAATCTGTAAGTCTTTTACAATACTAATGGTGAGTGCTGGTCACGGATGGATGTCCGCCTTTTACAAGGCGGACTGTACTTTTTCTTCATCACGTTTTCATTTCATTTTCATAAAATATTAAGGCCTGTTATACAGGTCATTTCGACAACTTAGGAGGGGACGAATTTCAGAATGGATCATATTTTTAAAAATATTGAGAAAAAAACCGGCGTCAATATGAAAGATGTACTCGAACTGGCCAATTCTTTGCAAAATTCCAATTTTAATGATGAAGCAACTGTCAGAAAAGTGATCAAGCGGGTTGCGCAATTGGCGAATCGGCCGGTTCCAAGAGAATTAGAAAATAAAATTGTCAATGCGATTGTAAACGGAAAAGAAAATATGGATTTTAACACCATCGCCAATATGTTGGACAATAAGAAAAAATAGCGCGTCAGCGGGTGTGCTCCCGCTGATGTTTTTTTACATGATGTTTCAATTTTTAGAAAAACGGGTAAAAATGAATGACAGATCGATTTAGAAAATAATTTTTTGCAAATCAAGAAAGGAGAGAGAAACATGGGATATATTTTTTCCGTTCAGACTCCTGCCTTTTATGAATATGCCAACAGAGCTGTTCAGCCAAAGGAAGATTATGCGAAAGTCAAACAGCGAAACAATGTTATGATGAATGAAGAATATTTGCATTTCCAGCGAAAGCAAGATTTATTCGCAAATAAGCGCAAATATAGCAAAAAAAGATTTCATGAATATGTTTAGAAACAAGCTAATATTTTTGGACAAATAATCCGTTGTTTTGATCCCATTCCGCGTAAAAAACATCTTTCGCGTCTTCCACACTGTAAGCGAGAAGCTGCTGCTGAAGCCATTTTTCATCAAAACCTGCTTCTTTTAAATTTTCACTAACCACTTCTCCGTCAACTATAATCGTGTAGGGGATGGTAGCTGGCGAAGATAAAATATTTAAATCGTTTCGGGTCGGCTTATCAAATTCCGATTTTTTCAATACGCTGATCGTGCCGTCCGTTTCAAGAACTGCGTATTCCACTTCGCGGATCGAAAAAGCTCCTTTTGCTCTTAGTAAATGTTGAAGCTGGTTCATATCAAGCTTGTTTTTTTTCAGCTGATCACGAATAATTTTTCCTTTGTGGATGACCATTGACGGAGCTCCTTCCAGTATTCCGCGGGTTCTTCTCCATTTTTGTGTGATGAATTCCAATAAATAGATTAGCATTCCCCATATCACGACCGTAAATAATATTTTTTCAACGCCCATTTTTACATCATATACAGCATTGCCAACTAGCTCACCTAAAACGAGCGCAGAGATAAAATCGAACGTCGTGATTTGCGTAATTTGTGTTTTACCTAGTATTTTTGTCAATAGAAAAAGGGCAAAGAAACCGAAGACCAGTTCAGTGGCAATTGCTACAAATTCCATTTCCATCACCTTTGCTAAGATCGGTAATGGTTAGGTTGTCCCAACTGCCGAAATTCATGTACATTCTTTTAAAAAACTATGGGAAGTCGTGCGGTGGAGAAAATGGAGAAACATTCGAATTGATCTGAATGTAATACAGGGAGATTTTTAACCTCTTTAACACGCTTTCTGACCATTCCAAATGAAAGACCGCAATCCGCGGCCTCGTTTGGTTGTCTTTATTTATGAATGTGGATGTAACGTTTTTTCCATCGTGACATGGGGAATGCCCGCATCCATAAAAATATCGGAAACGGTTTGATATCCATGCTTTTTATAAAAATTTTCTACTTGTACTTGGGCGTTCAATTTTATTTTCTTTAATCCTTTTTCGGCCGCGAGTTTTTCAAGTGTTTCCAAAATGATATTTCCCGCTCCTTTTCCGCGGTATTGTGGCAGAACACAGATCCTCTCGAGCTTTCCGGTGTTGCCAATGACACGAAATCTGCCAGCTCCAACAGGCTGATGATCGTCATAAAGCACGACATGCTCGGCAAAGGCTTCATATTCGTCGGTCTCTATTTCTATCGGAACGTTCTGCTCTTCTACGAATACTTTTTTTCTTACATATAAAGCATCATTTCGTTGTTTTTCATTAATAGCTTTGACTGCCTTCATCAGTCTCGTCCTTCCCCAAGCAGGAATGTTTCATAAACAGTCCATGAGCCGTTTTCTAATTGATATAAAATGTGGAATCGGTCGATCGTTTCCACGTGTTGAATTTTTAACATTTTTAAGCGGCCGAGAACGTCAGAATGTTCATCATCCGATAAATTTTGTCCGATTGTAATGTGAGGGACGAAAGCGTACTCCGGCTCCTCTTTAAATTTTCCTTGATGAAGAAGCTCATGCAATTTTGTTAATTCTGGATTTGGTTCAACTTTTAAATAAATAACGTTATTGACAGGAGCAAATGAACTGAATTTGTAGACGGAGAGTTTAAAAGGCTTAACCTGTTTCGCAATTTTCCTAAGTTCTTTCACAGTGTCGCCAATTTCTTTTTCGTCAGCTTCAAACGGTGCCTTCAATGTTAAATGAGGAGGGACAAGCGCATAATTCGGATCGTAACGTTTCCTATATGAGTTGGCGATGTCTTGCAGCTTTTTTGAAGGAAATAACACAATTCCGTACTTCATTTTTTTTGCCTCCTTGATATTTACTCGTATTCTTTATTATAACAACTTAAAGAATCAATTTTCATGATATAGCAAACATTTTTTTTAATATGTCTTTTAGCAGCGGCTGCCAATATGTCCAGCGGTGATCGCCGTCAAATTCTTCATAAATGCATTCGAATCCTTTATGTACCATTTGTTCATGAAGTTTTTGATTGATTGTATAAAAATCTTTTATTTTCCCATCAGTCGTTTTTACAGCCGTTTCCTGTTTCCCGATTTGATGATAAATAGATAGTAAAGAGGGCTGTGAAAAAGCATCGATCGCTTCTAACACCTTTCCATCCACATATGGTGATTGCATGATCACTTTTCCAAATGTATGCGGATAATGAAGCGCTGCCATAAGCGAAACGGTTGCAGCCAGAGAATCGCCGATAAGCGCGCGGCCTCTTCCTATTGGCAAAAGCGGAAAACGTTCTTCTAAAAATGGAATTAATTCATGAGCTAAAAAACGGATATAACTGTTGAACTGGCTTCCATCGGGATGATATTTTCTTCTTCGATCTTGAATGTCTTTATAAGGAATGCCAACGACAATCAAATCTTCAATCGTTTGCTCCTCCGTTAACTCCTCAACAAAACGCGCGATCCTTCCCAGTTTAAAATAGTCTCCGCCATCTTGAGCAATGAGAAGATGATGATGAGATAATGGAGAAAAGGAAGTCGGCAAATACATGAGCAAAGAAACTTCTTCCCCCAGCTCTTCGCTAAAAAATGTTTCTTCTTTTATAGGTGCGACTTTTTGGTCCATACCAATTCCTCCAAAATTGACTAATTACCAGTTAGGCTGGACTTCTCATTATTTTATCACTCTTTTGAAAAGTCTCCAACAAATAAAAAGGTTGACAAAATAAAAAATGCTTATATTATAATGATAACGACTAATCCGATAAGATAGGTAAGAATGATCATATACTGGGGGAATTACTTTGTCTGTCCAAATTGCCCAAATTTCAAAAACATTTCAACATCATGGCGTCTCCCAAACGGTTCTTGACCAAATTGATTTGACTGTGCAGAAAGGAGAATTTGTTTCCATTCTTGGCCCTTCCGGCTGCGGAAAGTCGACGTTATTATCGATCGTTGCCGGGTTAACAGCCCCCACATCGGGAAAAGTGTTGGTAAACGGGAAGGAAGTAAAGGGACCTGGAAGCGACCGGGGAGTAGTGTTCCAACAGGCAGCCCTTTTTCCATGGCTGACAGTTGAGGAAAATGTCATGTTTCCGCTGAAGAAAAAAATGCCGAAGGAAGAAGCGAAAAAAAAGGCGTACGAATATTTGGCCATGGTTCAATTAAGCCAATATGCCAAGCATTCTCCGCACGAGCTTTCCGGCGGCATGCAGCAGCGCGTATCGATCGCAAGAGCTTTGGCGATGGATCCTGAGGTGCTCTTAATGGATGAGCCGTTCGGAGCGCTGGATGAGCAGACGAGATCACGCCTGCACGAAGTGTTGGAAAAAATTTGGATCGATACGAAAAAAACAATTCTTTTTGTTACGCACAGCATTCAAGAATCGTTAAAATTATCGGACCGTATTATCGTCATGGGTACAAGGCCTGGGAGAATTATTGATGAAATAGAAGTGTCTTTTCCGAGACCTCGTGATGAATTTAGAAAGCAGCTTGCTGAATATGAAGAGCGCATTCAAAAGCTGTTGAAGTCAGAAATTGATAAAGTAGTGAAAGAGGAAGAAAGTTATGCAGCAGGTCGTTAAACGAATCATTTTTTATGCAGCCGCACTGGGTATATGGGAAGCAATCGTCAAGCTGTTAAATATTAAGGCTGTCGTCTTTCCGGCTCCGAGCGATATTTTTCAGGCATTGTGGAACGGTTTTGCTGATCTAACTCTTGTTTATGATTTGCTGGCAAGTTTTCAGCGGCTGGCAATCGGGCTTGTGATTGCTCTTATTCTTGGAACAGTGTTAGGCGTCGTTTTTGCAAAATCGAAAGTAATTGATGATACCATTGGCTCTTTAATTTTGCCGTTGCAAAGCGTGCCGAGCATCGTTTGGCTGCCTCTAGCCATCATCTGGTTCGGTTTAAATGAAAAAGCGATCATTTTTATTGTCGTGCTCGGTGGAACGCTTGTGATGACATTGAATATGCGGACAGGGATTAAAAGCGTTCCTCCAATATATACAAATGCGGCAAGGACAATGGATTACAGCGGATTTTCTCTGTTTACACACGTGATTTTTCCAGCAGCCATCCCGCATGCAGTAACTGGTGCAAGGCTTGCTTGGGCGTTTGGATGGAGAGGCCTGATGGGAAGCGAGCTGTTAAGCACCGGCCCGGGTTTAGGCTATACGTTAAAATTCGCATCAGATTTTGGCGATATGGCGTTAGTGATGGGCATAATATTTATCATTGCCTTAATTGGAATTTTAGTAGATTTAGTATTTTTCAGCAGAATTGAAAAGAAAGTGATGAAAAAATGGGGATTGCTTGAACAATAAAGGAGGAAGTTGAGATTATGAAGAGAAAAGGTTTGCTGTTATCATTTATCACCTTGTTGTTAATTGGGATTTTATCTGCCTGCGGAGCCGGCGGAGGGAATGAGGCATCAGGAAAAGAAGAAAGCGGAAAAAATAAAGTAGTCATCGGCTATTTCCCAAATATTGACCATGTTCCGGCGATGATTGCGAAGGAAAAGGGCTACTATGAAGAAGCACTAGGGGATCAGGTAGAGATTGAATATAAAACTTTTCCGGATGGCGGCGCTTTTATGACAGCGTTGAAAACCGGCGAAATTGACGCCGGGCTTGTCGGTCCAGCTCCTGTCATGAATAACTATTCTAATGGTGCAGACGTGAAAATTATTGCCGGTGCGTCATCTGGGGGTACTGTCGTCGTGGCAAGCAAAAAAAGCGGAATCGAAAGCTTAGATGATATTCATAATAAAACATTCATTACTCCTGGTGTCGGCTGCACTCACGATGTCCAATTTGAAACGTACTTGCAAGATTACGACATTGCTTCATCTAGAATCGGCGGAACATTAAAGCATACAACCGGAAACCCGGCTCAATATCAAGCTTTCTTTGAATCGGGAAAAGTGGATTTAGCCGCTGTGCCTGAGCCTTGGGCTTCATTATTAATAAAAGACGGGGCGAAAGTGATTGTCGATACGAAAGATATCGCCTATGGCACAACGCTTCCGAACACTGTTTTAGTGACGAGCAACAAATTTATTAAAGAAAATAAAGATTTAGTTCAAAATATTGTCAAAGCCCACAAAAAAGCAGTCGACTTCATCAATAAAAACAAAGAGGAAGCACGCGATATTGCCATTCAATCGATTAAAGAAATAACAAATCAAGAGCTTGACCCAGAAATTATCGACAGCGCTTGGGAACGTGTCCGCTATACAACCGAAGTGGATGAAAAAGTTCTTCAAGACTTTTCTAACTCTTCTTATGACTTGAAATTTTTAAAAGAAAAACCGGATCTTAAAGGTCTTGTAGATACAAGCTTTTTGAATTAAGCAATAACCCCCCTATACAGAAGCTTTTTGATATTATGCGGCTTCTGGATAGGGGGCTTATTTTTGCATTTTTTGTTGATGTAAATTCAAGATGAAGCAGTTGTTAAAACAGGGCTTATCCCAAAAGTTGTTTATGACTATGCCTGTATATTGGGATTCCGTTGTTGTGAGAGCTTTTTATCCAAATCGCTCGAATAAGCTCACGTTTTTTCACATTGTTTGCCATTACTTAATGGCTATATGAATTTCAATTTCTCCATTTGGGCTGTATTTTTCAAAATCATATGTGTAAGCCCGCTCTAATAAACCAGTTTCTTCTTGCTTCCAAATCTTACTCCAAGTTTTAAAAATGCCTTGTTCGTCCGTTTTATCTACTTGAAAAAATTTATTTTCATGTTCCTTGGGATTTCAATTAAAAGCTTCCCCATTATTTTCTTCAATTGTAATGCTAAATAAATAATCTCCTCTGTAGTCGCTTTCATAATCATTATAAACTCCGTACACATTGTTTTGATGATGTTCCAGTTTGCGGGAAGCGTTTTCTCACATAATTTTGATTTGCCCCATCATTTGCTCGCCATGAAAATTATTGGTTCGTATGCTGTCGATTATATACAGCATCATAAACAGTCATCCCTTTCCATAATATTGATAAAAAAGAGAAGGCGCATCGGTAAAGAATGTTCAGCAAATTTTCCAACGGCATCGTTTATGTTCATCTTTTTTTGCTTCCCAGCTTCACCTGAAAAACAAATATCGCATCTTCGTTTTCCGTTCAGCTGCTTTATGGAATACGGGTTCGTTTGACTGAAGTTGGCGAAAAATTTATCAAACGATTAGTTTGCCAATTCAATCGTTTCATTCTCTGTTTATTAAATTCTCTTAAAATTTTCCAATTCCTCTAAAGAAGATCACCTCGTTCACAATTTTTCTCCAAATACGACAGCTTCCGAATTGGATATTTGCATTTTAAAATCTATTAAAATTTGGGAAGCCTCAGGGGAAAATAAAACCACTTTCATTGAAATGATGGAGGATCGAAGGTGATCCATACAAAAAAATTTCCCTTTTGGCTTTCGTAAAAAAACATTTCAAGAATCGACGGATTATTTAAAGAATGTTCTTATTTTTCTTTAGTTTTACTGAAAATAAATCAAAGTTATCGGAATTGTTGGCAGGAAACGTCTTGAATTTTTTTTAAAACTGAGGTAAAGTTATACCTATCAAAAGTTCATATCGGAATTCTTATCGAGAGAGGCGGAGGGAACTGGCCCGAAGAAGTCTCAGCAACCGGTACAAGGACGGCGGCATGATAACCTTTGTACCAAGGTGCTAAATCCAGCAAGCATTTTGCCGTAAGATATGCTTGGAAGATAAGAAGGAGCCAAACAATAAACGCCTTCTTCTTATGAAGAGGGCGTTTTATTTTTCAAGCCTCCTCTACAGGCAATGAAAGCAGCACATTTTTACTAACTAAAAAAGGAGGAAAGTCAAAGATGAATATTGAAACAGTTTTGGCCCAATTAGGAAATCGAAGTGAAGCTCTTACAGGAACAGTAAGCGCCCCCATTTATTTGTCCACAGCCTACCGGCATAAAGGAATAGGTGAATCAACAGGTTATGATTACACTCGGACAAAAAATCCAACGAGAGAGCTTGTCGAGGACGCCATAGCCAAATTGGAGGGAGCCGATCAAGGATTTGCATTTTCTTCCGGAATGGCAGCGATTCAGACGATTATGGCTTTATTTAAAAGTGGAGATGAACTGATCGTTTCAAAAGATTTATATGGCGGGACATACCGCTTGTTTGAAGAAGAGTGGCGCAAATACGGTCTTTCCTTCCACTATGACGATTTTACGTCTCGCGAATATACGGAATCATTAATAAACGAAAATACTAAAGCGATTTTTTTGGAAACCCCCACTAACCCGCTTATGCAGGAAACATCGATTTCCTTGTTGGCGGAATTGGCCCGAAAGCACAATTTGCTGCTGATCGTTGACAATACGTTCTACACACCTGTTTTGCAGCGTCCGATTGAAGAAGGAGCGCATATCGTGATTCACAGCGCAACGAAATATTTAGGCGGTCACAACGATGTCCTTGCCGGCCTGGTCTGTGCAAAAGGGAAAGAAATTTGCGAAAAATTAGCCATGCATCAAAATGCAATTGGTGCGGTATTATCTCCTTTTGATTCGTGGCTGCTGCTTAGAGGAATGAAAACTTTATCATTGAGAATGGCCAAACATCAGGAAAATGCAAGGGAGCTGGCGGCATATTTAAAAGAGCTTCCTGAAATTGATGATGTATTATATCCTGGCAGAGGCGGAATGCTTTCCTTCCGTGTGAAAAAAGAAGAATGGGTCAACCCGTTTTTGCAGAATCTGAAATTAATCTGTTTTGCGGAAAGCCTTGGAGGGGTAGAAAGCTTTATAACGTATCCAGCTACCCAAACTCATGCGGATATTCCGGAAGAAATCCGAATTCAAAACGGTGTATGCAACCGGCTTCTCCGTTTTTCTGTAGGGATTGAAAGCGTGGAGGATTTGAAGGAAGATCTCAAGCAGGCATTGCAAGCAGCTGCGAAAGGGGATTTACTAAATGCATGACCAATGGAGCTTTCAAACAAAATTGATTCATAATAAACATAAGGTTGACCCGACAACCGGTGCTGTCAGCGTGGCGATTCAGCAAGCGTCAACGTTCCATCAGCAAACATTGGATGAATCTCCTGAATTTGACTACAGCCGTTCAGGAAATCCAACACGAAAAGCGTTGGAAGAGGCGATTGCCGAACTGGAAGGCGGAGTGAGAGGCTTTGCGTTTGCTTCTGGAATGGCCGCTATATCAACAGCTTTTCTTTTACTTTCTTCCGGTGATCATGTTTTGGTCACAGAAGATGTGTACGGCGGAACATACCGGATCGTTGCCGATGTTTTATCGCGCTTTGGCATTGAATATACGTTTGTCGACATGACGGACCTTGATGCCGTAAAAGCAAATATACGTCCGAACACAAAAGTGATTTACATTGAAACGCCCTCGAATCCGCTGTTAAAAGTGACGGACATTCGAGCAATTGTGAAGCTTGCAAAAGAAAACGGCTGTTTAACATTTGTTGATAATACATTTATGACTCCGGCTTTGCAAAGGCCTCTCGATTTAGGGGCCGATATTGTTTTACATAGTGCAACAAAATTTTTGGCAGGTCATAGCGACTGTTTGGCAGGACTGGCAGTTGTGAAGGATGAAAAGCTTGGCGAAGAGCTTTACAAGCTTCAAAATGCCTTCGGCGCTGTTCTCGGCCCGCATGATTGCTGGCTTGTATTAAGAGGGTTAAAAACACTTCATGTGCGGCTGGATCAATCCGTCAAAACAGCTTCTCAATTAGCAGAATTTTTGAAAAAGCACCCTGCCATTAAAAAAGTGTACTATCCGGGTCTTCACGATCACCCAGGGTCAGATATTCATTTGCGGCAAAGTGTCAACGGTGGAGCGGTTTTATCGTTTGAACTAGAAGATGAAAAAGCGGTCAAGATTCTTGCTGATCATGTTCAGCTGCCTGTTTTCGCGGTCAGCCTTGGTGCAGTTGAATCGATCTTGTCGTATCCAGCTAAAATGTCCCATGCCGCGATGCCGAAAGAAGAACGGATCAAAAGAGGGATAACCGATGGTCTTCTTCGATTAAGCGTAGGACTAGAAAATTTTGAAGACTTAAAAAATGATTTGGAGTCTGGTCTTTCTACTGTTTTGGCCTATCAATAAATTTTTTCTTACCTTAATAGAAGACAGGGAGATGTCGAATACCGACAATTCCTGTCTTTTTTTATGTTGATAGTTTAGCTGACACATTATCTTACATTTTTTCATTTGTTCCTTAATATGATAGTAATGCATCCAATGTTAAAAGAATTTTAAAAGGGGGAGTATCAATGATCAAATGGCGAAGCGGACTTATATTCTTAACAGCTCTTCTTTTCATAATGATCATTTCTGCGTGTGGAAATAACAACGAAGGAGGAAGCAGCAAAAGTGATGGCTCCAATCAAAGCGGGGAAAAGGCAGGAAGCAAGACGTTAAGCATTTTAACCGGAGGCACAGGAGGAACTTATTACCCGCTCGGCGGATCGATGGCGCAAATTATTTCGGAAGAAACAGATTTTAATGCAAATGCACAATCTTCTGGAGCATCTGCAGAAAATATGCAGGCTCTAAAAAGCGGTGAAGCTGATATTGCGTTCTCGCAAACTGATATTGCTGCTTATGCATTAAACGGTGAATTGATGTTCAAGGACAATAAAGTCGACAATGTTAAAGCAATTGGGACTTTATATCCGGAGACTGTACAAATTATTACAACAAAAGATAGCGGCATCAATTCTGTTGAAGATTTGAAAGGCAAGTCGGTTTCCGTTGGTGCCCCTGGATCTGGAGTGAATGCAAACGCACAGCAAATTTTAGAAATTCATGGATTAAGCTTTGATGATATTAAAGCGCAAAGCTTATCTTTTGACGAATCAACGGACGGCATTCAATCCGGGAGCATAGACGCTGCATTCATTACTGCGGGTACACCGACGGCTGCAGTTGAATCGCTCTCAGCACAAAAAGAAATTAAAGTAATTCCGATTGCGGATGACAAAATCAAACAATTGATCGAAAAATATCCTTACTATGCTGAAGATACAGTACCAAAGGGGACATATAAAATTCCTGAGGACGTAAAAACAGTCGCTGTAAAAGCGATGCTGGTCGTCCGCGGCGAATTGGATGAAGATGCCGTATACAATATTACAAAAGCGATTTTTGAAAATACAAATAAAATTACTCACGCAAAAGGCAAATTAATCAAAGCGGAGACAGCCCTTGATGGAATAGGCAATTTGCCGCTTCATTCAGGGGCTGAAACGTATTTTTCAGAAAAAGGAATCCAGCCATAACGTATCAAAGATAGACCGTTTTAAACGGTCTATCGATTTCATTTATGTAACTCCATTTTAGGCGGGGATTTTCATGAGAGCTAGGATGAAAGCTTTTTTCATCTGTCTTCCCCTTTTTATGACAATCAACGTTTTTTTATTTTTCCTTCCTATTGTAAATGCCATCGCTTTTTATCATGAAGATCAGAATGACTTATTAGGTTATCTGCCTGTCCGTGATGATGACTTGTTTCAAATTCAGTACACTCATTCCATCCATCTTACGGATGTGAAGGAGACATATACATTACGCAATAACAAAATCATTCAGACAGAACTTGAGTATGAAAATTTTGCTGTTGGAATGCCTTCTAATGTGGAAGGGGAGGGGAAATTTTTAGAAAAGGATGGCAAATTTTTTATAAAAAACATGGAGCGAGAATTTTCCTATATTGATTTGAGAATTGGACAAGTACAGGCCGATCACCGAATTGTTTATCAAGGTAACAGCTACAAATTGGCGGATTTTTTTGGATACGGCTCATGGGTAAGAATAAAACCGGCAAAAATCAGTATTTGGCAGCAGGTGAAAGGAGTGAATATTCGTGAGTAAAGAGAAATTTGACGTACTGTCAGAAGAAGAGCAGCAAATGCTGATGGAAAAATATGATCCTGAAGCAGGAACGAGGAAACTAAAAGGCGTGTTGGGCGGCATCGCATTTGCCGGATTATTGGCATTTTCGCTGTTTCAGTTGTATACATCAATTTTCGGTGTTTTTACAGCGCAAATCCAGCGCTCTGTCCATCTCGGTTTTGCGCTTGCTTTGATTTTTCTTTTGTTTCCGGCTAATCGAAAAAAGAGGAAAGAATATAAATTTCAAGTGGCTTGGTATGATATCATCCTTGCGCTTTTAAGCATTGGCGTTGGAGCATATTGGCCGCTGTTCATTGATGACATTGTAATGCGCGTCGGAGTATTAACAGATATGGATTTTTATATCGGAATTTTAGCTATTTTACTAGTTTTAGAGGCGACAAGGAGGGCTGTTGGGCTGCCGATTACGATCATCGCGCTGCTTTTCTTGGCGTATGCCTATTTTGGTCCTAGCATGCCTAATTTTCTCCAGCATAGCGGACTTAGCGCTGAACGAATTGTTCAAACTATGTTCTTTACAACCGAAGGGATTTTAGGAACTCCGCTCGGCGTGTCATCAACCTTCATCTTTTTGTTTCTCCTTTTCGGCTCCTTTTTAATCAGAACAGGGATCGGTCAATATTTTAATGATTTGGCCGTTGCCGTTGCAGGGCGCAGAATTGGCGGTCCTGCAAAAGTAGCTATTTTTTCCAGTGCCCTTCAAGGAACGATCAGCGGAAGTTCAGTTGCCAATGTCGTCACATCCGGCGCGTTTACCATCCCGATGATGAAAAAGCTTGGTTATAACAAAGATTTTGCAGGAGCGGTGGAGGCTTCTTCATCTACAGGCGGTCAGTTAATGCCGCCGGTTATGGGAGCAGCTGCGTTTTTAATGGTTGAATTTATCGGGAACGGCATTACGTATTGGGACATTGCCAAAGCGGCAGCTATTCCGGCTATTCTATATTTTGCAGGGATTTGGATCATGACTCATTTTGAAGCAAAGCGAATCGGTTTAAGAGGCTTGTCAAAAGAAGAAATGCCGAATCGGAAAGAAATTTTGAAAAAACTGCATTTGTTAGCCCCGATCGTTGTTATTATTATTTTGCTAATGTCAGGAGTGACCGTTACACATGCTGCCATTTATTCGATAGTCATTTCGATTGTCGCTGGATTTTTAAATCGTGAGAATCGGATGACATTTAAGGATATTGTATTAGCGCTCGTCGGCGGCGCCCGTACAGCGTTAGGGGTTGCGGCAGCAACAGCCGCTGCCGGAATTATTGTCGGCGTTGTGACGAAAACCGGGCTTGGTTTGAAGCTTGCCAACGGGCTGCTTGATATCGCCGGGGGCAATCTCATTCCGACATTAATGCTGACGATGATAGCTTCGTTGATACTTGGAATGGGTTCGCCGACTACAGCGAACTATGTTATTACCTCAACGATTGCTGCACCAGCGATTATTTTGTTGGGGGTACCTGATCTGTCTGCACATTTATTTGTGTTTTACTTCGGGATTATTGCCGACATTACACCGCCAGTTGCTCTTGCAGCCTTTGCCGCAGCCGGTGTATCAGGGGGGGAACCGATCCGAACGGGAATTCACTCTTCAAAATTGGCAATCGCCGCCTTTATCATTCCGTATATTTTCGTTTTGTCTCCGCAAATGTTAATGATTGATACGACATGGCTTGGAATTTTATGGGTAGTCTTTACGGCGTTTTGCGGAATGATCGCAATTGGAGCCGGGATGATCGGATATTGGATGAGAAAAATGCATTTGATTGAACGAATTGCCGCGGTCGTGGCCGGGCTGTTGCTGATTTATCCAGAACGTTTTTCAGACATTTCAGGTCTCATCATTTTCATCGCATTATATGCGTTTCAATATATATGGAAATACAAAGCTGATCAAAAAGTGAAGGGTGAAAGCATTTAAAGAAGACAGGTTGTCATGGAAGAATCGATCCATTGATTAGAACATGATTCAGTCTTCTTACAGGCGGAATCATTGAGACGCAGAATAAACGTGGAGAGCAATTCACATTGGAACGAACAAAATCAGGATAAAATGTCGGAGAGACAGAAAGGGTGTGTTGGAATCAATCCATTAATTTGCAGAAGGCCGATTTATTTTTATGCTGCAAAATTCAAAATGTTGTTTAAGAAAAACCGCTTTATGTCACGAATAGGTGGGAAATGGAGCGGCATTTCAACCTAGACGGCAAAATGAAATCCGATAGAACACGAAAATTTAAATCTATAAAAACCAAGCATAGAGGAAAAAATGAATGATCAGCTCTATAGGCGCGATTCTAAAACGGCAAAAAATAATGAAGTGGAAGCATCATTTGACACTTCCACTTCAATCATATTTGCTTGGAATCTTAATTGAAAAAACGATTAATCTTCAAACAATTCGTCCATTAACTCTTCAATTTCTTGTCTTCGTTTGCTTGTTTCTTGTTTATCGACATAATAACGGTTATTTTTCTGAATAATTACATCTCCCGTTTCTGCATTTTTAGGCAACTGGCTTTTTAAAATTTCGATTATTTTGCCGTTTTCATCTTCGCAGACTGCGATGTCATTTTCAAATCGATCAATAATAAATTTCATAATGTCCCACCTTATCTAGGAGTGAAAGATGTTTGTGCTTTATAAGTTTTGTTTTTATAAGTGGCTGATACATCGATTTTAACAGTATAACCTTTTGCAGCACGGCCGATTTTTACCGACAATGGCTTGCCAATAGTACCGGTATAAGTGGTGTTTTTGCTTTTGTATTTAAAAACAGCTTTATATTTTGTTCCGTTTGGCAGCCCTTTTACATTCAGTATTATTGTTGAGTTTTGCTTTGGAGTTTTGTTATCGACACTTGCTGTTAATTTGTAGCTAGTTGGTTTGCTTGCTGCACCGGACGATGCCGCTTTTACATTAAAGGAAAGATTGGAGCCGTTCGTTGTTGCAACAATATGGCCTTGTTTATCCGTTCTAAAAGTGTTTATTTTGTATGTTTTCAGCCGATTGATCACATCTTGAGTAGGATGGCCGTATGAGTTCTTGCCGACGGAAATGACGGCATATGTCGGTTTTACTGAGTTTAACAGCGCTGTGCTTGTAGATGTTTTGGCACCATGGTGTCCTACTTTTAGGACGTCAGCTCGCAAATTTTGTTTAGCTTTAATCATATCCGATTCTGCTTTAAGTTCCGCATCGCCAGTGAAAAGAAATGATTTTTTACCGTAAGTAAGCTTTAAAACAGCACTCCAGTTATTTAAGTCGCTTTTTGGATATGCTTTGACAGGCCCAACGAATTTTGCGGTAACTCCTTTGATCGGCAAAGCAACATTTGCTTGAGCGGTCTTTATTTTTTTGCCTTCACGCTTAACAGCATTTAAAAAGTCTTTGTAGCTTTCCGTCGTATGGCTGACTTTTGGCGCATACACTTGCTCTACTCGAAAAGCAGATAGCACAGTGTCCAGACCGCCAATATGATCTGCGTCCGGATGAGTTGCAATCATTATTTCGATATCATCCACTTTTTGCTTTTTCAAATAATTAACAACGTCATCTCCATAATTGTTATTTCCGCCATCAATGAGAATATCTTCTCCATTTGGAGCTTTTATGTAAATTGCGTCTCCTTGTCCGACATTAATAAAATGAACATACATATTTTTTGCCTGAGCGCTTGTTGTTTCGTGAAACGGGATCAACAGAAAAGAAAAAGCAAACACTATCGAAAACAATAGCTTACGTAATTTCATCAAAATCCCTCCGAGTACTGAATAGATCAAATTGATTATACAGCGTGGTAGGAAAAATTTACAAGATTTAATTTAGAAAATTTTATTTTTTTTACAGAAAATTAAATTTTCTAGTCTAATTGAACTAAAGTCTCATCCGATTTTTTCATGCCGAAAAAAGAAGCCGACCCAAAAGGCTTGGATCGGCCTAAACAGACAAAGGTCTGTACATTTTTAATTTTGTTGAAATCTGGTCATCCCAAAATTTAATTTTTCAAACGCAACTGTTGTTGAATGGAGGAATCAAAAAGTTTAAGTAAAAAAACTAGTTTGCATATTTTAAAACAAGGAGAAACGTAATTTGTTAAAAACAATTGATAAGAAGATTAAATAAAACATTGTGTTGCTAATTATTGTTGTCGCCATTCGGTCGCCAAATTCGTCGCCAATTAGCTCGCTGTACCTAACTTTATTTAGAGTTAAAACATATTGCACAGTCAAAAAAGGTGAATATAACTAAAATTGTTAAAATGGAAAATTTGAACAATATAAAAGGTGTAAACAAAATTTACATTTTAAAAAATTACAAGTTAAATAGTCTGTTGAATAAACCTGATATTTTAATGTTTCGCCGTCAAAAAGTCGGCAAAAAAGAAGAGAAAAAAAACGCGATTCTTGTATTTCACAAGAACCACGACATACTAAGGTTTTTAATGATGATTCCGACTGGGCTCGAACCAGCGACCTCCACCCTGTCAAGGTGGCGCTCTCCCTGCTGAGCTACGGAATCATATTAACAAAACAGATGAATTTCTAATGCGTTTTTTTGACAATATCTATTGTAATGTTGTTATAAAAATATGTCAAGCCTCAATATGCAAGTTTTTTTACTTGCTGTAGTTTTTAATCATTGATAAGCTCTTTCTGGTCTTAGAATCTAAATTGATAAAAGGAAGTGCTTTTTAAAATTATGCGAAACGACCAACCGGATTACCGGGCGGTTTTTGTTTCTGATTGACGACAAAGTGTAACAGTAGTTATTTTTTCGTTTTATCTAAATAATCTGTAAGGAGTCCTCTTTGTTATACAAAATTTTATAGGAAAGAAAAAGGAGTGTCCTTTTGCCTTTCATGCAATATTTTTGAAACCGTTTTAATAATTTGATAGGATAACATTTATAATATCGATCATTTTTGAAAATCCTTATAAAGGAATGTGATAAAAAATGAAAAAGAACCAAGTCTTGGATCAGAGGCACCGCCCTTTGCGCGATTTGCGTATTTCTGTAACCGACCGATGCAATTTCCGGTGCACGTATTGTATGCCAAAAGAGATATTCGGAGATGATTATCAATTCCTTCCGAAGGATCACTTGTTGACGTTTGAAGAAATTGTCCGGCTCACGAAAATTTTTGTTGAGCTTGGCGTGAAGAAAATTAAGCTGACTGGAGGCGAACCGCTTCTTCGAAAGGATGTATATAAACTAATTGCCATGCTTTCAAAAATTGAAGGAATTCATGATATTGGTTTGACAACAAACGGCGTGTATTTAAAAAAGTATGGCTCAAAATTGTATGAAGCAGGTCTTCGCCGATTGAACATCAGCCTTGATGCAATTGATGACGATACGTTTCGCCGTCTAAATGGACGAAATATATCAGCAAAAACGGTCTTGGCAAATATTGATTATGCTGTATCGATCGGATTTTCGGTTAAAGTAAATATGGTTGTACAAAAAGGAGTAAATGATCACCAAATTTTGCCGATGACGGAATACTTTAAAAACAAGGGGATTCCATTAAGATTTATTGAATTTATGGATGTAGGCAATACAAACGGCTGGAATATGAAAGATGTCTTGATAAAAAAAGATATTGTAAAGATGATTAGTTCTGTTTATTCCATTGAACCAATTGATGAAAACTACTTTGGAGAGGTAGCCAAGAGATATCGTCATCAAGACACAGGTTCAGAAATCGGATTTATTACATCAGTATCAGAACCATTTTGTTCAAGCTGTACGAGGGCGCGTATTTCATCAGACGGAAAGCTGTACACTTGTTTATATGCCCACGAAGGATTTGATTTACGGGATTTCATTCGTTCAGGAAAAAGTCCAGAAGAAATCAAAATGGCTATTGAACGTGTTTGGCAAAATCGTAAAGATCAATATTCTGTTGAACGTACAGAAAACAAAGGTATGTTGAACAAAAATAAAATTGAGATGTCATATATAGGAGGATAAACAATCGGCGTTTGGTGATGAAATGCTGATTGTTTTTTATTTTTTTTAGAAAATTCGAAAGAGAAAAAAATTAAAATTGAAATCGCAAAATTTTTAAACCATTAAAATACATTTTTATCTAATATATAGAAGCAAGGAGGGGAGCAATTGGCTGATGTATTAATTGTTGATAATGATAAATCTGCTCGGAAGGATTTAAAGTCAATTATTGAAGATAGTAAATTCAGCTTTCTTTCCATTTATGAAGCAAGTACATCTCAACGAGGTATGATCCTTTTAAAGCAAAATCGACCGACTATACTCATTGTGGATATCTCCTTGCCAGATATAGACGGTATTAAATTAGGGAGATCAGCGTTGCAACTGTATCCAGATTTGCCCGTGATTGTTGTGACTCAGTTAAAAATGTTCGAGTTTGTTCAGGAAGCGATCAACTCAGGTTTTTCAGCTTATTTGTTGAAACCGCTTTCCAAAAATGAACTGCTTGATACATTTGAGCGGATTTTGCCCCAAGGATTAAATAAAGAAATTAATCAAACCATCAATGGTAAAAGTCATTTTTCCTCTGACTTAAAAAATCCGATCGAAAGTGCCATTCAGTTTATTCAAATGAATTATGGCTATGCTCTTACTCTAAAAGAAGTAGCAAATCAAGTATATTTAAGTCCATCTTATTTCAGCCGATTGTTTAAAGAAGAAGTTGGTATGACATTTGTGGAATATTTATCGTTTGTTAGAGTTCAAAAAGCTAAAACGCTGCTTAGAGTTTCGAGTCTTCCGATTGAAATTATCGCTAACAATACCGGTTTTTCAAATGCAAGCTATTTTGCAACCGCTTTTAAAAAATTGGTTGGGAAGACGCCAAGAGAGTATCGGGAGCAGTTTCATTTTAAAGAATAGGAGGTGAAGTCGTGATTACGATTAAAAAGGAATTGGAACGCTGCAAAAAGGAAGGGTTATCAGGTGTTATTGGAACCATTATTTCTACAAAAGGATCTACCTACCAAAAGACAGGGGCAAAATGCTTCGTATCAGAAGATCGAAAGCTAACAGGTCTTTTAAGCGGAGGCTGCGTCGAAGCAGATATTGTGGAACATGCTGTAAAAGTGCTCGAAACGGGAAAACCGGCAGTTCTCCACTATGATTTTTACGGAGAAGAGGATATTGTTTGGGGACTTGGTGTCGGCTGTAATGGAAAAATGAACATTTTTTTACAACCATATCTGCCAAAAAAGCAGCCTGAAAGGACAGAAGTGATTGATCAATATTTTTCACAATCCCTCCAAAAACAATTACACGCTGTCACGATCGTGAATGCGAAAGATGAAAATCTTCAAGGAAAAATGTGGATCCTAGACCCTTTGCAAAGTAATGACGACTCACTTATTACCGTTTCTGAAATTGCTCATGATTATCAAGATCGGAAAAACAATTTAAAAAATGAAATGGTTTATTTAGGTGGTGAAAAAGAATTGTACGTATATTATGAATCATTAAGTCCACCACCACACTTAAAGATTTTTGGCGCAGGTCCTGATGCCATTCCGCTTGTCAAAATGGCGAAAAGCTTGAAATGGATTGTGACTGTTCTTGACCATCGTCCTACTTATTGCAATGAAAATAATTTTCCTGATGCTGATTTTATCCAAGTTTATCCTAAAGGGTCTGTTCCTGACGTTTCGTTTAATGAAAACACATATGTCATTATAATGACACACAATTTTTTACACGATCAAGAAATATTAGAATCCATCATTCATTCAAATGCGGCTTACATTGGTCTATTAGGTCCGAAAAAAAGAACTGCCCAATTAATTGAAAGCAGCCAAACTCTGAAGGCTTATCCTTCTATTCAGCAAATTCATAGTCCTATCGGTCTTGATATTGGAGCGAAAACACCGGAAGAAATTGCCTTTAGTATTTTGGCTGAAATTATGACGGTGTACAGAGGCGGAACAGGAAAGAAATTATCAGAGCTGGCGGCAATGGCTTATTCCTAAAAAAGATACATCAGTCATAAAGGTGAAAAAACATATTTTGTTGAGTGATATCAGCTGCAGTTTTTTCAAAGTGGATGGTCAAACACAATCTATTAATACCATCTATTGGAAAGGTATTGACCAAAATACCGTGGATGAAAGTAAAAAACCTCAGTTAAGCGGTATTGCTGCTGTCTTAACTCTGAACGGAAGTTTCTATGAAATAAGTAAACCGATTGGTTTTTGTAGATATTACCAATCAAGGCTGATTACATTGCTAAAAATAAGATTAAAAAATGCATCTGACAAGACTGACACCGTTGTTGCGTTATTGTGCCGTGATTCAATGCTATGAAAGAAATGGGAACCTGTTTATTGTTCAAGCAAAATATCGAATTAAAAAGGTCATCCAGTTCTTTAAAGGGATGAGCCAAAAGGGCAAAAATTCGTAATGATATTTGTTTTGCTGCGATCGCAATATCCTCAAGTTATTGAGTCACCACAAAATTATGAGAGATTTCTTCGGAAGGAGGTAAGTTAAATGAGTAAAGTGATTGGGAAAAGAGTGACGCGTGTTGAAGATGCTAGATTATTGACTGGTCAGGGAAAATATATTGATGACATCGGTACCCCGCCGAATACTGGTCATGTGGCCATTTTAAGGAGCCCTTATCCGCATGCCAAAATTGTGTCTATCGATTATTCGGAAGCCTTAGAAATTCCTGGAGTAAAGGGTGTTGTAACAGGTAAGGATGTACATCCTCTATTAAATCCTTTTAGTGTTGGCGTCAGTGCTCCAGTACACTATTATCCAATTGCTATTGATAAAGTTCGTTTTGTAGGTGAGCCAGTAGCAGTTGTCGTGGCAAAAAACCGATATATTGCGGAGGATGCGTTAGAAAAAATTAAGGTGAAATATGAAAATCTTGAACCAATTGTAGATATTGAACGTGCGCTCGAAAAAGGAGCACCTATTTTACATGAAAATGTTGGTTCAAATATCGCTAATCATCGAACTTTTCATTATGGAGATGTAGAGAAGGCTTTTGAGCAGGCTGACAAAATCATCAAGCATCGTTTTCATTTTCCGAAATATTCTGCAACACCAGTTGAAACATATGGTATTGTCGCCCAATACGATCATAGCTCTGATAGTTATACAGTTCACGCGAACTTTCATGGGCCGTTTGTACTTCATTCGATTATGGCAGGTGCATTAAAAATTCCAAGCAATCGGTTGCGGATTATTATACCAAAAGATATTGGCGGCAGCTATGGAATTAAGGCAGGAATATTCCCGTATATCGTTCTTTGTTCCGTTGTAAGCCGTCTCGTAGGCTGTCCAGTGAAATGGATCGAGGACAGGCAGGAGCATTTAGCAGCTAGTTCAAGCTGTACGGATCGAGTCACATATATTGAAGCAGCAGTAAAAAATGACGGAAAAATACTCGGATTAAAAATGAAAATGATTGACAATGTTGGTGCATATATCCGGGCACCAGAGCCGGCATGTCTGTACCGGAATCATGCTAACACAACCGGTGCCTATGATATTCCCAACTTAATGATTGATGCGTATGCCGTCATGACGAATAAATTGCCAACAGGGCTTATACGCGGATATGGGGGACAAGAAACGTATTTCCCTCTTGAACGGATCATGCAAATCATTTCAGATGAATTAAAATTAGAGCCAGCTGAAGTGATCAGACGGAATTTAATTAAAAAAGAACAATTTCCATACAGAACGGCATCTGGTGGAGTGTATGACAGCGGCGACTATGAAAAAGCATTTGACCTGCTATTAAAAATCGGTAAATATGATGAATTCAGAAAAAAACAAGCTGAAGCACGCAAGAGGGGAAAGCTTCTTGGTGTTGGACTCGCTGTTATCGTTGAACCATCCGGTTCGAATATGGGGTACATTACGATCGCCTTAACTCCAGAGGAAAGAAAAGCAGGATTGCCGAAATCTGGTTGTTCAGAAGCGGCGACGATTTCGATGGATCCTATGGGAAATGTGAATGTGCGCATTAGTACAACACCATCCGGACAAGGGCATGAAACGGTCGCTAGCCAAATCGTATCGGAAATTCTCGGAATTCCGCATGAAAAAATTAATGTTGTAGCTGAACTTGATACAGCAACAAGTGCATGGTCCATTGCTTCTGGAAGCTATTCCAGCCGGTTTGCGTCACTCGGATCAAGTGCAGTGTACTACGCAGCACATAAGGTAAAAAATAAGCTTATCAAAATTGCCGCACATTTTTTAAAAGCTAAGGAAGAAGATTTAACAATTGAAAAAGGCAACATTGTTTCCAAAACCGATCCATCTAAATCAATTTCTATAAAAAGGGTTGTTGGATCAGCCCATTGGAATCCGCTTTCTTTACCAGAAGGGATGGAGCCTGGAATTTATGAAACAGCCTATTATACAGCCCAGGCTGAACCGCCGGATGATCAGGATTTAATTAATTCATCGGTTACGTATGGATTTGTTGCAGATTTAGTGACAGTTGAAATTGATCCAGAGACGGGTGACATTCACATTCTTGATTATTTCACGGTTCACGATGCAGGAAAACTATTAAATCCGCTTATTGTCGATGGACAAATATTGGGAGGCCTGGTCCATGGGCTTGGCGGCGCCATGTATGAAGAGCTCGTCTACGATGAAAAAGGTCAGTTTTTAACTGGATCGTTTATGGATTATTTATGTCCAACAGCGCCTGAAGTACCAAATGTAACGATCAAACATATCGAGACGCCGTCACCACTTACACCATTAGGCGCTAAAGGTCTTGGAGAAGGAAATACAATGAGTGCACCTGTTGTCATTGCAAATGCAGTAAATGATGCGTTGAAGCCATATGGTGTGACGATTGATTCATTACCAGTAACACCAAATAAAGTATGGAACATTT
Source organism: Aeribacillus sp. FSL K6-2833 (assembly GCF_037965815.1). Taxonomy (GTDB): domain Bacteria; phylum Bacillota; class Bacilli; order Bacillales; family Aeribacillaceae; genus Aeribacillus; species Aeribacillus composti. The sequence continues at coordinate 2,776,423 of NZ_CP150189.1, read as the reverse complement.
TGAATCAGTCTAAAAAACAGGAGGTTTCATCATGAACGGAAAAGGGAGCGTAACATTAAATGCAGGAATTGAAAAAGCATGGGAAGTGCTGCTGGACCCAGAGGCATTAAAAAATTGCATTATGGGCTGTAAAAAATTAGAGCCTGTCAATGAAAACAAATATGAAGCGGAAGTATCTATTGGAATTGCAGCTGTGAAAGGAAAATATGAATCAACCATTGAAATTGCTGATGTTCAAAAACCGAACCATTATAAGCTCATTGTAAAAGGGGAAGGCGGACCAGGAAGTGTTGAAGCAGCAGGAGTTGTTGATCTTGTTCCAATTGACGATAACAAGACGGAATTGAACTATACGTATGAAGCGGAAGTTGGCGGAAAAGTGGCAATGGTTGGGCAAAGAATGCTAAATGGTGTAGCTAAATTAATCATTCAGGACTTCTTTAAAAAGTTTAATAAAGAACTAGCGAAAAGCGAACAATCTATTTAAATAGAGAAAATACAAGTCAAGCACAAAAATCAAAGGAATTGGAAATTCCAAATCCTTTGAACTGCTAGATCATACTGTGAGTGGACGAAATGAAAAGGTCGATTGAGTCTTCTGCACCGATAAGAAAATCTGGCTGCCTTTTGAATGGAGTTTGCTACATTTAGCATCCTTAAAGCGATTTTTGCCCTTTTCCTGAAAATACCCCCTTTCATGTAAGGATCTGTGGAAAGGACTATTCGGGATGTCCCCAGCCCACTTGTTGATCAATCACGAGAACTTGCTCTAATCCATGCTGTCTGGAAGCTGTCACATTCAGCATTGGTGGCCAGAGGGAACAAGATTGCGGGTTAGAAGCTCGAACAAGAGCTGGAGAAACAGACTTTATAAGTAGTCATAGCTGATGGATTTCTCCCAATGATCCTTAATACTACTATCTAGGGGCATCACGAAAAGTCTACCCCTAAAATGGAACTTTTTCAGATAGTGCCAGTTAGCAACACTATCTGAAAAAGTTATCAAAGAGTCTAACTGGAAAATGCCTCTCTCTAAAGAGGATTCTAAAAATACTAAACGAGGAGGGGAGTATATGAAACCCGTAAAATTTGATTATTATTCCCCGAAAACAGTTGATGAAGCTTTAACACTTTTAGAAGAAGCAGGATTTGACGGGAAAATCATTGCCGGTGGTCAAAGTCTTGTACCAATAATGAACATGAGACTATCATCGCCAGAATGTTTAATTGACATTAATCAGCTTCATGATTTGCAATTTATTGAGTTTGATAGTGACAAAGTTAAAATTGGTGCGTTAACGAGGCAGGCGGAAGTTGAAAGATCAGATGTAGTTCAGAAGCATTTAGGGCTTCTAAGTGAAGCGGTTCCCTTTATTGGGCACGTTCAAACGAGAAATCGGGGAACATTTGGAGGAAGTCTTGTTCATGCTGACCCAACAGCTGAAATTCCTCTTTCATTGATGGCGCTCGGAGGGACCCTTCATATTGCTTCTAAAGAAGAGGTGCGAGAAGTAAACGTCGAGGATTTCTTTATTACTTATTTAACAACTGACATAATGCCAAATGAGATGCTGACGGAAATTCACATTCCTATAGAACAAGAAAGAAATGGATATTCATTTTATGAAATTTCTCGTCGTCACGGTGATTTTGCACTCGTTGCCTCTGCTTGTCAATTAACGATTGATCATTTAGATCGCATTACAAATGTAAGACTTGTATTAGGCGGTGTTGAAGCAACGCCATTGTTAATTGAAGGGGCAAACGAATGGATGAAAGGAGAGGTTTTATCTGACTCCCTTCTCCAAAAAGTCGAGGATATAGTGGATGAAATGGTAGATCCAGAGTCAGATATACACGCAACTGCTGAATATAGAAGACATCTTTCGAAAAAATTGGCAGTGCGTACGGTGAAATCAGCCTACGAACGAGCGAGGGGTGAAGCCAATGAGCGTTCATGAAATTGAAGTGACGATCAACGGGAAAAAGTATAAAGAACAAGTTGAGTCAAGATTGCTGTTAAGTGATTTTTTACGAGAAACGTGCGGTCTCACTGGCACGCATGTCGGCTGTGAACATGGTGTGTGCGGTGCTTGCACGATCCATTTAAATGGTTCAGCTGTTCGAAGCTGCCTTATATTTGCGGTTCAAGTGGATGGGCAGGAGATCACAACAGTAGAAGGTTTGGGAGAAGACGGTCAATTAACTCCATTACAAAAAAATTTCATTGAATGTCACGGCCTTCAGTGCGGGTTCTGTACACCTGGAATCTTAATGTCAGCAACTGACTATTTACAAAAAAATCCGAATCCTTCCGTTCAAGAAATAAAAGAAATGCTATCAGGACATTTATGCCGATGCACGGGTTATGTTGGAATTATAGAAGCAATTCAAAAAACAGTTGAAGAAAATAGTAATCATGCTCGGGTGGAAAGGTGATGATGATATGAACCTTTTAACTCTTTTTGAATTTGCTGTTGAGCGTCATCCAAATCGACTTGCTGTTGTAGAAGGAGACAGAAGGTATACGTACAGGCAATATCATAACGAAGTGGAAAAAGTCGCTGCTTCACTTCAAAAAATCGGCATTAAACAGCATGACCGCGTTATGATTCTTTTAAAAAATCGTCTTGAAAATACGGTGATTTATTGGGCGCTGCAAAAAATTGGAGCCATTTACACTCCAATTAATTTTCGGCTTTCGGTGAAAGAAGTTGAGTATTGTGTAAATGATGCTGAGGCTGCTGCTGTCGTATACGAGAGCGTAAGCCAAGAATCCGTGCTGAAAGCAAATCTGCACCAAAAACCGATACTTATTGGGTTCGGTGAAGTAGAAGGAGCTGATATCTACTATGATGAGCTTGTTGAAAGAAGTCCTGGCAGCTTGGAAAAGCCAACGATAGATGATAACGATGTCGCCCTCATGCTTTATACGTCCGGAACAACAGGAAAACCGAAAGGAGTTCCTCGAACGCACAAAAATGAATATAGTGCAGCGCTAGCCCATATTATCCAAAACCAATATCAAGATGGGGAAAGTACATTAGGGACAATGCCGCTTTATCACACAATGGGAATGCGCTCCCTTCTATCTATTATGTTTTTAAATGGAAAATATGTTATTCTGCCTGATTTTGATGCAAAGGAAGCGTTGGAATTAATAGAACGTGAAGAAATTACATGCCTTTACTTAGTACCTACGTTATATCACGATATATTAAATCACGCTGAATTTCATCATTTCGATTTGTCTAAGTTGAAAAAAATTGGTTATGCAGGCGCTTCTATGACAACAGCTTTAACAGAAAAATGTATTGAGATGTTAAAGCCTGAAGTGTTTGTGAACCATTTTGGCAGCACTGAAATTTACACATTTACAATAAACCATAATGTGAAGGAAAAACCAGGATGTGCCGGTAAGCCAGGATTTCATCAGAGTATCCGCATTGTTAAGGCAGATCCTGATGGCAATGCAACTCCAGAGGATGTAGTGGAAAAAGGAGAACTGGGAGAAATCATTGTCAATATTGAATCACCAGAAAGCTTTAAAGGCTACTGGAATAGACCAGATGCTACAAAAAAAGCCATTCGGGATGGATGGTATTTTACTGGAGACCTTGGCAAATTAGATGAGGATGGAGATTTATATGTCGTCGGACGTGTCGATGATATGATTATTTCCGGCGGAGAAAATATACATCCTCTTGAAGTAGAAGATGTTTTAGCCAAGCATCCGAAAGTGCATGAAGTTGCTGTAATTGGTGAAGAAGATGAGCGCTGGGGCCAAGTTGTTTCTGCCTATGTCGTACCAAAAGATCCGTCACTTACCATACAGGAACTTGACGATTATTGTAAAAATAATACAAAACTTTCAAACTTTAAACGTCCAAGAAAATATGTATTTATTCAAGAAGTACCGAAAAGCCCTGTTGGGAAAATTCTCCGTCGTAAACTCAAAACGGGAGAATTTGAACTATATATAAATGAAAGTGAAAAAATCGTTTAATTTTTTCAAAAAAGAAAGGGGAACCAAAACATGGAAGCAGTAAAACAATATGATCACATTCGAGTTGAAAAAAATCTGGAAAAAAAGACGGCAACAATTGTTTTCGACCGTCCAGAAAAAATGAATTATATTAGCATGCTAGCTCGCTCACAATTTCCAGAAATTTTTGATGAGTTAAATAAAGACGATGATGTTCGCGTCATTATTATTAAAGGTGAAGGAGATAAGGCATTTAGTGCAGGAGGGAATATCCCTGAATTTTTGGAAGTGCATCAAGAAGAATTATCACATCTTGCTGTAAACGTTGCAGCACCAGAACGTTCTCCAAAGCCTGTCATTGCTCAGCTTCAAGGCTATACGTTTGGAGTCGGTTTTGAAATTGCTATGGCATGTGATTTTCGAATTGCAGCAGACGACACATTATTAGCACTGCCTGAGATGAATCTTGGTATGATTCCGGGAAGCGGCGGAACACAAAGGGTGGCTAAAGCAGTAGGATTAACTCGCGCAAAAGACATGATTATGCGTGCAAGAAGAATTCCTGCTGAGGAAGCGTATCAATGGGGCCTTATTACAAAGGTTGTTCCAAAGGAAGAACTAGAAAGCGCTGTCGATTCACTCGTTGAAGAGCTTGTAAACTTCTCTCCGCTTGCATTAAAAGTATGTAAACAAGTGCTCAATGCAGCCGATGAAACACCGCTTAGTGCAGGAATTGAAATAGAAGGAAAAGCCTATGGATTGCTTCGCACTACAGAAGACTTCAAAGAAGGCGTCGAAGCATTCGTCGAAAAAAGAAAGCCGAATTTCACAGGAAAATAATATTGAAATACGAATTATTCGTGCTCCCCAACTATAGTTGAGGGAGCATATAAAAAATAGTTATTTTCAGAAAATTCATAATAAAAGGGGGTATACGATGAATACCGAACGAAAAGGATTTACGAAACATTTAAATATTAACACAGTGAGCGCTGGTACACTTGCCGCTATTTTTGGATGTACTGGTCCAGCTTTAATTATTATTGGTGGAGCAGCAGACGGTGGTTTAACACATGAGCAGACGATCTCGTGGCTCTTTGCTGTTTATTTCTTTGGTGGATTGTTGGGGATTTATTTGGCTTTAAAATATCGCCAGCCGATTGCAGGAGCTTACTCTATTCCAGGTGCAGTACTTGTTGCAGGTGCATTATCACAGTTTTCTTTAAATGAAATAGCGGGTGCTTATTTTGTGGCTGGTGTCATTGTCTTACTACTAGGAATTACTCGTACAATCGGAAAGATAATGAACTGGATACCCGTTCCGATCGTAATGGGGATGATTGTTGGGGCCATGATCCGGTTTGGAACCGGAATGATTACATCTATTGAAAAAGCCCCATTGATCGCAGGGGTAGCAGTTCTCGTATACTTGCTATCAGTACGATTTATTAAAGTCATACCGCCAATTTTAACATCTTTCATTGTTTCTGTTATTTTAGTAGTAATCATGAACGAATTTCAAATTCAAGATCAGCAAAGTAGTTTTATTCTTCCACAAATTTTAATACCTTCATTTAGTCTTGAGGCAATAGTATCTGTTTCAATTCCGCTTGCTTTCTTAGTTATCGGAGCAGAAAATGCTCAAGCAACCGGTGTATTAATGGCTCAAGGATACAAGCCGCCTGTCAATGTTATGACAATAATAAGCGGAATTGGTGGGATGGTCACTTCTTTCTTTGGAGGACATAATGCAAATATTGCCGGTCCGATGACGGCCATTTGTGCTTCAGAGGAAGCGGGGAAAAATAAGGAAGGACGTTATGCATCTGTTGTGGTAAACGGTATTTTATTCAGTTTATTTGGATTACTTGCCGGCATCGTCGTACCGTTTGTAACGGCTCTACCATCTGTACTCGTTGGTACTATTGCTGGTCTAGCAATGATTAGCGTACTGGTGAACTCTTTACAAAGTGCTTTTTCTGAAACTAAATTTCAAGTTGGAGCGTTTTTCGCATTAATCATTGGTATGTCGGATATTAGTTTTTTTAATATTAGTTCACCGTTTTGGGCATTAGTTGGAGGAGTGTTGGTTTCCTTGTTAATCGAACCTCATCATTTTCAAAAAGAACATGAGGATAATTTTGATCTTCCTGAGAAAATGGATCATGCCATTTCTGAAACATTTTAAGGTGTTCAATTTCAAAATGACACAAATTAAAATCGCTTTCTAAAAATCGTTTAGGTTCTGCCTAAAAGATTATTGTTTTACTATTTCTTTTTGATTGTTCTAGATAGTCGCAAAGCAGCAAAGCTTACGAAAACAGCCTTTAAAAACAACATACAGGATAGGAAAAAGATCTGTTTTGTACAAGCCTATCGTACGATTGCTTTTAGACCTCCTTCTTTAAAACGTCCAAAAAGAAGGAGGTTAATTGATTTTATCCATAAATTTTTACTCTACTTTATCATGTTCCGAACTTATTCATTGAAACGAGAAACATATCGATCCCATTATTTTTAAATTCAGCTTAACAGTAAAATCCACGTTTGATCCTAATTATTTTGTTCGAACTTTCGATAATATTTGCTTAATCCTTCTTTGGTTAAGTCTTCTGTCTTAACAAATCCTTTTGACTCATAAAAAATATCTTTTTCATGCTATTATTACTCTTTTCACCTAAAGATCGGCATTGATCATTCTTGATTATTTGTAATATTCCTCTTTTTCGTCATAATACATACACTTATAATTTATTATATGCCGACAATAAGTGAAATTTCTGCCTTTATTTTCACACATAATATCCAAACATTTCACTCAAGAAAACATGATACACTCCACGGATTTGTAGCAGGTTACATCAGTGTAAAATAAAAGCTATTCTCTAAAAGATTGTTGTTATCAATCATAGAGAAATATATATCATATGGTAAAATAAAGTAAAAAGGGGTAGTTTCAATGGGATTGCCAAAATGTTGTAAATGTAACTATCCATTTAGTTGGAGAAACATATTTCGTGCTTCGTTCAAATTTAGCCAAGAAATAAAGTGCCCTAAGTGTGGAACAAAAATGTATCCAACAATGAAATCAAGACAAAAAATGGGTATAGTAACTTTTGTACCATTGGTCATATGTTTTGCATTACAGGTATTTGGGCTTCCATTCAAGTTTACTATGTTGATATTTTTGTTGTTGTCAGTTTTGAGTATGATATTGCTGCCATTTTTATATTCGTTTGTCGATCATGAGGAGCCCCTTTGGTGAAAAAGGACGTATTGTTAAAGCTGATGATAAAAGGGTTTTTACGTAATCTTGATGATAGGGAGGAGTTTTATGGAGAATATTAGTGTGTAAAGTTTTTAGCTTCTCATCTTAATTCAATAATCCCGATTTTTCATCAAATGGACGTTAGAACCGGTACCCCCGTATCGCCTGAAAAAAAATCCCCGCATATAACTATAGTGTCAACGAGAGAAGCTGTCGTTTACGATTACGAGAAGAATTTTTTTGTTCAAAGAGATATATGAAAGAGGAATGAATATTTTCTAATAATATAAGGAAATTGAGGATCGAAAACAGTTCAGAAATCTATTCAATCTCTCAATTGCTCCTTCGATATGAAAGAAAAAATGAGAAAGTAGGTTGGATCTATTTAAGCGATGCCTTTCAAAAACGAAAGAGGGTTTTTCCAAAATTTCTATTTTTATTGAGGAAGACGAAAAGACATTCGGACTGTTATCGAGGACATCGTTTGATCTCTACCGATTAGTAAGAGCAAAAAAGGATAGAAACGCAAAGTACGTTATGAGAAAAATCTCTACTCAACATCTTCTGAACTTGCGCAAAAAGAAGTATGGTTAAAGATTACAAATAATCATTTGATTGTATTAAATGATCAATAAACGAAACATCGCTGTTAAATTATGAAACGCAACAAAAGACAATCATCCGAAAAACCGAAAATGGAAAAATCAGCGAAAACTATTCTGAAATAATGTGATAGATACTTAATAGATCAACAAAAAGTATCTATAACCGCTCTTGCGAATGTAGAGAGTGTCGAACTTTCTCCATTTAAGCGAAACATTGCTTAAAGTGTTTTTAAACATCATATTCCAATTACCATGTGAATACATGAAAGTTGATGCGATTTATATCGAAATGACCGCAATATGGTATAATAATAGTTATATTTATAATGAAGAAAGGAGCATACCGATGGCTGAAATTACAAATGAAATGATTTTGCAAGCGATTAAAGAACTGGCTGAGCAGCTAAAAAACCATTCAGAAGAAACGAATAACCGGTTTGAACAAATTGACCAACGGTTTGAGCAGATTGATCGACGGTTTGAACAAATTGACCAACGATTTGAACAAACCGATCAGCAGTTTGAACAAACGAAGCAGCAATTGGTCGAAATCAATGAGCGGCTCGACCAAGTTGAACAAAAGATCGAGGAGATGGACAAACAGCTCACTGATGTAGCAAACGGTCAAAAAATTCTTGTGGAAGAGTTGTTTGAAAATAAGAAAGAAATCAAGCGAGTCAAAAATATTTTAAACATATATTAACCGCATTGATCTATTAAGCGTTTTTCTTTTTGGACAAAACCGTTAGATAAAAACAAAATGATGTCTGAAATTAGCTTTTCGCCTCCCTGTTTTCTTCAAAATAATGTCAAACTTCTTCGTTGTTTTCTATTTAGCTTTATTCGTTCCTATTATTATCCAATTAATACTATCCCCGTTTTTAACACATAATCCCCGGAATAGGATCTGGCTTGTGCTGTCTACAGTGTGAGAAAAAAGACGCAGCAAAGGACAAATCCCCATTCAAAAAACAGCGGCTGTCTCATCGGTTTAACGGCCATTGCGGCAGCCTCGTTATGCTTTCACCTTATTGATTAATTTTTATTATAAATGCAATAATTTTTTCTATCAGCGAAAGCAAAGACTGACATTAGCTTTAAGCGCCTCAGGCTTTTTACTTTCGGTACTTTCCATTCACTGTTCGAAAACCTATTTACAACAAAGCAAATTTTTCCTATAATTATAACTAACTAATTAGTTAGTTATAAAAAGGAGGTTCTTGTTGGCTGTAAAAAAAGGCGAAGAGAGTAAGAGAAAGTTATTTCAAATGCCTGAAGAGCTTTTTTCGGAAAAAGGGTTTTCAAAGTATCAAAAGGAGCGAATTTGTTGTAAAAACAGGTTTAACGCAAGCTTTATTTAACTTTAATTTCAAGAGTAAGGAAGATATCTTTCAACAAATATTTCAAAATTTTGATCAACAGTTAATAAAACTAAGGGATGTTGGAAAAATCTGTTGAACTATCGCTATCGGATGTCGAAATTTTGTAACCAACATGTTTATCAAAATGTTTACTTTTTTAGGAAAAAAACAAATCAGACAAGGAGACAGTGATCAGATTTGAAAAAGATTGATATGTTCAATAACAAGCGATTCGGAATTGTAAAAGAAAAAATTGACACATGGGTGGCAGCAGAGTCCAGCGCTGCTATTATAGAACGATTGGTACATCGATATTTATTAACAGGAGAAAAAGTAAAGTAGGACAGATGTTTTTGGGCGGAATTCAAAATCATTCGAAAAGCGGTGATTGAAATGTTATTAGAATGGTTGGATTCTCAACTTCATTTGATTAGCGTGCTTTGGTTATTTCCCATTTTGTTTATGTTTCATGATTTCGAAGAGATTCTTACGGTGGAGAAGTGGACCAAACAGAACAAAGAACAAGTTCTTGCGGTTTTACCTAAATCAATACGAAAATATTTTTATAGCAGCTTTCAGATGACAACTGTTCAATTTGCGAACGATGTATTTTGGATTTTCCTTACCATTACAACAGCAACATGTTTAGCCGTCATTTTCTCTTTTTACTATATTTTTTTAATGTTACTGTTTATCTTTTTTGCCCATGTGTTCACACATTTAGGGCAAGCACTCTACCTAAGAAAATACACTCCTGGTGTAATCACTTCCATCATTCTAGTGTTGCCCTATTCTTCATATACCTACTATCGATTGCTGAAAGAACAAGTCATAAGCGGAACAGATATATTGTGGAGTACTATTGGAGCTTTCATCATCGTGCCAATATTATTTCTGTTTCTGGTGAATGAAAGAAATAAAGCTACAAAAAAAGTTGAGGAAGATGGTGCCGACAAGAATTTTTTGTAATGTAAGATAGATTTGAAGTTACAGGATTAACTGTAGGCGGGTAACTTTCATATAAATATAACCCAAAATGTGCAGAGTATTTTATCGAAAAACTTAAGAAAGATCAAATTAATACAATTGTTGTACATGATATTGAAATATTTAATAGAGACATCATTGGTGTGTTTATACAAAAAGGATTTCATTTCATTGTGGCAGAGATTGATAAATTTAAGTCTAAATATTGCATTTTTAAAATAGAAAACAACGGCAATAAAATTAATGTTTTTCCGTTTATTCCAAAAGAAGAATTGTTCAATGGGATCGCCTTAAATACAAAAAACAATTGGTAGAAGTAAGCTTCTTGTGAGAAACTTGAATAACATTTGTGAGCAGTTTGGACTTTAAGTCAATAGGTTGTGTAAAGAATGATTGAACGAATGAAGAGACCGCTTGTTTATGGTGGCCTCTTTTTTGTTTAGAATTGATTTTTTGAAGGTTTTTGGTTGCAAATGTCGAATTTGGGTTAATGGATGTCTGATTTACCTTGTTTTAAGGAAGGTGTAAACATGAGTTTGAGGAATTTTCATACGCCTTTGACTGAAGCAGAAGTAGATGAGATTTATCAGTTATTGACACCGAAGCAACGCAAATATATGGACGCTTTTACGAAACGAAGCAAAAAGAGCAAATGGCTAGAAGTTTTAGCATTAAAAAAAGGGATTATCGTGACGGAAGATATGGATAACGAACAACTGGCAGAAGCAGTCGATGATTGGATTTTAGTTGAAATATTAGATGGAGGATGCGGGAATCGACCGTTTCGCTGCGAATGCGGCATGTCTTTCCGATATCAGTACATTGTAACCCATAACAAGCAAAACAAAACATACAAAACTAGGGGAAACGTGTTTAGGAAACTATACCCGTTTAACACCAGAAATTATTCGGGATATTAAAAAAGGATTTCATACGGTACATCTAGAACGAGATGAACTGCTCCTTAAAATTTTTCGTGGCGAGGAAACAAACATAAAAGAGTTTGCAGGAATTGAAATCCCACAATCTTTTCTCGAGCAAATAGATCATGACATACCACTTTTAGATAAACAACTGAAAAAACTTCATGATCAACTTCGTGCAAAGAGAATAGAAGAACAGCAAAAACAACGTCAAGTGGAAAGAAAACAGCAAAAGGAAATCCTTTACCAAAGTCGTCAACGTAGAGCAACTAAGGCGCACACCGTCTCATACTATTCGTACCATTCCTCACCCAAAACCCGTTCGCATCTTTGTATTTCCTATGAAGAATTAATTGAACGACATTTAAATGAATTAAAACAAATACGTGCAAAAGAAAAACTGATTTCAGCAGGATTAAAGAAAGATTGGGATACAATCCAAGACATTGTTCGAGCAGCTAAAAGAAGAGAAGAGTTTGATTACGGTCTATTTAAATTACTGTTGAGTAATTTGAAAATATGGTACCGTCAAGAATTTTGTGTAAAGTAAGATAGATAGGGTATCTCTGTAATGTATTTTAAATATAATAGAGGGGATGTTTTCTACACACAAGAAACTGAATATTTAGTCTACTGTGTGGAAAGGAAGAATACCTTTTATATTGTAAATTGTAACGTTTTTCAAACAGTAGAGCATGATAATATGAAAACATGTAAATTCTTACTTTTAACTAATAGGAAATGGAGTTTATTAGTAAAAAAGAAATAGAAGAAATAATTGATGAGTTAACAGGTGCATTCCATTCTTCCATCAAAAAAGAGTTAGATGATATTGAGGATATAGAATATAAAATTACTACGGATTCTATTAGAATTAAACAAGAAGTTCCAGATCATTCAATTCTAGCAAGTACAGTGCCAAGCGAAGATAAGTCCCAAGTTGAAAAAGTGGTATTTTTACCGTGAGTATTTGTAAAGGCGTCAAGGATATTTTTTCAAAAATTCACGTTTTGAGTGTTTTTAAAGAAGCGATAAGAATTTTTATAAAGTTTATCTTCATTCATGAATTGGTTCATGTAAAACAATTTAAAAATGGTATGACAATGGAAGAATATCGCAGAACTAAATACAAAGAGAGTAATTCGAAAAAGAAGCTAATGAGAAAGCAGCAGAAATTTTAAGTAGGGATGGAGAGTTCCAAAGAGAAATAGTCAGTATTATAAACAACAATAAACCCACAGATATTTATGTTGTTGAAGAGCTTTCAAAGCTTTATGAAGATTCCTTAGCTCAGCAATGAGAGCATCACCTTGACAGGGTGGAGGTCGCTGGTTCGAGCCCAGTCGGAATAATCATTAAAAACCTTGGTATGACGCGGTTCTTGTGAAATACAAAAATCGCATTTTTCTTGTGCGTCCGGCATGGGTCCATTCTATAGGGTGAGAGTCCCGAACCATGAAGGCAGTAGTAGAGTTAGCTTTAAAATAGAAAAACCTTGAAAGGCTTGTAACCAATCAAGGTTATTTAACGCTTTTTAATTGCTATACTTGTTTATCCAATCTATAATGTCTTGTTCTACATGTAGATATTCATTTGGACTATCTTTTAAATCAATTCCGGAAACAATTTGTAAAAGTTCCCAAACAGTTTCTTCTGATATATTTGGCTCATCCTGCATTACATATTCTGAAGCCCAATCTGCTACTTCTTCTCGTGTTAGCTTTCCTTGTAAAATCATTTTTAATTTATTAACTGTAGATGAGCAAAATCACTAACATAAATTTACATCGAAACAAAAAAGGAGACATGAACCCGATTCCTTGGTTAGAATAGATGTGCCAACAAACCATTCACACAAGGAGGTTCATGTCTCATGAATAGATTAGCACATCATCAAGGAATCCACAAGTTTTTCACGATGTTGGGGTTGGCACTTTATTTTTCAAAACCTGTCATGAAGCATCTCGTTCATATCGTGGATGCGATGATCACGAAAGGCTTTTCTGGAACGTTGACCGATCTTCATCATTGGAGCTTTCACCCCAATCATCGAACGACACTCAGCCATTTTTTCACGAAAAGCCCTTGGGATGAAGAGACGCTGCTTCGCAAACTCCAGCAATGGATGCTTCATCGTGTCGAACGGATCGCCAAACAGAAAAATCAACCCCTTTTTGTTTCGATCGATGATACGATTTGCCAAAAAATCAAGCCTTCGTCACGGGCAACGCACGCCATTCAAGGGTGTGATTGGCACTATTCTCACACAGAGAAAAAGTCGATCTGGGGACATTCTCTTGTTTGGCTCATGGTTCATACGATGACCCAGGCTTTTCCCTTTGCGTTCCGCCTCTACGACAAGGCCGCTGGGAAAAGCAAGGGGGAACTCGCGATCGAGATGCTTTCTTCTTTGGATGTACGCCGTCCCGTTTATGTGCTGATGGATTCGTGGTATCCATCGCAAGCGCTCGTGGAAGCCTGTCTGAAAAAAGGATTTCACGTCATCGCGATGCTCAAAACGAACCGGATTCTCTATCCGAAAGGCATCGCCATCCAAGCCAAACAGTTTGCCCGCTATATCGAACCGAACGACACCCATCTCGTCACGGTGGGAGAAGAGCGTTATCGCGTGTATCGCTACGAGGGATCGCTGAAAGGTCTCGATGATGCCGTTGTGTTGTTGGCTTGGAAAGCCGATCAGCCGATGACACCCGAACATCTTCACTGCGTCTTGAGCACCGACCGGGAGCTAAGCGATGAAGAGATCTTGCGCTACTATGCCCAACGTTGGTCGATCGAATGCTTTTTTCGACAAGCGAAAGACCAGCTGAAGCTCGATGGGTACCGCGTTCGTCAACGTCGGGCGGTGAAACGGTATTGGATCTTGGTGCAACTCGCTTATGTGTACAGTATGGTCGAGTCCAACCGGGATTTCTCTACTGGGCTTGATCTTCTCCGAACGAAGAAAGGGCATAGTCTCGTCGAGTTCATTTACCATGCAGCGAAGCAAGATATTCCCATTGATGTTGTCAAAAAACAGCTCCATGTGGCATAAGGGATACCCTGTTTGTCTCTTTTGGTATGGTAATTATTGTTATGAAAATTGCTCATCTACAGTTATTAATTATTTCTTCTTTTGTTGGTTGTTTCATTTTTTCACCACTTTCCAATATTATTCCCATTGCTAGAAAAAAAACCTTGAAAGAGTTTTTACTCAATCAAGGTACTCAAGAATTTGTAGTTCTATTCTGCTTTTACAGCTTCTTTTAATTGTTCTACTACACTTTTTAGCCATTGAATTGGAGTTAGCTCAAGATCAGGAAAATATACTCCGTCTGCACAGTGTTGAATGTATTCATTCTTTTCATCATCCGAATACTCACTATTAATGAATTCTGTTAAAAATACGATAGCAGATTTAAGATATTCTTTACTTTCCTCTGTTAACAATTCTTGTAATGCCTCTTCAGGTGAATCTGCATCTTGATGAAAAGTCCCAGCCAAGAACTGAAAAACTGGATCTTCTGGATTATTTTTGACTAACAAGCATTTTTCCCTCCATTCCATTATTTGGTTGGATAACCAGTTAAAATAAAATTCCCTGCTCCATCCTTCTTTAATACTATGTTAGCATTCCCTCATCCTTAAACACACGTAAGAGAGGGTATCCTTGTGCCTTTAATTTCATCTTCTTGGTAGGCAAGGCTGTATCCATCTTTGGCTTGCCCTTGTGTGGAAACTCGGATATATCCAATCACATTCATGATACCTTCCCCCTCCGTTACGCAAATTCAGATTAACGTAACGCTTGTTAACAATGACGAGTATTATACGACCGTCTCTAGTGAAAATACAATATAAAAGTAATTTGCCAGATTTTTATTGTCACAGTCAGTTAAAAGTTTATACCCTATTTCTCGCCACGAGAAAGCGTTCTCTCGTGTTTTAAAGTGAACTTGAAGGGTATTCGTGGCGTTAGTCGCTTTACCATGCATTGCAGCCAAGCTCGTTGTAGGTGAACCATTATGAGCTCTGAATTAAAATGTTGGTAAAAACATACTTAAATTCTCTCGTAAACACACTTTATTATTTGATATAGCTGTTAGATTGAAAATAGAAAAATGATATTAGGTCAATAAAGTAGACACAAAAATTTATAGATTTTTTTTCGCAGCTACCGCGCTATCGCTTGGTGGCCTTTTAAAAATAATTACGACGTTGTCCTAATTATTTTTAAAAGGTAAATTTTCGGGTCTAACTATTCTATTAATATGTTCATTAAGCTCCCTTTTTATAGTACATACGTTCGTATTCAGATGGCGAAAAATACTCTGTTGCGGAGTGAATACGTTTATTATTGTAAAATATTTCTATATACTCAAATATGCTCTTTTTTGCTTCCTCCCTTGTTTTATAACGAGTCTGATAGATTAGTTCTTTTTTTATAACCCCATGAAATGATTCAATACAAGCGTTGTCATAACAATTTCCTTTGCGGCTCATGCTACATTTCATTCCGTATTCCATTAGCTTAGCTTGATAGTCATTTGAAGCATATTGACTCCCTCGATCAGAATGATGGAGGATAGAACCCTGTGGTTGTTGACGCTGATAGGCTTGCTTTAAAGCACTTAACACTAGCTCCTTTTTCATGGAACAGTCTATATGCCAGCCGACTATTTTCCTTGAATACAAATCCATCATACTAGCTAGATAAAGCCAACCTTCATCCGTTGGAATGTATGTGATATCAGCTACCCATACTTCATTTGGTTTCGTAACAGTAAAATGTTGGTTTAAGACATTTTCGTGGACCGGATGGTTATGTTTTGAGTTAGTGGTAGCCTTATGCTTTTTCACGGTACGAGACTTCATTCCCTCTTTGTTCATTATGCGGGAAACCGTCTTCTGTGAAACCTTAATGCCTTCATGATTAAGCTTTTTGGCAACCTTTGGACTCCCATACAGTTGGCGAGATTCGATATACACACGACGCACTTCCTGCGTCAATTCTTCTCGACGCTCTTGTCTAGCACTTTTGGGACGATCACGCCATTTATAATAACCGCTTCGAGAAACTTTCAATACTTCGCACATCTTCTCCAATCGGTAATCGAAGCGATGCTCATGGATAAATGAATCTTTTACCGATGGTCTTTCGCGAAGAAGTGCATCGCCTTTTTTAAGATGGAGTTTTCCTCCTCCAGATCCCGAATACGTTTCTTCAGTTCACGAACTTCGTGGTCTTCGGATCGAAACGTTTGGGTTTCTGTTATTTCAGGTTCTTGCTTATATTTTTTCATCCAGCCGTGAAGAGTATTTTCGTTAATTTTGAGCTCACGAGCCACTTGTGCAACGGATTTCGCTTCCTCCAAAATATAACGAACAGTTTGACGCTTAAAGTCTTCCTCGTACCGCCTTTGTTTTTTTGTCATGTAGACACCTCATTTTTCAGTCTATTATTACTATAATAATCTGTGTCTACTTTTTAGTCTAACATCAAAACCTTGAAAGGCATATTGCCAATCAAGGTTTTCATAATTAGTTCTTAAATATTATCTAATACCTCATCTACTGACTCACCAAACAATTCTGGATCTTCTTTCTTTATATCTCCTAACAAATCTTTAATAATATTTCTTGTTTTGATGTCGATATTCTCCAAAACTTTTGCATAAATTGTACGTACATGGGGGTGATTTAATATTCTGTAATGTAAAATTTCTATCCATTCCCTCCCATAACTTATAACCGTTGGCACAGAAGTAGCAATTAGTTTTAACCCTTCCTCTATTTTATTCTTATATAAATGCTCAATAGTATGCACCAAGTTAAACATTACCTCATGGTGTTCAGTATTATCATCAAAAGCTAAAATTAAATCTTTAATAATTGAAACCTCACCATATTCATATATATTTTTTAAAGCTTGCTCAAATTCTTCCACTTGTTTTTCTGTCTTAAGCAGACGGTTATCGTATACCTTTTTTATTTCCGACTTAATATCCAAAAATATTCCCTCCTTATAAATAATTACTTCTTAAATAATTCTGGGTACAATTCCTTATTCAATTGAATTACATCTCTTAAACTTTTTCTTATTTTCGGAGTGTATAGCCCATCCTTCATATAAATTCTTCGAGCATCCCAAATATCATGTGCTAGTGCATCTCGGTAGCTAAGATTTAAATAATCGTTTAATTTTTCTCCAGAAAGTCCATAAGTATAAGTCCTACGGTGTCTTCCCCCAGTACCAGGATGTGGTTGTTCCATATTCATGCTAACACCATCATTTCGCTTTATATCGGCTTTTTTCATTTTTTCAGCAGATGGCATATGGTGTGGAGTAAGGTTATCAAACGCTTTGCCTTGTTTTATTAATTGTTTGTAAGTTCCTACTTTCCCTTCGCCCGGCAATAAACCTTTTCCTGTACCCTTAGTGCTAAGTTCAATGCCATCGTTGCCTGCTTTACCTCCGCCTACATTTATCCCATCCAACTTACTTAACCAAGCTTGAATCTTATTCTCCACCGGAACCTTAACATCCCCAACCCCTTCCATGGCGAATCCCATTTGCCGGTCAGGGATCACATTTTTCAGATTTGTTATGACGTTGTCTACGAATCGACCGACTTGCAACGCACCGTTTGCTGCGTCAGTTTTCAAATGCTGCGGCATTTCCTTCGCCCATGCTTTCGCATTTCGAATGCGGGCAACGATGTCTTTTTCAGCATGGACAACTATGTCGGAGGCACGTTGTGATTTTTGCTGGAAGCCCGTTTTTAACCCCGTTAATAATTGAAGATCACTTGCTTCTCTTAGAGGTGAAAAGCGGGCGGCGCTGCTGAATCTAGAAAGCGCGCTGACGCCAGGGACGATATCCAATGGAGCGAGGACACCACGGAATACTCTTTCGCCTGTTTCTAGTTCCCTCCCTGAAATCCAGTCTTTTCCGGAAACGGCCGAGTTTAATTCCAGTGTACCATAGGCCATGCCCAATGCCATCCCTGCTGGCGGACAAATAAATGAGACGCCGACAATCACGACGAGCGCCGCTATTTGCCCCCAGAATTCTTTGTCCATTTGCCCGTCTTTGATCGATTCATACTGAAAGGCGTAGGAATTCAATGCATTCTTTATGTATTCTTTTTCCGAAAAGTCCTGGTGGGGATTCAGTTCTTTCCATGAGGCGTATTCCCGTTCCATCAGCCTGGCATAGTAGTTGCTGCCGCTGAACAGATCTTCTAGTCCGACCTCGGCTTTTGGCACTTCGATCGTCTCCTGTGAGCCATAAGTTCCTGGAACAACGATTGTTTCTTTTGCGCCGATGTGGTTTTTCGTCTTGATCTTTGATATCGATAAGTCGCGCATCGCTTCGACAAAAGCATCGATATCTTGATAAAACGGCTCATCGATGGTGCGGTCGACAATATCTCCGACACGGTCGCTAAATCTGTGTAGGGCGAGATAATCTTCATATAATTGTTGATATTGGCTTTTGCGATCCGTGTGGGTAAAAGAGATGACACCGTCGCTGTCATATTTGGCGATGTCTGACTGGGCGTCTTCCAAAAGATCGCTGATATCTTTTAAGTTGTCGATCATGCCTTTTCCCCATGCACCGGCGCCGATCAGGTTGCCGATGCCTTTCTTGGTCCTTTCCCATTCTGAAGGTATATAGTTGACATTCACTGTATCCATGCCTCCGATTGAAACGAAATGGATTCCATCAAGTGGAAAAGCTTTTTGTTTCATTATAAGACAGATAAAGGAATTTTTGGTAAATAGAAATGAAAAAGGGGAATTTTAAGAAAAAACTACCAAGAGGTTTCTAGATTATTTTCTTATTTAGGTAATAGAGACCGATTATATTGTATCGAATAAAAATGCCCTTTATGGAATATAGGACCAAAGCCGTATAAAGCAATTTTTATTATTTTCACTGTAAACTTGACAGGGGGAAGTTCAAAATTAGGAACTCTTTTATTAAATAAAGTACTTTTTCAGTGGTGACGATGTATACGGGCAACTTTTTTATTGACGAACTTGTATATACAGGTTAAAATAAAAGCATCTTGTATATACAAGTTTTGAAAGCGGTTAAAAGGAGAGTTCATAATGTTAAAAAAATGGTTTCGAAAAAAAGAGGAAACGCTCTTAGCCCCTTTAACCGGAAAAATAGTCGAGATCGAACAAGTTCCTGATCCAGCATTTTCCCAAAAGCTCATGGGGGATGGAGTGGCTATTGATCCTGCAGACGGAATTGTCGTTTCGCCGGTCAATGGGGAAGTTATTCAATTTTTCCATACGAAGCATGCGATTGGTATTCGTTCTGAGACGGGACTGGAGCTATTGATTCACATCGGTTTAGACACCGTTATGATGAACGGTGAAGGATTTGTTGGACATGTGAAGGTCGGTGACAAAGTCAAGGCGGGCGACAGTTTACTGACATTCGATCTTGCATTGATCAAAGAAAAAGCAGCAAGCACGATCACACCGATTGTCATCACCAATATGGATGCCGTTCAATCACTCGAAAAGAAGTCGCTCGAAAGCGTGCAGGCAGGAACGGATTCATTTATGGTTGTCGTAGCAAAATAACACTTGTTTTGTAAACGATTACGGGGGGGATCATCATGAATATCAGCAAACAATCAGTTGAAAAGATTGTTGAGTCTGTTGGAGGAAAAGAGAATATTGTAGCGGCAACACATTGTGTTACCCGGTTAAGATTTGCATTAAAGGATGAGGGAAAAGTAGATAAAGAGGCTTTGGAAAGCATTGATCTCGTCAAAGGCTCCTTTTCGGCAAACGGTCAATTTCAAGTCGTGATTGGACAAGGGCTTGTCGATAAAGTGTACAACGAAATGGTGGAGTTGACGGGGATTGGCCGTGCGACAAAGCAAGAGATTAAAGATGCAGCGGAAGCGAAGCTAAACCCGCTTCAGCGTGCGATTAAAACATTAGCTGATATTTTTATTCCGATTTTGCCGGCGATTGTGACAGCAGGTTTGTTGATGGGAATTAATAATATCCTGACAGGCCAAAATATTTTTTATGAAGGCAAATCATTTGTGGAAGTGCATAAAGAGTGGGCCGATCTTGCCAGCATTATTAACTTAATTGCCAATACGGCGTTCGTCTTTCTGCCAGGTTTAATCGGTTGGTCAGCGGTAACGAAATTCGGCGGCAGTCCATTGCTTGGTATTGTGCTAGGCTTAATGCTTGTTCACCCAGATTTGTTAAACGCATGGGGCTGGGGAGCAGCGAAAGAAGAAGGAAACATTCCTGTATGGAATTTGTTCGGATTGGATGTTCAAAAGGTAGGATATCAGGGTCAAGTATTGCCTGTGCTAGTGGCATCGTACGTGCTGGCGAAAACAGAGCTGTTTTGGCGTAAACGAATTCCCGATGCGTTTCAGTTGCTGTTAGTCGCTCCGCTTTCGCTGCTATTTACCGGTTTTTTAGCGTTTATTGCGATCGGACCGATTACATTTGCAATCGGCAACGGGATTACAAGTGTATTTGTTTCAGTGTTTCATAATGTTCCAGCAATTGGCGGGCTTCTATATGGAGCGATATATGCCCCTCTTGTTGTCACGGGGATGCATCATACGTTCTTGCCGGTTGATTTGCAGCTGATCACCAACACTGGCGGAACATTTTTATGGCCGATTCTCGTTCTTTCTAATATCGCTCAAGGTTCGGCGGCGTTAGCCATGATGTTTTTAGCAAAAGATGAAAAACTGAAAGGGCTGTCATTCACATCTGCCGTTTCAGCTTATTTGGGTATCACGGAACCGGCCATGTTTGGAGTGAATTTACGCTACCGTTATCCATTTATTTCTGCGATGATAGGAGCAGCAATTGGCGGAATGTTCATTACGCTTAATAAAGTGATCGCATTTTCTATTGGTGTTGGCGGTCTTCCTGGGTTTTTATCAATCGTTCAGCAAAAATGGGCACCGTTTTTCATTGGAATGGCGATCGCGATTGTGCTGCCGTTTGCCCTAACATTTGTGTTAGGAAAAATTCGCAAAGATCATAATTAATAGAACTGTGTTCTAAATAATAAATATGAATAATCAAAGATTCATACCATTGGTGAATGACCGCCAATGGTATCGTTTTTCCCGATAGTCTCAAAATTATAAACGAGGTGATATTCATTGAAGCAGCCATGGTGGAAAAAAGCCGTTGTTTATCAAATTTATCCGAAAAGTTTTAAAGACACGACGGGAAATGGAATAGGAGATTTGCAAGGGATTATCGAGAAATTAGACTATTTAAAGACATTAGGGATTGACGTCATTTGGCTGACGCCTATTTATGCTTCGCCGCAGCGAGATAATGGCTATGATATTAGTGATTATTTTAGCATTCATCAAGATTATGGAACAATGGAGGATTTCGAGCGTTTGCTTGCTGAAGCCCATCGGCGCGGTATCAAAGTGATAATGGATATGGTCGTAAACCATACCTCGACCGATCATGAGTGGTTTCAGCAGGCACGTTCGTCAAAAGAAAACCGCTACCGCCATTTTTATATTTGGAAGGATGCCAAACCAGACGGCAGCCCTCCAACAAACTGGAAATCCAAATTTGGCGGATCGGCTTGGGAGTATGATGAGCAAACGGGACAATATTATCTGCACTTGTTTGATGTAACTCAGGCCGACTTAAATTGGGAAAATGAAGAGCTGCGCAAAACGATTTATGAAATGATGCATTTTTGGTTTCAAAAGGGAATTGATGGCTTTCGCTTAGATGTCATTAATTTGATTTCGAAAGATCAACGTTTTCTCGATGATGACGAATCCCTGCCATTGGGTGACGGCCGCCGATTTTATACAGACGGTCCGCGCATCCATGAGTTTTTGCAGGAAATGAATAGGGAAGTATTTTCTAAATATGATATTATGACAGTCGGTGAGATGTCATCGACCACCATTGACCATTGCATTCAATATACTAATCCAGCACGGAACGAATTGAATATGACGTTTAACTTCCACCATTTAAAGGTAGACTACCCAAATGGTGAAAAATGGGTGGCAGCTCCATTCGATTTTCTGGCTCTAAAACGAATTTTATCTACTTGGCAAGTGGAGATGAATAAAGGCGGAGGCTGGAATGCGCTCTTCTGGTGCAACCATGACCAGCCGAGAATTGTGTCGCGCTATGGCAATGATGGAGCATATCATAAAGAATCGGCGAAGATGCTGGCAACAGTTATTCATATGATGCAAGGAACACCATATATTTACCAAGGTGAAGAAATTGGCATGACCAACCCGAAGTTTGAGCGAATTGAAGAATACCGTGATGTGGAAACATTAAATATGTATAAAATCTTGCTTGAGCAAGGAAAAACAGAAGCAGAGGTGCTTGAAATTTTAAAATGTAAATCGCGCGATAATTCACGGACACCTATGCAATGGGACGACAGTCCGCATGCCGGATTCACAACTGGGACTCCTTGGATTCATGTCGCGCCGAATTTTAAAGAGATTAATGTGAAAAAAGCATTAGAGGATCCAACATCGATTTTTTACCATTACAAACGTTTGATTGAATTGCGAAAGAACTATGACATTATTACAACAGGAAACTATCAGCTATTGTTAGAGGATCATCCGCAAATTTTTGCTTATGTGCGCAATGGAGATGGTGAAAAGCTTCTAGTAGTGGCCAACTTTTTTGGCGACCAAACAGAATTTGTTTTGCCGAATGAGCTTGATATAAACGGATATACAAGCCGTATCCTGCTTTCCAACTATAATGACTCTTCTGAACATGTACAAGAAATCATGTTGCGTCCATATGAAGCGATTGTGTATCATTTAACAAAATGATACTATACAATTCGGTGATGACTATGAAGGAAAATAAATTTATGGCGATTTACAACGACCTTTTGCTTCATATTCGCAAAGGCATTTTTCAGCCGAACGAAAAGCTGCCTTCTGAAAATGAATTGTCCCAGCGGTATCAAACATCGCGTGAGACGATTCGCAAAGCGCTCAATCTTCTATCAGAGCATGGCTATATTCAAAAAATAAAAGGAAAAGGTTCGATTGTGTTAGATGTAGGAAAATATGATTTTCCTGTCTCTGGACTTGTCAGCTTTAAAGAATTGGCGCAAAAAATGAACAAGCCGGCAAGAACGATCGTACATGAACTGGAATTGATCGAGCCTGATGAATATATTAAAAGACAATTGGAAACCGAAAATAAGGAAAAAGTTTGGAAAGTGATTCGTGCTAGGGAAATAGAAGAAGAGAAAATTATTTTAGACAAGGACTTTCTTTGCCAAAAATTCGTTCCAACATTGACGCGCGGCATTTGTGAAAATTCGATTTATGAATATATCGAAAATGAATTAAAGCTTCGCATTAGCTTTGCGAAAAAAGAAATGTTTGTCGACCGAGTGACAGCTGAGGATCAAAAATATATGGATTTAAACGGCTACGAGCATGTAGTAGTGGTGAAAAATTTTGTCTACTTAGAAGATGCGAGCTTGTTTCAGTATACCGAATCGAGACATCGGCTCGATAAATTTCGGTTTGTTGATTTTGCGCGGCGTACTCATCACCCGGGGATGTCCGATAAGTCCTTAAAATGAAGCCAGTGGAGAAAAACGAGTTGTTTTTCTCCACTCAGCTTGTAGATTTTGTTGACAAGCTGACCTTGAAAGAGTGTCGAACACTCATTCAAGGTGTTTATAATTACTTATATTGCACGGCTCCTAGAAATCTAAACTGATTTTTTCATTGATATTTCCATTATATTGAAAGTTATAAAGTAAAAGAACTGAGTTCGCTTCTTGATTTAAACGATCACCGCAAAACTCTATAAATTTTGAATTTTCTCCTCATCATAAGAAAAGCCTTCAATTAGAACACGGCAATCAATCGATGGCTCATCATAGAATTCTATTTCTCTAAAATCTTCATTGTAGTAATCAATGTTAAAGTCTTTTTCAAATTCGGAAGGTAGTAAATCTCCATCTTCTTTAGTGAGAGCGCCACCTTGACAGGGTGGAGGTTGCTGGTTTGAGCTCAGTCGGAATCATCGAGCGGAATCCCTTGAGCCACAAGGCTTCAAGGGATTTTTTATTTCTGTTGTCATTCGTTATTTTTGGTGTTTTTGGTGACTTGGTGTGATTTTTGGAGTGATTGATTTAAAACTTTATTCCTCCTCAAACAATTGCTCGAATTTTTCGGCTGCTGTTTCTTGTATGCTTGGAAGCAAATGAGAGTAAGTATCCATTGTCATTTTGATACTCGCATGTCCTAACCGTTCCGAAACGACCTTCATATGAACATTTTGTTGTAACAGCAAAGTTGCATGTGTATGCCTTAATGAGTGCAATGTAATATCCTTTTCTAATTTCATCTTTTTATAAGTATTTCGGAATGCTCGTGTTAAGTTATCTACATACACACTTGTTCCGTTTACTGTGCAAATAACTAAGTTGTTGTCCTCATAGTTTTCGTTCTCTGCTTTTTCAATTTCTTGTATTTGTTTATGTTTTTTCAATTCCTCTACAAGATAGTTGCTAATAGCAATGACTCTTGTAGATTGCTTTGTTTTTGTAGAGTGTTGAATCGTTCGTTGATGTTTAAGAAGTGTTTTATTTATTCTGATTGTTTTTCTTTCAAAATCAATATCGTCCCACGTTAGCGAGCAATTCTCCCCGTCGCATTCCGGTATGAGCCAGAATTTTAAAGGCAATGGCATAGCGAGTTGTCTTTTCCGCTATCTTAATAAATTCTTTTAATTCTTCAACTGTAAATACCTCAATTGGTTTTTCTCTCTGTTCACGCGGTTTTTCAATCTGATCGGCGACATTTCGTCGAATCAATTCCAAATTAACAGCATCATTTAATCCTTTCCGTAGTATGCTGTAAATTCTTTTTACATAACCGCTGGAATATCTCTGATGAAGGCTATCAATAAATCGTTGAACCATTAAAGGAGTAACATCGTTTAGTTGTACATTTTCAAAAAAATTTAAATGATTGTTAAGAAAGGTTTTATAAAGTTTTTTCGTATTTTGAGAAAGATTATGCCTTCTGCTCAACCACTCTTTAAAGTAGTCTTTTACAGTAATTTTTGATTCTTGGATGGATATTCCTTGCTGCAATTCGTATCTTTTCTGTCTCTCCGCTGCTTCTACGTCAGTTCTTCTAGCAAAGCCTCTTTTTTTGTATCTTTTTTCTTATAAACAAATTCATAATACCAACTTTCTCTTTTCTTTATGGAGTGATCCTTATACACTGGCATAACAAAACCCCCTTAAAGCATATAGATTATTTTGGCAGAAAAAGGTAGAGGTATGGAGGGGATTTTTTATCAACCATTGGCATTCTCAGAGAGTATATGGAACGCTCATATTTTTGTTTGAAATTTCCTAAAATTAGGTATTAGGTTATAATTAAAGCATGAACTCAACACATTTTTAAACTTTTTGTTAGTAGGGGGGATAGGATGATTGAAACCGTATGGGAACGAATCAAATTTCCATCCAAAAACAAAATTAAAAAAAGCAAGGTTGAAGGTGGAAAAGTATGTATAAATTTATTCGGATTATTCCGTACATTATAATCACTATCTTTTCTTTAATAACACTATATATTTCATTCAAACTAGAGGAATCTACTATTAAGAATGTTCTTGTTAATATTTCTTCAAACGCTCTATTTATATTGGTTGCTTTTTTATTTTACGATTTGATAAAGAGTTATATAAACAAAAAAGAAAAAAAGTTCCTTGATGAATATATAAAAAATCAAATTTCAAATGATTTATTAATTGTTCTTTATTATTTAAAGAAAATAATTCATGGATATAATCTAGAAACCAATACTTTAAATAATATCTTGGGAATAGCAAATTATTCATACAGAGAAATTGCTAATGCAGTAAGTAATCAAAAATATATTGGTTTTCAAATATATAAAAAGAATGATGAAGTAAGGAACATTTTAAAGAATGCTCTAAATGACAATTTTATACTGAAATATTCGGACCATATTGATGTGATTAATATATTAAAAATTAATAATACATTGATTAAAATTGAGTTCTTGTTAAAAGAGGAAAAAAATTTTGATATGTGTTCTGAACAAGCAGTAGAATTTACTGTCTTGAATGGCAAATATCTAAACCCTGACAACGATGAAAAATATTTATTACTAAAAAAAACAAATATTGAAAATAGAATGGTTGTATATGATAGTGGATACTATGATAAGTTGCATCTTAATAAATTATTAAATACATATGTTTTGAAGAAAGAAAGTGCCGAACAATTAGCCACTTATATTAGTGACATTCTTGTGTTAATTAGGTATTGGATTCCAGATGTTGTAAACATTTCTAAAAATGAAAATCGGTTTAGAATAATTAAAAATTATTTTTCTCCCTTCACTAATACAAAAACAGTTAATTCGAAAATTTTTGTTGCTGATATTGTTGATATAAAGAGTAAGGGGGAGTCTTAAAAATAGTATTGGTTATCATTTTTAATGAAATTTAAAAGTGAAATAAAAATTTAATAAATAACTGTATATTTGAACAAAAATGGTAAAATAATAAAAGCATAATATATAACCTTGTTTTATTAAGTAGAAGAACAAAGCGATTATTTATTGATCTTAATATTGAAGAAAAATGAGCAGGTTTAATGACCTGCTTATATTTATAAATAAAAGCCGATTTATTCAACCTGTTTGATCAAGGATTCACCAGAGGCTGCACCTTGCAGTTGAATAAAATCGGCCATTTTTAACAGTATATGAACTTTCGATAACAATATACCATAATATTGTGTTTAGGACAAGTTTAATTTTTTCGTGAAGTCTTTTCAATAAAGGAAAAAGAACTTTTTGGATAACTCACAAGAGCACCTTTAAAATCAGTTAGGTTGATCCAGCGAGTTTCATCGTTTCCTTTATTTAGCGTTTTAATGAATGTTTTATATTGAATAGCATCAAATCTTTTTAAGTTATGTAATTCAGAAAGGGAAGTAATATTTGAATTGAACTTCCAACTATAAGATATAGCATTCAGAAGTGTCTGTACATAATATTTTAAACGATAGAATGTATTCGTTAGCATCTTATCATCATTTAACCCACTATGAGTTAGCATGTTTCTTAATCTATAAATTTGTTTAATGTCATTTTTCAGCATAACTTCAAATTGATCGATTTCTTTATCAATATCGTTTATTAACGGTATAGTTCTTGCTATTAAATAGTCTTCGCTAATATTTCCAACATTAAAATCATTCCATTTTTTATCAATTGGTATTTTTTTTGTAAATAGAAAAATAGTAAATTTATCTGCCAATGATAAAGTGGAAATATCAACATCAATACTACTTAATTTGATATCTAAGAAATTTTCAATCTTTTTTGCGGCTTCTTTTAAATCCATATTCATTTGATAAATGATATCTTTAAAAAATAACTTGATAGACTTTCGGTAATGGAATAGTGACATGTAAGGAATAAAGTTTTTGCAAATCGTGTCAATTTTATTATCATCTACTGAATCAATAAGTAAAAATTCCATAATGCTCCAAAGAGACATAAATGCATACTTTTTATCTGTAGTTTTTTCAGGAAAACTGGTCCATTCGAGGGCTTTTAAAATTTCTAAGTTCATCATATCAGATAAGTCAATAAAGTTACATTCTAATAGAAATCGTTCGAAATATTTCACCTTTATTTTACTATCTTCTTTAGGTTTAGGAACAGTAAATACTTTGTTTTCGAGGTACAAAATTAAGTGGTTCTCCGGGAAGTCAAATCTATGTTTAAGCAAATCGTAAGCCTCTAGAAATTCTGTCAATGTCTTATCCACATATTCCTTATCTATTTTATAGATTATAAAGTGATATTCGGTATTAAAATACGTGTCACTTTTTACATATTTCGAAATTCTATTCTCCTTAAATAAGCCAGTCAGATGTCTTTCAATAAAAGAGTGTAAAAATCTGTAATTTGGAAATGATTTTTGTTTGTTTATAATGATTTTAACGTCTAATTTTTCCATTGACGAAAAAGGTTTTGTGCCGATTATCATTAAATGATCTAGGATTTTGATTGCTGCATCATAACTGTTCTTTTGATTTTGACTGATAATATTATTGAATTTTGCATATAATGATTCCTTTGAGTGACCTCGAATAAAAAGATATTCAATTAATAAAAGTAGCAATTCATCAAAAAGTTTGTAACACATTTTCAAATCATAATTTTCATCTTTTAGGAGTTTTTTTAGCGTACGAATAATTCCTTTAAAAAAATCTTCGCTATATAAAGTGTTGTGTAATCTTTGAAGAGATAGTTCACTACCTATCTCTTTAATAAATGAAAGATTTACTGAGAATTCTTTGATGTTTTTATCAATAATTATGCCATCATTTACGTAAGAAGTTATTTTGCTTTTTGAAATATGGTTCTTTATACTTTCAACAATTTGCGGACCCGCCAAGAACTTAATCTCGTTTGGGTGAAAAGTATTGTCGAGTCAGTTCGTGAAGACCTAATAACGGGAAATGGAATCCTACACCTTTTATATGTGGATTCGTAGAATTTATTATTTGATTTATAATATATGCACATTTAATCGTATTAACATTTGTCATGGCAGTCGCTCCTATACCTTATAAAGCAATATAATTAATTATAACATGTCTATTTTAAATCTTAATATTTTAAAGGCTATTAGCATAGATTCTTGATTAATTTGATATATGTAATTGAATATCGGGGATTCAGTATTTAAGGGATGACTCAAAAGTGGTAATAATTTTTTGGATTCAGCCTCTCATTTTTCATACTTCAATTAGCAGTTAAGATACAAGTTTATGATAAAATATTCTTATATGGAAAAAAGATGGATAATGGTAAAGAAGTAGGAGGCAAAGTATGACTGTAAAAGCAGACATTGATTTTCAGAAGGATTTGTTTGAGGCAGCAAATAAAATGCGCGGGAGTGTGGCTCCTGCTGATTATAAACACTATGTTCTTCCGTTAATCTTTTTGCGCTACCTTTCTAACAAGTACGAAAAGCGCCGAAAAGAATTAGAGCAAATCGTAAAAGATCCAAGCAGCGATTGGTATACGGAAGATGATGAAATGCGGCAAATCATCATTACCGACCCGGACCAATATAAGGCGGAAAACGTCTTTGTAGTACCTGAAGAAGCAAGTTGGTCTTATATTATGAGAAATGCCAAGCAGCCGAATATTAAAGAGATTCTTGATAACGCGATGAAGCGTCTTGAAGAGGAAAACCCAGAACTGGAAGGCATATTGCCGCGAATTTACCAAGGTTCGAACTTGCCACCTGAAAACGTGGCAGGATTAATCGAAATTTTTTCCCGTGATGTATTTAGCGCCAATATGGATGACAGTGTAGATATATTGGGCCGTACATATGAGTATTTTATTAGTTCTTTTGCCGCTTCCGAAGGTAACAGAGGCGGAGAATTCTTTACACCATCCAGTATTGTTAAACTGCTTGTTGCCATGCTGGAGCCGAAAAGCGGGATTGTGTTTGATCCAGCGTGCGGTAGCGGCGGGATGTTTATACAGAGTGAAGAATATGCGCCAAACAAACACGCTCTTTCGTTTTACGGACAAGAAAATGTGGTAACGACCGTACGTCTTGGAAAAATGAACGTTTTGTTGCATGGTATTAACGCAGAAATTCGCTTAGGAGATTCACTTTTAAATGACCAGTTTCCTGATTTGAAGGCAGACTACATTATTGCCAACCCGCCATTTAACCAAAAAGATTGGGGAGTAGATCGTTTATCAAAAAAAGACCCTCGCTTAATTGGACCTGTTACAAACAGCAATGCCAACTATATGTGGATGCAGCATTTCTTATATCACTTAAATGATGCAGGTACGGCAGGGTTTGTTATGGCAAATGGAGCAATGACAACGAATGTCAAAGAGGAGAAAGAAGTTCGTCAAAAATTAGTTGACGAAGGGTATATTGACTGTATTGTTCAATTGCCTGAAAAACTATTCTTTACCACAGGTATTCCATGTTGCTTATTCTTTTTAAGCAAAAACCGCGACGGCAAAAACGGCTACCGGGCAAGAAAAAATGAAATTCTGTTTATCGATGCCCGCAAAATGGGGACACTCGTTAGCCGTAAGCAAAAAGCGCTGTCCAAAGAAGAAATTGATAAAATCGCAGCCATTTATCACGCCTACAAATATGAAGATGGGAAAGGGTATGAAGACATTGCTGGTTTCTGCAAAGTTGCAACAATTGAAGAAGTTCAAGCAAATGACTACAAATTAACACCGGGTATTTATGTTGGAACAGAAGTATTAGATGAAGACGATATACCATTTGAGGAGAAAATGGCTGAATTAACTCAGCGTCTTTTAGAACAGTTTGAAGAATCTAATCGCCTTCAAGAACAGATTAAGAAAGACTTGGAGGGGTTAGTGTGAGTGAGTGGAAAAAATTAAAGTTAGGTGATATTGCTACTGTTTCTAGTGGAAAAAGACTCCCTAAAGGAAAGGTCGTACAAAAAGAAAAAACAGCCTATCCTTATATTAGAGTAAAAGATTTTTCAAACGGAACAGTCTTAATAAATCAGGTAGGTTTTATTGATGAAGAAACTCACCT
Organism: Aeribacillus sp. FSL K6-2833; assembly: GCF_037965815.1. GTDB lineage: Bacteria > Bacillota > Bacilli > Bacillales > Aeribacillaceae > Aeribacillus > Aeribacillus composti. The sequence continues at coordinate 2,745,620 of NZ_CP150189.1, read as the reverse complement.
AAAATTAAAGAAATATATTATTAATTCGGGCGATGTGTATATAAGTAATGTAGGTACAATAGGACTAGTAGGTATGGTAGCTGATGAACTATCGGGTGCTAATTTAACAGAGAATGCTGTTAGACTCCATAATTTTTCGGAAAAGTGTTTACCTGAATATTTAATGTACTATTTACAGAGTGACATTGGTCAAAATGAAATTAGAATGAACACTGTGGGAAGTACTCAACCTAAGTTGCCTATATATGGAATAAAAAATATAAATGTATATTTACCTGATTTAGATACGCAAAAAAAAGTAGTATCTATTTTAGGCGCTTTAAAAAATAAAATTGAAGTCAATATAAAAATGAACGAAACCCTCGAAGAAATGGCTATGACGCTTTACAAGCATTGGTTTGTTGATTTTGGCCCGTTTCAAGATGGGGAGTTTGTTGAATCAGAATTAGGGATGATTCCAAAGGGATGGGAAGTAAGCATTCTTAAAGAATTTGCTAATATCCTCATGGGACAGTCTCCAAAGTCTGAATTCTACAATCAAGAAAGAAAAGGATTGCCATTTCATCAAGGGGTTAAAGACTTTGGTGCTCGTTTTCCAGTTCATACGGTTTATTGCACACAAGAATTACGAATTGCAAATAAAGGAGACATTCTTTTGAGTGTACGTGCTCCAGTTGGACGAATAAATATTGCTAATAATAAATTGGTAATCGGTCGAGGTTTATCTGCGCTTCATGCCAAAAGTGGACATAACTCATTTTTACTGTACACACTCAAAAGAATATTTGCTTTTGAAGACCAATACGGCTCAGGTACAGTATTTAATTCCATTAACAAAAAAGATATTGAACAACTCAAATTTATCCAGCCACCTCAAGAAGTTCTTGATAATTTTGAACACCATGTATCGAAGTTTGACTCATTAGTAGAGAGTAATACAAGAGAAATTGAAGAATTACAGGAGTTAAGAGATTATCTCCTCCCTCGCCTTTTATCAGGTGAAATTGATTTATCTCAAGCAGAAAAACAAGTAGAGGAAGTACTTTAAACAAACTTAAATTCGACTAGGAGGTGCAAGCAACATGACGAGACCTCTAGGTGAAACGGAATTTGAAGAAACGACAATTGAACGTTTAAAGCGATTAGGTTATGACTATCTTCATGCGCAGGAATTGTTTCAGCGTGGAGAGCGTAACAGTCTTCATGAAGTAGTTCTTTATGGTCGGTTGGAAGCCTTCTTAAAGAAGGCTTATCCGGCCATACCTGAACATGAAATAAAAAGACTTGCTCAAGTATTAACAGCGCCAGATGGTGTAAAGTTGATTAACCGCAATATGCATTTTCACAAAATGTTGACGAAAGGCCTCGAATTCTCTTATGAGGTAAACGATGAAACGTATACGCCTCATGTCTTTCCAATCGATTGGGAACATCCAGAGAACAATGACTTTTTAGTAGTCAATCAATTATCCATTGAGGGACGTATGGCCCGTAGGCCAGATGTCGTTATATATATTAATGGTTTACCACTGATTGTATTTGAGTTAAAAAATCCGAACAACGAACAAGCATCTGTTTATGATGCATATACCCAAATTCAAAACTATACGTATGATATCTCTCAATTATTTAATTACAACGCTTTTACTGTTATTTCCGATAATATAGAAACTAAGCATGGGATGCCATTTGCCGATTACGATTTCTTTGCTTCATGGAAATCGATTGATGGGCGAAATGTTGATAACAACCGTGCCAATACGATGCGCACACTGATTGAAGGATTATTTCCGAAAGATCGCTTACTAAACTATATTCGTAATTTCATTGTCTTTTTGGAGGAAGGAAGTAAAATTACAAAAATTGGTGCGAAATATCACCAGTTTTTCGGTGTGAACTTTGCAATCAATGAAGCGATACGTGCGACGCGGCCTGACGGAGACCGGAAAATCGGGGTTATGTATCATACAACGGGTTCGGGTAAATCGCTAAGTATGTTATTTTTCGCAGGAATCTTGTCTCGCCACCCTGAAATGGAGAACCCATCAATTGTCATTCAAGTGGATCGTAATGACTTAGACGAACAGTTGCATGATACGTTTGTGCAAGGAAAATCATACATCGGCCATGTAGAGCATGCAGAAGATACAGAACAGTTAAGAACCCTACTGAGAGGGGAAGCCGGGCAAATCATTTTCTCTACGATTGAAAAATTCCGTAAAAAAGAAGGAGAAACCCAGCACCCGGTTTTATCGGAACGACGAAACATTGTTGTGATTGCTGATGAAGCACACCGTACCCAAGCCGGTTTTGCAGGTGGATTTGCCGCTCAATTACGTTATGCTTTACCGAATGCTTCCCATATTGGATTTACAGGAACTCCAGTCGACTTTGTTGGGAACCATACGGAAGAAATTTTCGGACATATTATCCATCGTTATGATATGGCTCAGGCAGTGGCAGATAAAGCGACATTACCAATCTACTATGAAAGTCGCTTAATCCCACTTGATTTATCTGCTGAGGACATTGATGAAAAATACAAGGAAATTATCGTAGATGCTGGGGGAGACGATGAAGAGTCGGAGAACTATAAAAGAAAATGGGCCGCTCTGGAAAGAGTCGTCGGTACTCCAAAACGGCTCCGTCGTTTAGCCAATGATATCGTATCACATTTCAACCAAGTGGCCAATCCATTTCAAAAAGCCATGATTGTTTGTATGAGCCGGCGAATTGCGGTTGATTTGTATAATTACCTAAGAGAGATTCCTGAATGTCCTCCTGTTGAAGTAATTATGACAGGGGATGTATCGAAGGATCCTAAAGAGTGGCGCGAAGTTCAGCCGGGAAGTAAATATGCTCATATTAAATCCAAAAAAGAGCAAGAAGAAGTGAAAGCCAAACTTCGTGACCCAGAAGATCCTCTTAAATTTGTGATTGTCGTCGATATGTGGTTAACAGGAATGGACGCCAAACCGCTTTCTTACCTTTATGTCGATAAACCAATGAAGGGACACAATCTTATGCAAGCCATTGCCCGTGTAAACCGTGTGTTTCCGGGAAAAGAAGGTGGGGTAGTCGTTGATTATATTGGAATTGCTACTTCACTGAAGGAAGCAACTCATAAATATACGCAAAGTGGTGGCACAGGAAGCCCATCTTATGATATTTCAGAGGCTGTTAAAATCTTTATGGGTCATCTGGAGGCAGTAAGAGAATTTATTCCAAGTGAAATTGATGTTCAAAACTGGCGAACAAAACCAAAAATAGAACGAGAAGACTTCATTGCTGACCTTGTCAATGTTCTTTTAAATAGTGATCCAGAAGAATATATTCAAGAGGCAACAAAACTTGAAAAGTCGTATCAGTTGGCGAAAAATCAGCCAGAAGTGCTTGAACTTGCAGATGAAGTCATGCTGTATTTAATGATTAAAGCACAACTTCGCAAACATTTGCGACCACCAATTGAAAAACCGAGTGAAAATAAAACATTAGAAGAGCGATTATCTGAACTCATTGATAACAGTCTGTTAGCGAAAGAAACTGTTGATATTTTCAAAGTAGCAGGGATTGAACGCCCGGATATTAGCATATTGGACGATGCATTCTTGGCAGATTTAACGAAAAAAGAGCATGAAGATTTACGCTTAAAGTTACTGAAAAAACTTTTAGAAGATCAAATTAAAGTGACATTTAGCAAAGGAAGTCCACAGTTAAAGGCATTAAGCGAACTGTTAGAGAAAACGTTAAAGGATTATCATAATCGTGTCATTCAGGCCGCTGATGTAGTCAGAGTGATGATTAAAATGCGCAAAGAGATGGAAGAGGAAATGCGTAAGCGACATGACTTAGGACTCTCAGAGGAAGAAATTGAGTTTTACAAAGCCATCACTGCTATGGAGCAGGAAGCATTCTCAAACGAATTTCTTGCAAATTTAATCCATAAGGTTGTCAAAGCCTTAAAGAAACAATTAGCCGTAGACTGGATGAGTCCTCACCGTCGAGATGTTTACGCTAAAGTGAAATTAGCCGTCAAGCATGTACTCATGAAAGAAAAAATTACGGGTCAACAATTACAATTCTTAACAAACAAATTCATGGAACAAGCCGAACAGCAATATAAGGACTGGCCAATGAATGCGTAACAACGAGAACAGATGTCTCTTATAGGGACGTCTGTTTTTATATAAATGCTTATGAAGGGGAGAAGAGATGCATGCGAGCAGGATTAGATAGAGAAATTATTAAAAGTCTTACAAGGACAGTAGAGTCGTTTTCACCATTGAGTGAAATGCTTCGGGAGCAGACAGAATTAATAACGAGAATCGATCTTGGCTCAAACATAAGCCGGCAGTTCAATTCGGTATTTTATCAATCTGAACTGTTGAGTGCCTTTAATACATTAGCCTCGGGATTAAGAGAAACACAATTACATATACAATCCGTTGTTCCATCCTTAGAATTAATTAGTACGTTAAGGAATAGTTTTGTTGGAGTAACTGATTCGATGCAAACTGTTTTAGATAGTACTAAACAATTAGGTTTATCATTAAGCAAAATCTACACTAGTATCGATAGTCCGATTACAGAACTCCAAAGAACAATTAATCAAACATTAGAATCATATAAGATTAACCTATCACCGGCGATAAAAATATTAGAACAATGGCAGGTTCAATTTAAAGAATTGCAAAAAATAAATTTTCCAAAAGTTGAGGAATTACTTCGAGACGCAGAACTCACTGTTATTGAGCAAGATGAGGAAGAAAATTGGGTCTTGGATGGTGAAATTGTCAAGAAAGATGAAATTGAAGAAGTCGTTTTAGGAGTATTAGAGCGTCAAGGGGTTTTGGAAAAACAGAACACAATTGTTTCAATGCTGAATAATATAATTGAACGTTTAGACAAGTTAGGGAAAACTCCAAAAATTAAAGCGTTTGTTTTATTAATTATTATTCCCATTTGTACCAATATACTTTCAGGATATTTACAACCTTTCTTTGAAACAAGTCAAAAAGTATTTTACCAAGAAGTCATGAAGCATAAAAACACTATTTTGAAACAAGTACGTAAGGAGTATAAAGACAAAGAGTATACATTTGAAGAATTAAAGCCATTCCGTATGGTTTCAACGAGCCAATTAACTGTTCGTCAAACTAATAAGAGGAATACAAAGGCAATCGATACATTACATTTTGGACAAGTTGTGCGAGTGATAGAAAAAAGAAGAAATTGGACTCTCGTTGTTTATCAAAAGGAAGATGGGGAAGTAGTAAAAGGGTGGGTGCTAACAAGATACTTGGAAAAATTGACAAAATAACATTATAAGGAATACCCATGGTGCTAGTTAAACCCTATTGTTTAACTAGCCCAAGGACCACAAGTGTGTAAGACAATAAAATACTGTCTAATACCGTTTTGAATCCTTCAACGCTGTTCGCACGAATCGAAGTGGATGAAACTACTGATCGACTAGTACTGCAAAAGAGGTTTCCACGATTTCACGTTTTCGGCACATCCATGTTTCCATTCTTCTGAACAGGAAACACAAGGAATACTGATGTTAGACTAAAAAGTAGACACAGATTATTATAGTAATAATAGACTGAAAAATGAGGTGTCTACATGACAAAAAAACAAAGGCGGTACGAGGAAGACTTTAAGCGTCAAACTGTTCGTTATATTTTGGAGGAAGCGAAATCCGTTGCACAAGTGGCTCGTGAGCTCAAAATTAACGAAAATACTCTTCACGGCTGGGTGAAAAAATATAAGCAAGAACCTGAAATATCAGAAAACCAAACTTTTCGATCCGAAGACCACGAAGTTCGTGAACTGAAGAAACGTATTCGGGGTCTGGAGGAGGATAACTTCATCTTAAAAAAGGCGATGCACTTCTTCGCGAAAGACCATCGGTAAAATATTCATTTATCCATGAACATCGCTTCGATTACCGATTGGAGAAGATGTGCGAAGTATTGAAAGTTTCTCGAAGCGGTTATTATAAATGGCGTGATCGTCCCAAAAGTGCTAGACAAGAGCGTCGAGAAGAATTGACGCAGGAAGTGCGTCGTGTGTATATCGAATCTCGCCAACTGTATGGGAGTCCAAAGGTTGCCAAAAAGCTTAATCATGAAGGCATTAAGGTTTCACAGAAGACGGTTTCCCGCATAATGAACAAAGAGGGAATGAAGTCTCGTACCGTGAAAAAGCATAAGGCTACCACTAACTCAAAACATAACCATCCGGTCCACGAAAATGTCTTAAACCAACATTTTACTGTTACGAAACCAAATGAAGTATGGGTAGCTGATATCACATACATTCCAACGGATGAAGGTTGGCTTTATCTAGCTAGTATGATGGATTTGTATTCAAGGAAAATAGTCGGCTGGCATATAGACTGTTCCATGAAAAAGGAGCTAGTGTTAAGTGCTTTAAAGCAAGCCTATCAGCGTCAACAACCACAGGGTTCTATCCTCCATCATTCTGATCGAGGGAGTCAATATGCTTCAAATGACTATCAAGCTAAGCTAATGGAATACGGAATGAAATGTAGCATGAGCCGCAAAGGAAATTGTTATGACAACGCTTGTATTGAATCATTTCATGGGGTTATAAAAAAAGAACTAATCTATCAGACTCGTTATAAAACAAGGGAGGAAGCAAAAAAGAGCATATTTGAGTATATAGAAATATTTTACAATAATAAACGTATTCACTCCGCAACAGAGTATTTTTCGCCATCTGAATACGAACGTATGTACTATAAAAAGGGAGCTTAATGAACATATTAATAGAATAGTTAGACCCGAAAATTTACCTTTTAAAAATAATTAGGACAACGTCGTAATTATTTTTAAAAGGCCACCAAGCGATAGCGCGGTAGCTGCGAAAAAAAATCTATAAATTTTTGTGTCTACTTTATTGACCTAATATCATTTTTATGGATTGGGAGAAGAAGCCACGGTCTGTAAGGTATTCGCGTTTTTTTAAGTATTTGCCGGAGAGAGTTCAAACGTATCTGACGATACGATCGGAAGAAACCAAATCTCGAGTCAAGGGGATAAAGAAATTATTAGAAAAATATTCGTTAAATGATATTCATGCGGTTTTAAAAACAGAAGAACGTTTTGAAAGGGCTCCACATGAACTTGGTTTTATCCTGGAAGCGAAAGAAGCAGCTTATCCAGAGAAACTAAGTGAAGCCCATACACCCGAGATACTGCTTAACTATGAAACAGATTTGAATGCCTATGATAAAAGGCTTTGTCCTTCTTTGGAAGGAGGTGTTTCCTAATGGCGAATTTAAAGGCTATTTGTAAAACTCTTCACCTTGCCCATATTATTGAAGAGTTTGAGCAGGTTCCGTTCGAAAGTAAAGAACAGTTTTTGCGTGATGTATTATTGATTGAAGTAAATTCCAGGCAGACAACGAAGATTGCTAGCCTGATTAAAAAGGCTAGATTTAGAGAGCTTAAATGGCTTAAGGACTATGAGTGGACCGAGCAGCTGCACTTGCCAGCTACAACCTCGAAAGAGGAAATTTGCGATCTTCGTTTCATCAAGGAAAAGCAAAACCTACTACTTTTAGGGACACCGGGCACAGGGAAAACGCACTTAGGAACAGCATTGGGAGTAAAGGCCTGTGAAATGGGATATGAAGTGCGTTTCTTCCGGGTGGCTGATTTAGTAGCCCAATTAGAGGAAGCCTTGAAAGAGGGCACACTAAACCGGTTAAAACGCCAAATTGAGAAGTCCGACTTGCTTATATTGGATGAATTGGGCTACGTCCCTTTTCAAAAGCAAGGTTCTGAATTATTGTTTCATATTATCGCAGACTGTTATGAACATAAAAGCGTTATAGTGACATCTAACCTTGAATTTGGTCAATGGAATCGTGTTTTTGGGGATAACCGACTAACCTCTGCACTTGTGGACAGACTAGTGCATCATGCACATGTCATAGCATTCACAGGGGAAAGTTACCGATTGAAAAATGCCCTTTCTTCTATAAAAACGCAAGATGGTAATTAATGTAAAAATCGCTGCAAGCCTATGTAAATTTCGCTGCATTTTTCTGCACTTTTTGCTTGCAAAAAACAAGCATATCCATTTCGTGCATGAGCATGATGTTTTCTGAGCTTTCTGTTTGCCCCTTTGATTGGCGATACACGCTAGTACGATGAATACCTAATAACTGTGCCTGACGCTTGATGCTGATCGATGGGTGATTGAATTCGACCATAGCCTTTCGTTCGTCAACAGACTTATTTGAGCCCAGATTTTTTTTTCAGCCAGTCAACTTCAACCGTTAACTGACCTACCAATTTCTCTAAATTTTCTTGTTTGGCCTCATATTCTTTACGGATTTTATCCACTTCGCTTGAGCCTTTTTCAAAGACCATCGAGGATCGTTCTAGAAATTCTGCTTTCCAACGACTGACCATGACTGGGCTTAATTCATATTTGGCGGCTATTTCATTGACGGTTTGCTCTTCACGCAACACCTCAAGAACCACCTTAGCTTTAAATTCTGCGGTATATCGGTTTCTTTTTTTCATGGTATCATTATAACTTATTTATCACGCTCATGTGTCTCACCTTATGGGAGCATTATAGGTAGTAATTTTATAATTTTTTACCTCTATACTAAATCCTTCTCTATAAAAATCTGGTCTTGAGCTTCCTTTTGTCCCATAAGGTACTTCTTTTCCGTTTTTGAAAGATTTTTGAGCACTATATTCTGGATATTCTTTTCCTATGTCAATTTCTGATTGTCTCCAAGACGGTCTAGCATTACCCATACCCTTAGTGCTAAGTTCAATGCCATCGTTGCCTGCTTTACCTCCGCCTACATTTATCCCATCCATCTTACTTAACCAAGCTTGAATCTTATTCTCCACCGGAACCTTAACATTCCCAGCCCCTTCTATGGCCAATCCCATTTGCCGGCTTGGCAGGAGGTGTCTTAAGTTTGTTGCGGCGTTGTCTACGAACCGACCGACTTGCAACGAACCTTTTCTCGCACCGGTTTTTAAATGCTGCGGCATTTCTTTCGTCCATGCCTTGGCACTCCTGATGCGGGCCAATATGCTGTTTTCCGCATGGACAACCAGGTCGCAGGCACGTTGTGATTTCTGGTGCAATCCAGCTTTCAAGCTTGTAAATAGCTTGGGATCCATGGCTTCTCGTAGAGGTGCGAACCGGGCGGCGCTGCTGAATTTAGAAAGCGCGCTGACGCCAGGGACGATATCCAATGGGGCGAGGGCACCGCGGAATACTCTTTCGCCTGTTCCCAGTTTCCTCCCTGAAATCCAGTCTTTTCCGGAAACGGTCGAACTTAATTCCAGTGTACCATAAGCCACACCCAATGCCATCCCTGCTGGCGGACAAATGAATGAAGCGCCGACAATCACGGCAAGCGCCGCTATTTGCCCCCAGAATTCTTTGTTCATTTGCCCGTCTTTGATCGATTCATACTGAAAGGCGTAGGAATTCAATGCCTTCTTTATGTATTCTTTTTCAGAAAAGTCCTGGCGGGGGTTCAGTTCTTTCCATGAGGCGTATTCCCGTTCCATCAGCCTGGCATAGTAGTTGCTGCCGCTGAACAGATCTTCTAGTCCGACCTCGGCTTTTGGCACTTCGATCGTCTCCTGTGAGCCATAAGTTCCTGGAACAACGATTGTTTCTTTTGCGCCGATGTGGTTTTTCGTCTTGATCTTTGATATCGATAAGTCGCGCATCGCTTCGACAAAAGCATCGATATCTTGATAAAACGGCTCATCGATGGTGCGGTCGACAATATCTCCGACACGGTCGCTAAATCTGTGTAGGGCGAGATAATCTTCATATAATTGTTGATATTGGCTTTTGCGATCCGTGTGGGTAAAAGAGATGACACCGTCGCTGTCATATTTGGCGATGTCTGACTGGGCGTCTTCCAAAAGATCGCTGATATCTTTTAAGTTGTCGATCATGCCTTTTCCCCATGCACCGGCGCCGATCAGGTTGCCGATGCCTTTCTTGGTCCTTTCCCATTCTGAAGGTATATAGTTGACATTCACTGTATCCATGCCTCCGATTGAAACGAAATGGATTCCATCAAGTGGAAAAGCTTTTTGTTTCATTATAAGACAGATATAGGAATTTTTAGTAAATAGAAATGAAAAAAGGGAATTTTAAGAAAAAACTACCAAAAAGTTTCTAGATTATTTTCTTATTTAGGTAATAGAGACCAATCATATTGTCTCAAAATAAAAATCCCCCTTAAAATTTGAAGGGGGATAAATGATTCTGTTTTGCAGGTAATCTTGACGGCAGCTTGTCGTCGATTTTTTGGTTTTATAATATGTTTGTTGGCGTATTTTTGTTTAAGATAAAAATAAATTTTTTGCATTCTATTAGACTATGATTTATCCTACTACTACACCTTGACAGGGTGGAGGTCGCTGGTTTGAGACCAGTCGGAATCAACGAGATGAAAAGTCATAAATCCTTGAGATATGGGGCATTGACCTATTTACATGTTCAAAAGTTGGGAGTCGATCGAGTAGTGGAAACAAAAGATTGATTATTGAATCACCCGCCAAAGTGATGGAAAGGTGAGTAAAAATGTTAGGGGAAAGTAATGGAATGGCGTTTAAAAGTGATTGAATCTCTAGCCAAAGTGATGGGAAAGATCCCAGAAGTGATTTAAATCCCCAACAAAAGTGGAGGAATCAATCGATCCTAGAAGTAACCTATCAAATTTGCAGCAATCGGTGAATACCGATTGCTTTATTATTCGGAGCACAGGATTTTAAATCTCGAATGCTTATTTTGTTACCCCATGCATTAAAAATGGGTTTAATATTATAATAAAAAAAAGAGAACTCATTTTTGAGGTGGACTAGGAATGAATAAAACTATTGCAGATATAGCAAAAATTTCGGGAGTTTCCAAAAGCACTGTATCTCGCTACTTAAATGGTGGATCTGTTAGTGAAGCAACAAAAAGAAAAATTGAACTTGCCATTAAAGAAACAGGATATACACCTAATCCTTTTGCACAAAGTTTAAAGGCTAAGAAAACATATTTTATTGGAACGATTGTTCCGCGATTAGATTCCTATGCAGCATCGCATACTTTAATTGGGATTGATGAACAATTAAAAGAGTTGAAATTTCAATTATTAATATCCAATACGAATCAGCAAATTGAACGTGAAATTGAAACGGTTTATAGTCTGGCTAGTCAAAAAGTTGCGGGAATTATTTTACTTGCTACTCAAATTACACAAGTACATTTAGAGGCATTTGAAAAGGTGAACATCCCGATTCTTCTTGTTGGCCAAGAACATCCTGATGTACATAGTCTGATTCATAATGATTTGGAAGCAGGCTATGCAATTGGAAAATATGTATTAGAGAAAGGGCATCGAAAAATTGCTTACTTAGGTGTTACCGAAAAGGATGTAGCAGTTGGAGTAAGAAGAAAGGAAGGATTTAAAAGGGCAATAGCAGAAGCGGAAGGATGTGAGGTTCGTTATTTTGAAACAGGTTTTAATATGTTTGCTGCTCAACAAAGAGTAACAGAAATGCTAGAAGGATTTCAGCCAACTTGCATTGTGTGTGCAACGGATAATATTGCTCTTGGTGCTTTAAGGGCAGCACAATTAAAAGGATTGAGCATTCCAAAGGATGTTTCTATTACGGGTTTTGGAGGATATGATGTGACGGAAATTATTCACCCAGGGCTAACAACAGTAAAACTGTTTTTTAAAGAGGCTGGAAAGATGGCAGCGCAAAACATTGTAAAGCTTGTCAATGAGGAGTCAGTTCCAAAAAGAACATTATCAAAATATGAAATTATTGAACGAGAAAGCGTTGACAGCATCATTCCTAATGACTTATAATCAGACTGGAACCGGTTCCATTTCATAAAGTTTGGAACCGGTTCCTAAATCGTGAAAAATGGAACCGGTTCCACTAAATAAATGGGGGAGGAAGCTATGAAATACGATCAAATCGCAAAAGAAATTTTAGAAGCTCTTGGTGGAAAAGATAATATTTCTGCTGCAGCTCACTGTGCGACACGTTTACGTCTAGTTTTAAATGATGAAAGTAAAATAAATAAAGAAGCGCTTGACAAAATGGACGATGTAAAAGGAACTTTTTCAACGGGTGGACAGTTCCAAATTATTTTAGGGTCAGGTACAGTTAACAAAGTTTATCAAGAATTGACCAAATTAACTGGACTTCAAGAAATGTCTACAAAAGATGTGAAAGATGCTGGAGCGAAAAATTTAAATCCAATTCAACGTTTAGTGAAGCTACTTTCTGATATTTTCGTTCCGATTATTCCTGCCATTGTTGCTGGCGGTCTTTTAATGGGAATTAATAACGTATTAACGGCAAAGGATCTATTTATTGAAGGTAAGTCCCTCATTGATGCATATCCAGAAATAGCGGACTTAGCAGCACTTATTAATACATTTGCCAATGCGGCATTTGTCTTTTTACCAATTTTAATTGGTTTCTCCGCTACACAGCGCTTTGGTGGTAACCCGTACTTAGGAGCTACTTTAGGTATGTTAATGGTTCACCCTGATTTATTAAATGGTTGGGGTTATGGTAGCGCCTTAGCGAACGGTGAAATTCCAGTTTGGAGTATTTTCGGTTTTGAAATTGAAAAAGTCGGTTATCAAGGGACCGTATTACCTGTATTAGCATCATCCTTTATTTTAGCGAAAACAGAACAATTCTTACGCAAATATATTCCGTCTGCACTTGATAACTTATTAACGCCATTATTAACGATTTTTATTACAGGCATTTTAACGTTTACAGCAGTAGGACCGATTACTCGTTCTGCAGGTAACTTATTAACAGACGGACTTGTTTGGTTATATGATACTACGGGACTCATTGGTGGTGCGTTATTCGGTTTAGTTTATGCCCCAATCGTTATTACAGGTATGCATCATAGCTTTATTGCAGTTGAAACACAATTGTTAGCAGAATTTGCTAAAACAGGTGGTTCGTTTATTTTCCCTGTTGCGGCTATGTCAAACGTAGCTCAAGGTGCAGCAACATTAGCTGTTTTTATGATTATTAATGATAAGAAAATTAAAGGTATTGCGTCCGCAGCTGGTATTTCGGCTCTTTTAGGAATTACAGAGCCTTCTATGTTTGGTGTAAACTTGAAGCTTCGTTATCCATTTATTGGTGCTATTACAGGTGCAGCTATATCAGCCGCATTTATTACGATCTTTAAAGTAAAAGCTGTTGCGCTTGGAGCAGCTGGTTTACCAGGTATTATTTCAATTCGTCCAGATTCCATAGTTCCATACGTAATTGGAATGGTTATTTCATTCATCGTTGCATTCGTAACAACCATCATTTTAGCGAAACGTGCAGCGAAAAAAGAACAAGCAGCAGAAAAAGCATCTTAATAAATTAAATATTGGGGTCTGATCCTTAAAAAGAGGTCAGGCCCTGTGTTTACATCGTGAAGGAGTTTGAGGTTTAAAGATGGAATGGACGAGAAAACAACGGTATCGCCGAATCGAAGAAGCGACAAAAGAAGAATTGAATGCATTAAAAGAAAAAGTCAACAAAAGCATTTGGCGTCAGAAATTTCATATTCAACCAGTAACGGGACTTTTAAATGATCCAAATGGTTTTTCTTATTTTAACGGAGAATATCACTTGTTTTATCAATGGTTTCCGCTAGGTCCTGTTCATGGATTAAAATATTGGTATCACACAAAATCAAAAGATCTTGTCAATTGGCAAAATGTCGGAATTGGAATTAAGCCGAACGATTATTTTGATTCTCACGGAGCTTATTCAGGTAGTGCTATTTGTCATGACGGTAAGCTCCATTTAATGTATACAGGAAATACAAGAGATGAAAATTGGGTTCGTCATCCATATCAATGCTTAGCGGTAATGAATGAAAATGGTCGTATTGAAAAATTACAAGAGCCGGTTATTAAAGAAGTTCCAAAAGGTTATACCGATCATTATCGCGATCCGAAAGTTTGGAAGGAAAATGACACATTTTATGCTGTTATCGGGGCACAGAGGGAAAACAAAACAGGTTGTATTGTTCTTTATTCATCACCTGATTTAAAAAATTGGACATTTGAAGGTGAGGTTCAAACAAACTTAAAGGAATTTGGATTTATGTGGGAATGTCCCGATTATTTTGAACTAGATGGAAAAGGTGTGCTGATCTTCTCACCACAAGGGTTAGAGCCAAAGGGAGATCAATTTCAAAATATCTATCAATCCGGTTATCTTTTAGGGAACACACTAGATTTAAAGACAAAAGTTTTTGAACACGGTGAGTTTGTTGAGTTAGACCGTGGATTTGACTTTTATGCACCACAAACGACAATTGACCATAAGGGACGTCGCCTTTTAGTCGGGTGGATGGGTCTTCCCGAAATCGAGTATCCAACTGATAAGGATGGATGGGCTCATTGTTTAACATTACCGAGAGAGTTGACCGTTCAAAATGGAAAGCTTATTCAGTGTCCTGTAAAAGAACTAGAAGCATTGCGACAAGATTCGATAAATGTGAAAGATATTCTCGATGATGAGAAAAAAATGTATGATGGATTCAATGGGACGACGTATGAACTTATTTGTGAATTTACGAACATGGAAGCAGATGAAGTCGGGATTGAATTCCGGTCATGTAAAGATGAAAAAACGGTCATCTCCTATAACAGAAAGGAACAAAAGGTGACCTTAGACCGTACCCATTCAGGGGAGGTTCCAGCTAAAGAATATGGAACAACAAGAACGTGCAGCGTTGAAGGGGATACGTTAAAGCTTCATCTGTTTGTTGATACGTCTTCTGTCGAAATTTTTATCAATGACGGCGTTGAAGTATTTACGAGCCGAATTTTTCCAAGACCTGAAAGCACAGATATTCGCTTCTTTGCACGAAACGGAAAAGTTACATTAGACACAACGAAATATAACTTATCCACTATGAATTAAAAGGGAGGTGTAGACAATGGGGCGCTTATTTTCAATTGGTGAAGTGTTAATTGATTTTATTCCAATGCAAAAAGGCAAAGCATTAAAGGATGTTCAATCTTTTAAACGTGCACCTGGGGGAGCCCCAGCAAACGTTGCAGCAGCTGTTGCGAGATTTGGAGCAGAATCTGCAATGATCACAAAGCTTGGAATGGATGCCTTTAGTGACTTTTTAATTGAAGAGTTACAAAAAATCGGTGTGAAAACAGATAAAATAAAGCGAACAAAGGAAGCGAATACAGGATTAGCATTTGTTTCACTGCGCGATGATGGTGAACGTGATTTTTCCTTCTATCGCAATCCTTCTGCAGATCTTTTGCTTTCAGAAGATGAAATTGAAGAAAGTTGGTTTGCTAAAGGAGATATTTTACATTTTTGCTCCGTCGATCTAGTCGAAAGCCCAATGAAAAAAGCCCATGAAAAAGCAATTCGACTTGTTAAAGAAAATGGGGGAATCATTAGCTTTGATCCCAACGTTCGCCTTCCACTATGGAACAGTGCAGAGAAATGTCGACAAACGATTTTAGAATTTATTCCGAAAGCACATATCATCAAAATTTCCGATGAAGAATTAGCGTTTATCACAGGAATCACTAATGAAAAAGAGGCGATTGAAAACTTATTCACAGGTGATGTAAAAGCCGTTATTTACACAAAAGGTGCTAATGGAGCCGACCTTTACACGAAGAATGCCAAATATGAATCAACTGGTTTCAAAGTTGAGGTTCAGGATACTACAGGTGCAGGAGATGCCTTTATCGGTGGCTTTTTATATAAACTACTCGAAAAAGAAGTAAACCATGATAACTTAATAGATGTATTAAATGAACACCATCAAGAAATCCTCACCTTTGCCAATGCAAGCGGTGCGATCACAACAACAGGAAAAGGTGCAATTTCATCCTTACCGACAAAAGAAGAAATCCTTAACTTCATTTCATGTAAATAAAAACATATTAAGATTAGCAGCACAGACCACGGTCAAGGTCTGTGCTGCTATTTTTTAGTAGAAGTGGAGAAAAGGTCGTGACAGCCCCAGAACTATGAGTTCGCAATGAAAAAACTGGCCTACTTCACGGATCTTATAAGAATCAGATTTAATATGTTGGATCCATGAGATCGTGGATAAGAAAAGGGAATCATTAAGGTTATATGAAGGCTTCTACAAATAATAGAGGAGGAATGTTTATGCAAAGTGTCATTGCCTTTGATGTTAGTAGGGGAAAGAGCTATATGGTTATCTATAATTCTGCTCAGCTTTGTGTTTATGATGGGGAAATATTACATAATCGCCTACAATTACGAAATCGCATCAGCAACTTCGTAATTGTTTAGGAAAAAAAGCAAAAATCGTGGGGGCTATTTGGCATGCGTAAATTTATTTAGTTAGGGGCTTCTAATAAGTCGATTTTCCGGCTTATAGAGTTGATATATCAATGCTTATGATGTTTCGTTTTCAGTGGATTTTGACTTTCTGGACAACCCCCTAAATAAATCCACTGAAACAAATAGTTTTACTAAAAACTCTTGACTAATTGTAAGTAGGGGATGTCTCAAAACATGAGACATCCCCTTGCAACGATACAGTACCTTCATCTTACAACTGCTTGATGCTTACCATTTCCGCAATCGAATCAAAAATAATATCAACAGCGGTCTTTAGCTCATCATCGGTCATCGCCAAAACAGGGATAAACGTGATGACAGGACCTAATGGTCGGATAATGAGCCCGCGCTTTCTAGCTTCTAAAATAATTTTATGCTCAATCTGCTCCGAGCGGTCGAATATTTCTTTTGTTTTCTTATCCTTGACGATTTCGATGCCAATCATGAGTCCTTTTTGACGAATATCACCGACGATCGGCAGTTCATAAAGCTTTTGCAATTTACCTGCCAACGCATGAGCTTTTCGTTGGACATCCGAAACTAAGTTTCTCTTTTCGATCAACTCAATATTTTTTAACGCAACAGAACAAGATAATTGATTTCCCGTATATGTATGACCATGGAAAAATGTTTTATTTTCATGAACATCTCCTAAAAATGCAGAATAAATTTCTTCTGTTGTCAATGTTGCCGCAAGCGGTAAATATCCTCCTGTGATGCCTTTGGCTAAGCAAACAATATCAGGCTGGACATCTTCTTGTTCGCAGGCAAATAATGTTCCGGTTCTGCCGAATCCAACAGCCACTTCATCGCAAATAAGCAAAATATTGTATTTGCGGCAAAGCTTTTCAATACCTTTTAAAAACCCTTTCGGATGTACAATGATTCCTGCCGCTCCTTGAACGAGCGGTTCGACAATCATACCCGCGACTTCTGAATGATGCTGTTCAAGCGTTTCCTCTAGCTTTGTTAAACAATAATTCACAATTTCCTTTTCATCGCCATATTCGTCCATTCTATATACATATGGGGAAGGTACTTCAATTCGTTCAAACAATAGCGGCCTAAAGATTCGATGGAATAAATCCATTCCACCAACACTTACAGCACCAATCGTATCCCCGTGATAAGCTTCTTTTAATGAGATAAATTTGTTTTTATCTTTGTAGCGGACAGGGTCAATGTTTTGCCAGTACTGATATGCCATCTTCAATGCAATTTCAACGGCAGCAGCCCCTGTATCGGAATAAAATACTTTTGATAAATTTCCTCCCCAAATTTCCACTAGTTTTTTTGCTAATAAAATGGAAGGAACATTCGCGGACCCTAAAAGCGTAGAATGAGAGATTTTTTCAATTTGTTCATGAAGCACTTCGTTTAATTCAGGGTCACTGTGTCCGTGAACATTTACCCATAAAGATGCATAACCGTCTAAATATTTTTTTCCTTCGACATCATAAAGGTAGCTTCCCTTTCCTTTTTCAATGATGAGCGGCTTTTCTTCGATATAAGACTGCATTTGGGTAAAAGGATGCCATACATATTGTTTATCAAGTTGTTCTAACTGTTCGTAGCTATACTTCAATTTCTAATCCCCCTGACAATACATTCTTAAGTTCTTGCTTGGATATCAATGTTTTGGCTAATTGAGTAAGACTGTCTTTAGACAAAGAGTCCATTGTTGGCAATTTAGCGATGATAGGAAGATTCAACATCTTATGTATAGTCCGTACATTATCAATATGAATCATATTGTATTGGTCAAAATGGTTAAATATAAGCCCGAGGATTTTAATGTCGTGCATTTCGGCATAATTTACAGTTGTGAGTGTATGGTGTATAGCCCCTAATCCAGCCAAAGACACGAGAATTGTTGGCAATTCACATTCTTGAATTAAATCTTTTGTCATATAAAATCCATTAGAATGTTCAATGAGCGGAACCGCGAGTCCGCCTGCTCCTTCTACTAGAACAACATCGTATTGATTTTTTAATTCTAAAATTTTATTTTTTATTTCATTTGGCAGAATCGTAGTATTTGTGATCTCTGAAGCTAAATGAGGGGAAACAGCAGGCTCCATATAATACATCCCCGTAGAGCCTTTTTCTTCTCCAATCACTTCTTCATACCAATATTGATCGGCAAAAGAATCGCTCTCTTCTACTACACCTGTTTGAATGGGTTTAAATATTTTTGTTTTCACTCCCATTTCTTTCAATACCAGAAATAGAATGGAAGTGACAATCGTTTTGCCAATTTCTGTTCCGGTCCCTGTGATAAAAATCGCTTTTCCCATTAAGATGCAACTCCTTGTTTATGAATCAAAAAGTTCGTCCGTGGAAGAATCTGCGCTGCGATGATGGAACATAGGATACATAAGAAAATATCTCCCGGTATAGGAATCACAAAACCAAATAATAATGTTTGAGCAATCGTTAACGACTTATCGAAAATAAATTTCATTGCTGCATATAACCAAAGACAGCCAAGAAGATACACTACAAGAAGGCAGGCGAAATTAGCGAGGAAAATAGAAAATGTTTTTACCAATTGAAATCTCTTAATCAACCAGCCATTGACGTATGCTCCTAACACAAAACCTAGTAAATAACCAAATGTAGGTTTAAAAATGTAACTTGGACCTCCTCCTTCCGCAAAAACAGGCGCACCTGCCAGTCCAATCAAAACGTAAACAAGCTGGCTTAACATTCCGAGTTTTGGGCCTAACAAACACCCAGCTAAATAAACAGATACAATTTGCAGCGTAAATGGGACATATGGAATAGGGATTTTAATAAACCCACCGATCGCCGTTAACGCCGCAAAAAGAGCAATTAACACCATCGACTTGATTTTCATGCTTTTCCTCCTAATACAATATTTGTTTTTTATTATGCAAGAAGAATGATAGAAATGTCAACCTAAAATTTTATTTGGTTAACATATTAAAAAAAGAAGGAGGTTAATGAAGGGAATTTTGCCAACTATAACAGCAATCATCGAAAGACCGATTTTGTCATTGAAGCATGAAGTTTTTTCGGTCCAGACCCGGATAATGTTGACTTTTAATAGATAGATATAAGCGATTCAAAATCAATCGGGAGCTGCAGCACATTCTTTCTTACACGGCGAATTATTCCGCCCGCTGCTTCCGGATTAAAAGAGCACAAGCTTATTATGGTATAAACCGTGAAGCAAAGAAAAACGGCATCACTAAAATTGGTACCCGCACTTTCGAAAAACGTTTGGGTGCCATTTTTTTTAGCGCACGAAAGATGTAGCGTTGCTGCAGGAGATTTCATTCATCTCCTTCAGTCACGTTCAAGATCTGATCGAACAAGCGGCCGATGAATTCGGTTTATAATCAAGAAAGTTCTTGTTCATGTTTATGAATTACTGTTTCGCAATCTTTTAAACACCATCTCTTTTGCAGTGTCCGGTTTGCAAGACGGATAGTTTTCTGGTGAATGATGAGCTCAAGTAAAACAACAAAGTTCGTCGTTTCAGAAGGGTAAACAGATATTTATGAGCAGTCGGGAAACTCAAGGAGTAATTGTGTTTACAAAAATGTGTAGAAAAATTTGACAAAAGTTTGCTGCATTTTCTTTAATTGCAAATTGCCTTTATTAAACATAGTTTGGTAAGGTCTATTTTTTTTCGCTTTGACAACTGCTAATTGGTATGTTAAAAGTTAAACAGGCATATAGAAAATAAGAATCATTCTGTTTTATTAATAACAATGTTAGGAGAATGAACGATGGAAAATGCAGGGAAGCAGATTGGAAAAGATGTTGCCGGTACGGCCCTATTTGGCGGGATTTTATTGCTGTTTTTATTCGGGGATCGTCTTATTGATCCGAGTTTCATTCCAAAAGAAGTTTTAAATGTAAGTACGTTGTTTTTAAGCATTATTTTAGAGGCCATCCCATTTATTTTACTTGGTGTATTTGCATCAGCGCTCATTCAAACATTTGTTTCAGAAGATACGCTCAAACGCTTCATTCCGAAGCACCCGATTCTCGCTCTCGTTCCCGCCGCAATTGTTGGCGCATTTTTACCTATTTGCGAATGTGCGATTGTTCCGGTCGTGCGAAGACTTGTTTTAAAGGGAATGCCGCTACATTTAGGCGTCGTTATCATGGTGACGGCACCTATTTTAAATCCGGTTGTGTTTGCCTCTACATATTACGCTTTTCAAACAAATATGGATGTCGTTTATGCCCGAATGGGACTAGCGTTTGTCGCATCGATCGTTATCGGTGCAATCATTTATTTCTTTTTTCGCACTAGCTTACCATTAAAAAAACAGCATCATGTGCATGAACATCATCATCTTGCAAAAAATCGCTGGCTTGAAACACTTTTGCACGCCAGTGATGAGTTTTTCGATGTGGGGCGCTATTTAATTGTTGGTGCGCTTGTTGCAAGTATTTTTCAAGCTGGTTTTGATCGAACGACGCTGCTGGAAATCGGAGGAGATCAGGCTGTAGCACCTGCAGTCATGATGGGATTAGCGTACATTCTCTCATTATGTTCTGAAGCGGATGCATTTGTCGCAGCTTCGTTCGGTTCAACGTTTACGATCGGTTCTCTTGTTGCCTTCCTTGTTTACGGTCCGATGATCGACTTAAAAAATACGTTTATGCTGTTTGCCTATTTTAAACCGAAATTTGTAGCTGTATTCATTTTCGTAGTAACGGTTGTGATTTATGGCAGTATCATTCTTCTGCAATCTTTAAACATTTTATAGGGGAGGGAGACTATGCGTTCTTTTCATATGTTCATTCGAGGAATTATATTAGCAGGATATGCACTATTGTTTTTTAAGCTTTTATTGACTTCTCAATTAGCGAATTATGTATCGCCGAAAATGCATCCATTTATATATTTTGCGCTATTTGTGCTGCTTATATTAGGAGGAATGCAAATATTGCGGAGCGGCATGAATACGTCGGAGAGTCATTGTCATTGCGATGGAGAACATCATATGCCGAAGACGCCTGCTAGTACGGTGTTTATTTATTCGCTCTTTTTGCTGCCAGTAATGATCGGATTAATGCTGTCCAATCATGTGTTGGACAGTTCTGTCGCTTCGAAACGAGGCGTTCAATTCGGTGCACAGCCATTAGCGGAGAGTTCCAATTCGCAGGTTCAAACGGAAGAGAAAGATTTAGTAGAGGAATATTTGCGTGATCCAGAAGGTTATATGAAAAAGGTAGACGAGCGAGTAAATGAGATTTTGCAAGAGGACAATTCGGCTGTGCAAAGTACAGAAAAGGAAAATGAGCAGTTGAAAAACGATTTAATCGGAACGGATAAAATTGTTGTGACAGATGAAAAATATATTTCTACCATTAATATGATTAGCGAAAATGTCGAACAATTAATTGGAAAAAAAGTCGAAATTACGGGCTTTGTTTTTCGCGAACGAGATTTTCGTTCGAATCAACTCGTTGTGGCTCGTTTTGGTGTTACATGTTGTATCGCCGATGCGAGTGTTTACGGCATGCTGGTGGAGGGAGAAAATGTTGCGAAGCTGAAGGATGACACTTGGATTAAAGTTACAGGTACCATTCATAAAACAACGTATCATCAATCAACCATTCCAGTCATTGAACAACCCGCTATAGAAATGATCGAGGTACCAGACCAACCGTACGTTTATGAAGAATACTAACTGACTAAAGGGTTCGATGTCTGGCATGTTCCGAAGTTTGTTGAAGAATGGTAGGCTAAAAGAAAAAGAGAGCCTTTTGTTCCCATGTCTCTGTCAAGTAGACAGTGAAAAAAGAGTATATTAAGTGCACATCTCCCTGTTAAGAAGACTGTGAAAAAAAGAGTGTAATAAGCTGCGGTCTTTTCTCGGAATTCAACCGGGGAAAGGCCGTTAAATTTTTCTTAAAACTATTCGTGATTAACTCATCAATCGCTAGATATGCTTGTCCTAATGGTTTTGAATGTAACTTCTCCGTTTTCAAATCTCTACTAATCGCGCTCCTTCAGCTGTTATGAGTTCAACTTTTCATGCGCCGTTATACATTTCATCAGCACAAAAGCTTCATAAGGTGCTAGTAGAAAACAAAAGCAGAAGCAACAATACAAAAATTTCGCAGCTCAAATGGTCAAAAAAGGGAACTAAGTTTAAGTCCAAGTAAAGCATAAAGATTTACAATATGCATTTGATGCGGAAGAGGTTTATACTTAGAAGAGAGTGGAGGAAGCAGAAAAATTTCGTGAGCTGCTATTTTTTTCAAGGGGACTGCAAAAAAGTTAAAAATAATGAGGATCACCAATCTTTTTAAACTGCAGAAATGTTGTCAAGCTCTCATGGAAGAGGAGAAGTTTTACATAATTTGTGCTGTCGCGAGGCGAGATGAATTGGTTCCCCTTTATCATGTTTATGTTCAATTATAAAGAGTAAATCTAATTGATCTAGAGGGTGACATATGAGAAAAACGATAATACTTCCGTGGACAGAAGAGTGGGAAAAATCGTATAAGAAAGAAGCGAAAATACTTAAAGCTACTTTTAAAGATGAAATCGTTGATATATTCCATATAGGAAGCACGTCTATCCCGACAGTCGGCTACGCAAAACCAATTATCGATATTTTGATTGTTGTTAAAGATATTGAAAAGGTTGATTTATACAATGAAAAAATGAAGGAATTGGGATATGAACCGAGAGGGGAAAATGGGATATCTGGTAGAAGATACTTCCCAAAAGGACAAGATAACCGAACACACCATGTACATATTTATCAAATTGGCCACGAAAATATTGAAAAACATTTGAGTTTTAAAGAATACATGATAAAACACCCGGATGACGCTAAAAAATATGGTGAATTAAAAACGAAATTAGCAAAACAGTTTCCAGATCATACTCATCAATATCAAAAGGGGAAAGAATCGTTTGTCAATGAGATGGTTGAAAAATCTCTCAAATGGGCATCAAAAAATAATAAATAAAGAAAAAGAAACTCGGTCAAGCAATTGTTGTCCAGGAAAAAAACAAAATATACTTATTATGAAATTATTTTGTTGGCCAAAATTTTGGAGAAGACTAAAACAAATTGGTTGCAAGCCCTTAAGCTATTTCTTTCTTGCAGGATTCCCCATTACTATTTTATACTATTTATGTATTATATTGTATATGTTCAGAATAAATTTGATCTCGCCAACAAAAAAGTTCTTTATGAAAATCAACTCCAATTTTTATTTATAAAAAAGCAAAAGGAAATAAAGAGCTCAATTTTGCTTACGCTCGCTCTTATTTCCTCAGACTATTAGACATTGGTGAAATATTTTTGACTCACCAGCTTGATTTTTTGACGCCTGGAATTTGTCCTTTGTAGGCTAACCCACGGAATGCAATATGCGACAGCTTAAATTTACGGAGATAACCTCTTGGCCTTCCGGTAATTTCACAACGATTTTTTAGACGGATAGGGGGGAGCTTTTGAAGAGCTTCATAGTCCCCTTTCTCCTTTAGCTCTCGTCTTAGCTCAGCATATTTAACAACGAATTCTTGTCTTTTTCTTTCTTTCGCTATTTTTGATTTTTTAGCCAATGTTCGTCCTTCCTGTCATATCATTTATTATTGAAAATTCCTCATTATTGCGTGACATCATCGTCTTGAAAAATTCGGCTTTCTGTCGCTCCTTTTTGAAATAGATATTTTCCGCTGTATGGTTTTGCTTCTTGATCAACTTTAGAAATGATAATCTGACAAATTCTTCTTCCTATCGTTAATTCAATCGGTAGGCGATTCGCGTTAAACAGTTCCAACGTGATTTGTCCTTTAAATCCCGGGTCAACCCAACCGGCATTTTGAATAAATAGCCCTAAGCGGCCGATCGAGCTTCTTCCTTCTACAAAAGCAGTAAGATTTTCCGGCAGCTCGATGGTTTCTATAGTAGTAGCAAGCAAGAAAGAGAAGGGGGGAATGACAATTTTCTCGTTTTCAGCCACTACTTCTTTATATTTCGCTTTCGCCTCTAATGATAGATGAGCATTGGTGTGCTCATCCATCACAAGAAAATGATTTCCAAGGCGCAAATCTACTGAAGCAGGTTGAATTTGCTCTTTTGTTAAGGGATCAATGACCAATTCTTTATGTTGTATTTTCTCAAGAATAGTTTTTCCAGATAAAATCATTCCTTCTTTCCTTCCTCCAGTTACACTTTTTGTAAATTCCAAGGGAATGGATCTGGAAGAGTAGACCAGTCTTGATCAAACTCAGCGTCGGTTAGTAAACATTTATCCAATTCCTTTATAATTTCTTCAGGGCGTAAATCTATTCCAATAAATACTAATTCTGTTTGCCGATCTCCGAACTGATCATCCCACTCGTCCAGCAAATGAGGGTTTTCCTTTAAAATTTGCTGCTGCTCTTCTTTCGGTAAAGAAGCGACCCAATAAGAGATCGGTTCAATACTAACAGAAGGTCCTGCCTGTGACATCAAAAGGGCAAGGTTATTTCTAGTTGCGCACCATGCAATTCCCTTTGCCCTTACAATATTTTCGGGCATGGAGTGAAGCCAATTGTAAAAGCGCTCGGAATGGAAAGGCAAACGTCTTGAATAAACAAAGGAAGAAATTCCATATTCTTCAGTTTCCGGTGTATGCTGATCATGCCCTTGCTCTAACTCCTTGATCCATCCTGCTGAAGAGCTTGCTTCCTCAAAATTGAATAGTCCAGTGTTTAAAATCTCTCGAGGATCAATCTCACCTTTGACAGTACGAATAAGTTTCGCTTTTGGCTGCAATGTTTTTAATACCTTTTCCAGCTTTGCCAATTCTTCTTCAGACACCAAGTCACACTTATTCAAGATGAGCACATCACAAAATTCAATTTGGTCAATAAGAAGGTCTGCGATTTCACGAGTATCGTCTTCACTTAACGCTTGCTTTCTATCTAATAGCCGATCACCTGACTGGTAATCCTTCCAGAATCGATTGGCATCTACAACCGTCACCATCGTATCCAATCGACAAAAGCGCGTCAGATCGATTCCTAGTTCTTCATCAATATATGAAAAAGTCTGAGCAACTGGGATTGGCTCACTAATTCCAGTCGATTCAATAATGATATAATCGATATTTCCTTGTTTAGCGAGCCTTTCTACTTCAATTAATAGATCTTCCCTTAATGTACAGCAAATACATCCGTTTGACATTTCGACTAGCTTCTCCTCAGTTCTTGAAAGCTCTCCGCCTTGTTTGACTAATTCAGCATCAATATTGACCTCGCTCATATCGTTCACAATAACGGCTACCTTGAGCCCTTGGCGATTTTGTAAAATATGATTCAGAATGGTAGTTTTCCCTGCTCCTAAGTAGCCGCTTAAAACGGTCACAGGTATTTTTTTATCCATTGTCATCTTCCTTTCAACAATTAAAGTTTTTCTTTGACCTCAGATTGGTTCGAGATAATTGAAAACCAATTTATATAAATCGTAATCATTACGATTTATATAATATTTAAACATATTTTTTTCGTAAATGCAAAATAAACTGTGGGAGTATTGATTTAGAATGCCGCAAGCCGAATATTAAACGATATACATAAAAGCAGAACGGTTGGTGCAATCCATCCATAGCTGCCAAAAAGTACTTCAGAGAAAGGTCTTCTACAAAACAATCGTACAATACACATCATGAACAATTTCTGGAAGCTTGAAATCAATGTGCACAATGCTTTTATAAATGGAAAAAAGATTATCCATTCACAAATTCCGTTTTAGATGGTATAGTTTTTACTATTTTCAAGGAGTGGAAAAGAGATGAACCCTTTTATTCTAATCGTAGGAGCGGGTCTGTCGGGATTGGAATGGGGATATTATTAAAACGATTAGGAATTAAAAATTGCGGAATTTTAGAGCGTGACCGTATTGGGTCATCGTTTATGCAATGGCCGAAGGAGATGAGATTTATTACGCCATCGTTCACAGGATAAGGATTTGGTGCATTAGATTTAAACGCTGTTTCGCTGTCTGTTTTTGATTATAAAAAATTTGTTTAATCACCCAAAAAATTGCTGGAGAAATGGTTGTTTTTTTGTTTAAGTGTATATATCAAATTGAGGATGAACCAAGTATAATTTGATTAAAATTTTCTGAATAAAAAGAAAATAAAGTATTATTACCTGATAAACATCAATGAATATTCGTAAAAAATGATAGCGTTTTCAATTATTTAATTAATCTCATGTGAGGGGGAATGAAATTGTTTAAAGCATCTAATGGTGAAGAAATTTTTATTATTGATGCACACATTGCCTTATGGGATGGAAGCAAGGAGAATCAATTGAATATCCACGGAGAACAATTTATTAGTTGTTTTTATGATTATCACAAAAATCTAAGTCCGAAAGAATATTGGTGGCCGAAAGATGAGTTTGTAAAGTATTCTCCAGAAAAACTTGTGAATGACGTGTTTATGGAAGGATATGTGGATATGGCGATTTTTCAGCCAGTTTTTCTAAAAGAGTTTTATAAAAATGGTTTTGGTAATTTTGATGCAAATGAGGAGCTTTCAAAAAAGTACCCTAATCGTTTTATTTGCAATGGAACATTCGATCCTCGGCATGGCGAACGAGGCTTAGAAAAATTAGAAGAAAACAAAGAAAAATACAACTGGCAAGGGGTCAAGTTATAGACAGCTGATTGGTATGGTAATTCAAAGGGCTATAAACTATCTGATGATTGGTCAAAAAGATATCTTGAAAAATGTCAAGAACTGGGGATAAGAAACATACACATTCATAAGGGGCCGACGATCACTCCTTTAAATCGGGATGCATTTGACGTAGCAGATGTTGATGATGCAGCAAGCTGTTTCCCTGAACTGAACTTTATTGTCGAACATGTAGGGCTTCCAAGATTAGAAGATTTTTGCTGGATTGCTACACAAGAGAAAAATGTCTATGCAGGTTTGGCAGTTGCCATTGCTTTAATTCATGATCGACCTCGTTATTTTGCTCACATTATAAGTGAATTGTTGTATTGGCTTGATGAAGACCGAATCATTTTTGGAAGTGACTATGCTATATGGGAACCGAAATGGATCATTGAAAAGTTTCTTGAATTTGAGCTTCCAGAGGATATACAAGAAGAGACTGGAGTTACATTTGATTTGGAAGTGAAGAAAAAGATTTTAGCAGGAAATGCAGCGAGATTATATAACATTGATATCGAAAAACAAAAAGAAAAATTAAAAAATTGTCAATTATCCAAACGGATAGCGTGACGAATAGAGAATAGTTGATGAAAAAACTTAAAAGGGAGGTGAAAGCGAGGTAATGGATAAAGAAAAGCAAGTATATAGCATGCTTGAAAAAGTGTATGATCCTGAACTGGATCAGCCGTTAACAGAGTTGGGATTTATCGATCAAGTCCTAGTGAAGGATAATCATGTTAAAGTAGTCTTTCGCCTTCCAACTTATTGGTGCTCTCCTAACTTTGCCTACATCATGGCTGAAGATATAAGGAAATATGTATCTGAGATTGAATGGGTAAAAACGGTTCAAGTTCATTTACTCGATCATTGTGCATCCGATGAAATTAATCACGGAGCATCAGCAGGAAAATCGTTTCGCGAAGTCTTCCATAATGTATCTGACGGAGATCTTGAAGAATTACGCAAAACTTTTGATATAAAAGCCTACTATGCAAGGCAAGAGAAACTGATGAAATATCTACTAAAAATAGGAATGTCAAAGGAAGAAATTACGTCTTTATCTCTACAAGAACTGAATGAACTGTCCCTGCCCGAAGAAGGGAGGCTGTTAAGAGAAAAATATTTGGAGAAGAAAAAAGTATTCCATCACTCAAGTACATTTGCCATAACAACTCCAGAAGGGAAACCATTGACTGAAGAAGAGTTTTCAGATTACTTGAAAGGCGCCAAGCTGACAAGGTTGAGCATGGAGTTTAATGCGCATTATTGCCGGGGATTGTTGGAGGCACGATATAATTTATCTGCTGCTTATGAAGGCAGTTTGGCAAAATGATTCATAATTTTTACAGCGTACAAATAATTTCATAATAAAAGGAAAGGTGATGTAAGATGAGTAAAAATGTTCTTATTATTACTGGCGATGCTGCTGAAGCATTAGAAGTGTTTTATCCTTATTATCGTTGTATTGAAGAAAATATTAATTGTACAATTGCCTCACCTGTTAAAAAGAAGCTCCAGACGGTTGTCCATGATTTCCTTCCTGAAATGGAGACTTTTACAGAAAAATGGGCATATAAAATCGAATCTCATGCATCAGTAGATGAGATTAATCCTGCCGACTATGATGGATTAATTATCCCAGGAGGGCGTGCGCCTGAATATATTCGTATGAATCCAAAGGTTCAGGAAATTGCTGCTCACTTTTTAAAAGAAAATAAACCTCTTGGGGTGATCTGTCATGGACAATTAGTCTTAACAACTGTAAGAGAATATATCAAAGGAAGAGAGATGACAGCTTACACTGCTTGTAGACCAGAAGTGGAAGCAGCAGGCGCTACTTATGTGGAAAAAATGCTTCATGTGGATGGGAACATTGTATCGGGCCACGCTTGGCCGGATTTACCGGGATTCATGAGAGAATTCTTTAAATTGTTGAATGTAAGAGAAAAGTCTGCTGTTTAAAACATAAAAGGGCTGATGTATTTGAAAATGCAACCCGAATATCGGATACTTGAAAAAAGTTCGATATTCGGGATTTTTTGTTTCATCAGGAAAAATACGTTTATCATCGAATCCAAGATGTAAGCGGAGGAAATCCAATGAGGATGATTTTGAGTGACGTTCAAATGAGACAGTTAGAGAAAATCATTGGAATGTCAAACATGTGTCCAGACGTTCTCACATTTAGAGCAGTTCCTAATTACTTGTCTAAAAGGAAATTGCCCATTGAAAGACACTATGGACTTAAATACTTGGCGTATGGCAGCAATCCCAAAGTTTTCCTGCCGGTCGTCTCCCCGAACAACATTTTGCCGATTGTCTTTTTTCATTCACTCCCGTTTCGATCAAATTATACGGACTTAACGGTTTAAAGAATTTAATAACAGTAACGATATATAAAATATGACAATTCCTTCTGTTGTTTTAGGGTTAATTCCTGTCAGCTCTTCGATTTTATTTAAACGGTAGTGCAGTGTATTAATATGGATATTCATTTCCTCTGCCGTTCTTTTGATCGATTGATTATTGTTCATATAGTGTTGTAACGTTTCGATTAGAATTTGATCTTTTTCCATCATATGAATGGTTCGCTTCAAAAAATCCTTTTGCATCTCTGATGGGATATCTTCCAAGATGATTTCTAATATAAGATCCTCATAAAATACGATGCCTTTATTTTTTCGCGCTACCTTTAATGCTTTTTGTGCTTCTTTAAAAGATTTATTGATCATGTGTTTGCAAGCTGTTTTTCCTATGCCAATAGCTAAAGTGCTTTTGTATCTGTTTTCGAATCTTTTTTTTAAATCGTTTAACTGACTGTAAAAATAATTTTGTTTATAAGAAGCATCCATCTTTTTTAATACTAAAAAGCGCTCTTGCCCCCATCGAACAATAAAATGTTTTTCTTTCCCGAAGATAGAATAAAACAATTCTATGATTTCTTTTTGAATTCGATGAATATCGTAATTATTTAATGTGTGTATCTCCAATTCCATGAGTGTGCAAACATGAGTGTCATACACAGGAATGCCTAACATAAACCCGCGCTCTAAAAAATCTTTATCCACAGATGAAGCATTGATCCATTCATAAAGATACGATTCTATTCCTCTTATTTCCCATTCGTTTCTTTCAGTATAATATGCTTCTTGTATAATGAGCTCTGTCATTCTTCTAATTAAGTCCGCATAAGGCTCCACTTGTTTCGGTTCGCCAGTTATTCCGATCACTCCAATTACCTTATTATGAAACATAATGGGCATATTGATTCCTGCTTTGACTCCTTTCAGCACTTGTGCTTTGATTTGATCAATGTAAAGCTTTTGTTTGGACTTAATAACAATCGTAGCTCCTTCATGAAAAAAGCCGATCCGACTCTCATCAGTGGAGGATATGATGATCCCATTAATATCAACTAATATAATATCCTCTTTGACTACGTCCTGAACCTCTGAAATAATTTTAGCAGCCAGCTTTGGGGATAATTGCAACTCGTATCACCACCCTTTTGGTTAAAAAGACAATAAAATAGGCATTTTTGGTATGTTAATTATATCATCATACATAGATAATATGACTCTCATTCTTTATAATAAAACGAAAAGAATAAAAGTGAGGGGTTTGAATGATTGCTCCTGATATAAAGAGGGAATTCATAAATATTGTAGGAGAAGAAAATTTTGAAGATTCGGAAGTTGAAAGGTTAGTATATTCGTATGATGCGACTCCAAATTTTCAATCGATTCCGGATGCGGTCGTTTCGCCTAGAAATACAGAGGAAGTATCTAAAATATTGCAATTATGTAATGAAAATAAAATACCGATTGTTCCGCGGGGCTCTGGTACGAACTTATGCGCCGGCACTTGTCCTGTTGAAGGAGGAATCGTTCTTCTATTTAAACATATGAACAAAATTTTAGAGATCGATGAGGAAAACTTAACCGTCACATGTCAACCGGGAGTTATCACACTTGATTTAATCCATGCGGTGGAACAAAAAGGTTTGTTTTATCCACCAGACCCAAGCTCAATGAAAATATCTACAATTGGGGGAAATATTAACGAAAATTCTGGAGGATTAAGAGGACTGAAATATGGAGTAACTCGTGATTATGTGCTGGGGCTAGAGGCGGTTCTTCCTAATGGGGAAATTGTTCGAACAGGAGGAAAGCTAGCGAAAGATGTGGCAGGGTATGATTTAACGCGCTTATTTATAGGTTCTGAAGGAACGTTAGGAGTGATTACAGAAGCGACATTAAAGCTGATCCCACTGCCTGAATCAAAAAAGACAATGCTTGCTTTATTTCAAGATTTAGAAGCTGCTGCGCGTTCCGTATCGAAAATTATTGCCAATAAAGTAATTCCGGCAACTTTAGAGTTTTTAGATCAGCCGACGCTAAAAGTAGTGGAGGACTATTCACAAATCGGACTGCCAACAGACGTTCAAGCCGTATTACTGATTGAACAAGATGGAACGCCTGAAAATGTGAGTAAAGATATGAAGGTCATGGAAGAAATATGCAGGAGTGAAAACGCCGTATCTGTACAAATTGCCCAGTCAGAAGAAGAAGCTGAAGCTTTACGAACAGCGAGACGCACCGCTTTGTCCGCCTTAGCCAGACTAGCACCAACTACTATTTTAGAAGATGCGACTGTACCAAGATCAGAAATTGCCAAAATGGTCAAAGCCATTAATGAAATAGCCGCAAAACATAACGTAAAAATATGCACGTTTGGTCATGCGGGAGACGGAAACCTTCATCCTACCTGCACGACAGATATTCGGAAGAAAGATGAGATGGAACGGGTGGAAAAAGCTTTTGCTGAAATATTTGCAAAGGCCATTGAACTGGGAGGAACAATTACTGGAGAACATGGAGTAGGAGCCATGAAAGCGCCTTATTTAGAATGGAAGCTAGGAAAATCTGGCATCGATGTGATGAAGTCGATCAAAGCTGCATTGGATCCAAACAATATTATGAATCCTGGGAAATTATTTGCAAAGGATACACGAAAACGAGTGGTGATCTCAAAATGATGACAGAATCAGAAAAGCAAAATATCCAAAGAGATTTCAAGGAACGCATGGACGAAGATGAGCTGTTAAATTGTATGAGATGCGGTTTTTGTTTGCCATCTTGCCCAACTTACATTGTGTCTGGATATAAAGAAAGCCAATCACCAAGAGGAAGAATTGCCTTAATGAAGGCAGTTTATGATGGGGTCCTTCAACCGGATGATGAATTTGAAAAGTCTTTAAACTTGTGTTTAGGATGTCGTGCGTGTGAGCCGGTTTGTCCATCAGGTGTGAATTATGGACATTTATTAGAAGAAGCAAGAGACATAATTAACCAAAATAAAAAGCATTCTTTACCTGTGCGGGCAGTTCGAAATGTGGTTTTTAAACAACTATTTCCTAAAAAAAGAAATTTAATCAACATAACTAGCTTAGTTGGATTTTATCAAAAATCTGGACTTCAAAAAGCGGCACGTAAAATAGGATTTATGAAACTGTTTCCAGATCATCTCCGCGAAATGGAAAAAATATTGCCTGATGTTCCTGAGAGAAAGACACTGAAACAGCGATCTGAATATTTCCCGCCAAAAGGAGAGAAAAAAGCAACTGTTGCTTTCTTTTCCGGATGTTTAATGGACACGTTGTTTCTCGAAACAAATCATGCAACCATTCAATTATTGCAAAAAGCCGGGTGTGAAATTGTTATTCCTAAAACACAAGCATGCTGTGGAGCTTTGCACGGTCATAGCGGAGAAAAAGAACTAGCGAAAGAATTAGCAAAACAAAATATTGAAGCGTTTGGAAAAAACGAAGTAGATTATATTATAACAAACGCAGGTGGCTGCGGCGCTTTCTTGATTGAATATGATCACTTATTAAAAGATGATCCGCAATGGTCAGAGCGCGCTGAAAAATTTGTTGCAAAAATAAAAGACATTACGTCCATTTTATATGAGCTTGATTTTCACAAACAATTTCGCCTTTCACTTCCTGAACAAGTCGTCACATATCAAGATTCCTGTCACCTGAGAAACGTCATGAAAACGTCAAAAGCTCCTAGAGAATTGCTTCGTTCAATTAAAGGAGTAACATTCACAGAAATGGAAAATGCCGATAGCTGCTGCGGCTCTGCAGGCATTTATAACATTGTCGAACCGAAAACATCCATGGAAATTTTAGATCAGAAAATGGAAAAAATGAAAAAAACCAGTGCCACTACAATAGTAACAGCTAATCCAGGATGTTTCATGCAAATGAAGCTAGGAATTGAAAGAGAAGGATTAAAGGATGTAAAAGCTGTTCATATTGTGGATCTATTGTTAGAAGCAGCGAAATAACGAACAAGCACTATATTTGATGTAATTTTGAAACTTAATGTGAATGTTTAATTGCTAAGCTGCAGTTTTTTTGTTCAGATGATTATGGGGGAGGACTTTCTCTAAGAAGCGGACTTGTTTGAAGTAGCTTTTACTCAAGTGTTTCAGACCTTCGGAAGCATCTGTGTCTGATTTTAAGTTAAATTCAACATAAAATGAAGAAAAGAAACGGAATGTACCGCGCATGCATTCCGTTATTTCAACCGCCATCAAGATAGATTTTACGGTTGGCAAAACATTTAGATTTTTCATGAATAAAATAACTAAACGTTTCTTTTTATTCCAGATTTCATTTTTATCATTGGAGATTTTTCTTGCGGCGTTGGCAAGTTTGCTTTCGTTTGATGATCCAGTCTAACTTTAAGCAGGCTCATTCCCTTTTAGAACAAGAATATTTTTTGGGCTGTCCAGAAAGTCAAAATCCACTGAAAATGAAACATCATAAGCATTGATATATCAACGTTTCTAAAATATTAAAGGGGCGTCTATAAGCCGGAAAATCGACTTATTAGACAGCCCCTATGTGTAGAAGACTCCGCTCATGGAATACATTAGTTAGCATTCCGCCTCTGTGAAAAATCTCAGCCAAAAGGTGCCTTCACCCGCAAACAAGTTACGATTGCTCCGCTAAAAAATAAATTTTCTTCACTTTCTCCTTAAACTGCTCAACATGAACAAACCGCGCTTCTCGCAAAACCTCTTTTCCATCGACATATAAAATTAAAACAGGTGCGGTAAATATGGATAAGTGACCGGCTATGTTCGGAATATCATCCGCATTGATAAAGCCCATTTGAATTTTTGGAAACTCAGCCAGCACTTTTTCCACCTTTGGCAGCAAAGCATGACAAACACTGCAATTTGTTTTGGATATATATAAAAATGCCAAATGATGACTATTAATAAATTGCTCGACATCTTCTATGGAAAATAAATCATGGTTTGTCTGCAAAATTCATTTCGTCTCCTTTCATGATCAAAAAACTTACTTCATTATACCATAGGAAGGTATAAAGAAATTGAACAGATGCTTCACACGTTGAGAAGCAGGAGATTCACTTGGAGGGGCTTTAGAAGATGTGTATTGACGGCTTCTATTCTTTAATCGTTTGAATAGAAATATTTGAAAAACTGATTATGAACAAAAACTGGAAGTGATGAATCAAATTTGAGAGTAAACGTTCGATGATTTCAAATTGTGCGGATGATATCGCTTACCTTAACAGGAAAGAAAACGGAAAAACGAATGATGTTAGAAGTCTTTCTTGTATATAACAAAGAAATTTTAACTTATTGCCCTTCGTATTGTTCTTGTTTGTTGATCTGCTGGGCAAAAATACCTTTTTCTATTTATTAGGCAGCTGGCAGCAAAATCAACGGATGCTCTTTTCTACCCCTTGTAAGTGAACACGTACATTAATTATGTTGAATTACACAAGTCATTCAGCCGCTTTGATGCGGAATCATTCAACATCGCAGACCTTTATGTAGATTTTCTTCGAGAGAAATCTTCTCCAATAAATACATTAAACCCCAGCACCTAAGTACTGGGGCAAAAAAACATGAATCCCCCGCTGACGGGGTGAAATGGCCTGCGACGCGGCAGGCAACTTATCATTAAGTTATGAGCTTTTTGCTGATATTATGCAAGGAGAGGAGCCATTTAGGCTCCTCTCCGTTGGAAAACACAAACGAATCCAGGTCTGT
Source organism: Aeribacillus sp. FSL K6-2833 (assembly GCF_037965815.1). GTDB lineage: Bacteria > Bacillota > Bacilli > Bacillales > Aeribacillaceae > Aeribacillus > Aeribacillus composti. The sequence continues at coordinate 2,710,419 of NZ_CP150189.1, read as the reverse complement.
GACGAGACAGACAACTTATTTTGTATTTTAAGTATAGAAAAAACCTTGGGAAATGTCAATACATGATCAATACACTGTCAATACGTTACAGATAAATACCCATTTTACACGGTTCATAATCTATTTAAATCAACCTTGTTTATATTGCCGATATGTTGCTTTAGCCTTACTTTGTTGATTGTTGTTAATTCTTCCACCTTTACGGCGGAAGTCTGCGTTAAAAACGGATAGACTTCCTTTTTGAGAAAATAATGTGTCGCAAGTTTTGGCGATACCTTTGTTTTTCCTTTCCGATCTGTTATAATTTTGGTTTTTAACTTTGTAGTCAGCAGAGCTATCTTAACATTACGGTTGTACAGTTAATTCTGTTATTAGAAAGGACAAACACCGGTCGTTCTCCGTTTTGCTCTGTGCCGATATTTTCCCCGAGTTCACAAGTGAAAATGGCCCCTTGAACGATCAGTCGTTTCATTTGCGTTTGCTCATTCTCAATCCATTCATTAGCTAATGTGATCTTATTGGGATACCATTTGTCTAGTTTAGCTTTTTTGTCAGCTTTTTTTAAACTAATCATCGCTCCTGTTTTACTGCATCTGATTCCATCTTCTTCTCCCTTTCCCTTTGTTTTATACCGTCACACTCATGATTGTATCACGTCATGATCTTAAAGTTTGTTAAAGCTTCAATATTTTTTCCGCTATACTTTCCCATTATTTTGTCGTTTGCAGGGTATGCCGAAACATCAATAGAATGATTATATAACAGTGTTATAACAGAATGTATCGGTGTTTTGACTAGTGATATAGACGAAGGACTAATATTGATTGAACCGAGAGACGTGTGTACCTAGTTAAGAATGAAGGAATCTGCTTTAAGAAAGTATGCTCTCATTCTCCAAGCAAGACGCGGGTGGGAGCGAGGCTATTTAGAAAAGACATTATATTCTCTTGAAGCGTTTTATGGAGATAAAACAGAGCAGCGATATGACGCCAGAAACAAGCGGCAGAAGCAGTAATGGCATGTGTTCGACAATCAAACGTAGCAGTTTGCGAAATGAAGACAAAACGGGAATTAGATCGTTATAACGATAATATACAAACGTTAAAAGTGATGGTGCCAAACAAAACGATCTGCTAAAGTACTCATGATGAGGTTAGATCAACAACAGAAATACATAAAGGAAAGGGATGAACTTCTCACGCGGTTTCTAAAGGAATCCATGGAGACACACAAAATGATCACTGTGGCCAAAGAGGAAGAGCAAAAGAAGAAAAAGTGTTTTGGTCTCTTCATCTCTTTTGTGATTGTTCATTTCACATGCATCCTCTTTTCCCTCAAGTTCAGTATTTGGATTTAAGTCAATATTTTGGACACCAATAAGTGAAATTTAATTTTGATCTCATGCCATATTTTTCATGACATCGCTGGTCGCTTGACATGGAGCCTCTGCGGGCGTGGTGTTATGCGAAGGGCGAAAGGGGCAATGATTTCTTTCGCATGGCAAACAAGCCTACCACGCCCCGCCACTCCATGTAAAGCGGATGCTTGTAAAATTGTGAAGAGCACTACGCTGCCCCTTTGATACTGTCTTCTGTTTCTTGTGGCGTCATATAGCCCAGGCAGCTATGAATCCGTTTCCGATTGTACCAGCCTTCTATAAATTCGAATAAGGCTCTTCTGGCAGCTTGAAAGTTCAAATAGTTGACTCTGTAGATCTCTTCCTTTTTCAGAATTGCATGGAAAGACTCAATGCAGGCGTTATCGTATGGGCAACCTTTTTTACTGAAGGAGTGTTTGAACTGCTTCTTTTCCATGTATTCTGCAAATTTCTCGCTTGTATACTGGGATCCCAAATCAGAATGCAAGATCAATCCCGGACCTGGACGTTGTGCCTGATAAGCGTTTTCTACTGCCTTTAAAGCCAGTTCAGTCGTCATGTGGCGGTCAAAAGCGTAACCGACAATCTTTCTGGAATGTAAATCCATTACGGAAGCCAGGTAGCACCAACCGTCTCTCAAAGTATGAATGTACGTAATATCCGTAACCCATTTCTCGTTGATGGTTGTCGTTGAGAAGTCCTGGTTCAGCAGGTTATCGTGTTCTTCCATCTTGCCCTTATTGGAATGGGGGCGGTACTTTTTTCTGATAATGGAATAAATGCCTGCAGCCTTCATCAAACGCTGAACCCGTTTCAGGCTGACTTTGAGCCCTTCTTTTTCAAGCATATGGTGGATCTTCGGTGCTCCGTATCTCTGCTTGCTTTCCGTATGGATTTTTCGTATTCTGTCTGTCAGCTCCCGGTTTTCCCGTTTTGTTTTTGACTCTGTTTTTTGTTTGGATTGATAGTAGGTACTTCTCGGCACGCCAAGGACCGTACACATGGTTTTAAGGTCATAATGGTGTTTGGCTCTTATCTCGTCAATCATGGATATAACAGTGGTTTGATCTACTTCTTTGCGAATATGGCCATAGCTTTTTTTAAGATTTCGTTTTCCTCTTTCAGCCGGTGCAATTCTTTTTGCAGGTTCAGAAATTCTTCCGGGGTAAAAGAGCCCCCGTCATCCAGCTTAACCGGTTTTTGTTTTCTGATCCATTTGTAGATTGTCGTTTCAGACAGGCCATATTCGCTGCAGATCTGTTTTACTGGTGTTCCAGTTTGATAAAGCTCAACCACCATTTCCTTAAATTCAGCATGATAACTTTTACGTTTTTCGCTTGTGTTACCCATATCAGGACACATCCCTTCGTTAATATTATATTTCACTAAAGGGTGTCCATGAAACTATACTAGCATCAATTCATGCGAGAATCAAAATTGTACATTTATTAAATTAGCATTCATATGCATCTTCGCTCTGTATGAGTAAAATGTTTGTTGGAGAAAGATAAGATCCTTCCGTTAGAAGCAGGAGTTTCTCTTAAATGGTAGGGGGAAAGGCAAAATAAATGCAAAAAGGACTCTCCTCCTGTATTGTGATAAGTGCACAAACCAAACACAAGGAGAAAAGAGAGGTGGGCAAACATTAAAAGAGATCGAAATGGAATTATTTTCGATGATTCAAGAAACCTTCGGGGAACTGCTTCAACAGGTGTTGGAGTACATCGATCATGAGTGCCCTTGGTAAACAAACGTCACTATGTGCATCAGACGAAATGAGCCGGTGTAGGAAGGGCTTGAAGGGTTTATGATGGAAGAATACAGCTATGACCCGATGATGGACTGGTTTTCTCAATGGAGATAGAACCGCGTGGATCACCGCTTGCCGGGAGTATTTCGGAAAACGGCAGGAACACCGATTTACAAGCATTAAAAGTGTTGAAAGGATTTAAAAAAACAAAAGAGGCACATACAAACAGGATGAGATGGTTGGCGAACGCTTACAAAACAGATCGTAAAAACGAAATATACCCAAAAAATCAAAACAGCAAAAAAATCCCCATCAAAATCTTGTCTCAATCTCTCTGCAAATCTATTACAATAGAAATAAAAACATAATTTATAAGGTGATGCATAATGGATTCTTCATGGCTGAAGCCGATTTCTGAGGCAAAGTATTTGGCAACGGACAATGCTTATCGCTATCGGGCGATTTTACGATATTTTTATATGCAGCATGAACGAATGCGGCAATATTTGTTTCCTGAAGAAGTATTTGCATTTTTAAAAGAACATAAGGAGTTTCAGAACTATACGGAAGACGATCTCCAGCAGGATTTAGATCAGCTTGTCAAATGGAAAAACTTAATTGCTCGGCAAGAGACGGTGAATATTCGCACAATCGAAGAATTTAAAAAGAAACGGTTTCGTTATCAATGCAGTCCTTACACGGTTGAAATTGAGAGGATGATCCGCACGTTAGAGAAGCTAGGGGATTCATTCGGAGGATCTTTAGAAAAAACGCGTTTTGACCGTTTATACTCTTCACTCGTTCGAATAGAAAATATTATACAAAACGATTTTCAAGAAAAACGAGAAGAGATTAATCAAATTTGGGAAGAAACATTCGATTATTTCAAAAAAATCATTCAAAATTCTGCGGATTACATCGCTTACCTTAACAGTGAGAACACGGAAGAACGAATGATGTCGGAAGCCTTTCTTGTATATAAAGAAAAATTTACGACATATTTACGCGATTTCATCGTTGCCTTACAGAAAACATCGTTAAAAATTGAAAAGTTGTTGGAAGATATCGCAGAAGATGATGTTCACAAACTAGTCGCAATTGTTGCTGATTATCAAATGACGATTCCTCGATTAGAAGAAATGGAAGTGACGAAAGAACAACTTGAAGAAGATTTATTCGAAAAGTGGAGAGGTCTAAAAGAATGGTTTTTAGGCAGAGAAGGACGTGAAAGTGAATTGTATTTTCTTCAGCACCAAACGAATGAAGCCATTCGCCGTATGACTCGGGTCGTGCAAAGGCTGGGGGAACGTCATCACAATTTCCGCAGCCGCAAGAAAGATTTTCTCCATTTAGCAAAGTGGTTTTCCGAGCTTCCGAGTTTAGTAGATGCCCACCGACTATCCTCTGTTGTTTTCGGCTGTTTCCATACAAAGCATCTCATAACAGAGAACGATGCAACAGAAAACTTTTATCGCGATATTTGGGAAGAAGAGCCGACAGAATGGACGGTAAAGCCTCGCGTTCGCCATTACCGTGAAAAGAAAAAGCCGGAAGCGATCGAAACACATGAAAAAGAGAAACAGGAGATGAAGGAGAAATTTTTGCTGGAGAAAAAACGTGAGAAAGAAGAGTTAGAGAACCTCATTCAAGACAATAAAATCGTATTACGAGAGTTGCCGGTGATCGAACCGCACATTCGAAAAACATTGTTAAGCTGGATAGCAAAATCAATGACAAAACAAGACGGAGTCGTAAAAACGGAAAACGGGTGGAAAGTGAAAATCTTGCAAAAGGATTCTTCCTCGATTCAATTGAAAGCCTCTGACGGTACACTTACGATGCCGAATTATGAACTTTATGTCCTCGAAAAGGGAGAGATGTAACATTGGAAAAGACGGAGCAAGGGTTTGATGAAAAAGCGAAAGAAGCCATGACAGCCCTGTTTGAAAACTTCTGGATTGTCCGGGAAGAGGAACCAGAGCTTTATCAAAAGATTAGAGAACGTGAAAAAGTATTGAAACGTTACTTGCAAGAAAAGTTTGGATATCGGCTAATCATTCACCGTTATTTTGCAAAGCTCGAGAAAATCCCGGCTGAGCCAGAATCGTGGATGGGTATTCAAGATTTTCAAGATATATTAGATTATGCCCTGTTTTGCTGCTTATTAGCATATTTAGAGAGCAAAGCCGTCGATGAGAAATTTCTTCTGTCCGATTTATGTGAAGAGATTCAAGCGATGTATCCCGGGGAACTGCCAATCGATTGGACGAATTATCAACATCGGAAGTCGCTCATTCGGGTGCTGAGGACGTCGGAGCAAATTGGTATCGTAAAACGCGTCGATGGGGATCTTGAAGGGTTTGCAAATAAAGAAGACCATGAAGCACTCTATGAAGTCCCCGTTGTATCCCGCTATTTTATGAGATCATATCCGAAAGACTTGTTTCAATATGAAACGATAGAGGAGATTTTAGAAGAAGAATGGAAAGCGTCCCCGCAAGACTATCGCCGCCATCGGATATATCGGCAACTATTTTTATCGCCAGCCATTTATCGAAGACAAAAAGACGATCCTGACTTTTATTATTTAAGAAACTTTCGCCATCGCTTGCGGGAAGATATTGAAAAACATACTGATTATCGCTATGAACTTTTTAAAAATGCGGCACTTTTAACTTTACCGGAACGTCAAAGCCGCTATACGCTGTTTCCAGATCAAAAAGGTACTTCGGAGATTATTCTTCATTTTTCCAAAATTATTCGCCAGCATCTTGATGTTCACATGTCTGATGAATATGGACAAATCCGCTTAACACCAAATGATTTTTTAGGTCTGTTAAAAAAATGCCGTGACGAATTTTCCGAAGGATGGAGTAAAACATACCGCGACATGACAATCTCTCAGCTTTCTGATGAAGTATTGAGTGCATTAAAGGAGTGGAAAATGGCAGAACGTGAAGCGGAGACTGGGATGATTATTCTCTACCCTCTTTTAGGTCGATTAGTCGGAACATATCCTGATGATTTTCTAATGAAAGGAACGAATGAAGATGACGAGTAAATGGGAGTTATATCGAGCGGGAGTGTTAAATTTTTGGTATTATGATGAAGAATTTTTTCATTTCGCAGACGGAAAACTTCTATTGCGTGGAAGCAACGGCTCCGGCAAATCGGTGACGATGCAAAGTTTTCTTCCGGTTCTGCTTGATGGAAAAAAGAGTCCTGACCGCCTCGATCCGTTCGGTTCCCGAGCTAGAAGAATGGAAGATTACTTACTTGGGGAAAAAGAACTCGTCGACAGGGACGAACGAACAGGCTATTTATTTTTAGAATATAAGCGGAAAAACTCTGAACAATATATCACAACGGGTATCGGCTTACGGGCAAAACGGCAGAAAAATATGGATTTTTGGGGATTTGTCGTTTTTGACAATCGGCGCATCGGCAAAGACTTGCGTTTATATAAAGAAGAAAAGACAGACGGGAAGACGCAAAAAATTCCTTTAACGAAACGGGAGTTGATCACTGTTATTGGTGAAGGCGGTACGGTTGTTGATTCGCAACGTGAATATATGGAGTTAGTGAATAAACATATTTTTCGATTTGAGTCGCTTGATGCGTTCCACGAATTGATTGAATTACTCATTCAATTACGCAGTCCGAAGCTTTCAAAAGATTTTAAGCCAACTGTGATCTACGAAATATTAGAAAGCTCGCTGCCAGCACTTACAGATGAAGAGCTGCGACACTTGTCAGAAACGATAGAAAATATGGATCAAGCAAAACAACAATTAGAACAGCTTGAAAAAGACGAGAAGGCTCTAAAGCATCTTTGCCAGCATTATTCGACTTATAATGAATATATGTTGGCTGAGAAAGCGAATGAATATGTAAAATCAGAAAAAAGCTTTAAAAAACTAGCTAAAGAAAAGGAACAGCTTGTCGCACAACATCGTGAATATGAGGAAACACTTGCGACATTGAAAGAAGAGACTCAACAATTATCGATTGAACAAGAAGTGCTGCGTAAACGGGAACTTGATTTATCCAATCATGAAGTGTTTCAGGCAGAAGAAAAGCGTAATGAAACAGCGGAAAAACTGCAGAATGTAAACAAAGAGCTCAAAAAGAAAGAAAGATTTATAGATGAAAAACGAGAGCAAGAGCGGAAAATTGAACAAAACTTAAACATGTATGAAGAACGTTTCGAACAGTTATTGAAAAAGCTAACAGAACAGTTAGAAATGATGCGGAACGATGCGTTAGAAAGCTCTTTTTCCGAGCATACAATCAACGAAGAAGATTTTCAGCGGAACCGAGAATATGAATTTGATTTTACCGTATGGAAGCGGGAAGCTAATGCACATTTTGATCGACTGGAGCAAATTAACGGACTTTGGAAAGAACATGATGAAATTCAATTACGTTATGAAGAAACGTATAAAGAGCTCGGCGAATTAAATAGGGAATTAGACCAACTAAAAAATGAAGAGAAAAAATGGTATGAACTGGTTGAAGACGAAAAATCCCGTTTGCAGGAAAGCGTGTTTGAATGGAGCAAAATGTATCCGGATATAAAGGTGGATGACGAAGCATTTCAAGTATTTTTACAAAGGTTGAATGAGCTATATGAGCGCTATCATTTCGAAGAGGTGAAACAACCGTTTACGAATCAATATTATCAATCTTTAGAATCGTGGAAAGCGGAAAAAATTAAAAAACAACATGAAATGAAATTGATAGAAAATGAAATTCGTGAAACGGAAGAAAAATTACGCTATTGGAAGGAACAAAAAGATCCTGAACCAGAACGAGACATGCAAACGGTGCAAACAAGGGTTTTGTTAAAAGAGAAAGGAATACCTTACGTTCCGTTTTATGCAGCTGTGGAATTTCAGGAGCACGTTTCTGAAGAGTTGCGGGAACGGATCGAATCTACATTAAATCATGCTGGATTGCTCGACGCTTTAATTGTGGAAGCGGATTTAGATATCCAATATGATCGAGTAATCATGCCAAACCCGGCAATGATGGCACACACGCTAGAGGATTATTTAAAACCTGATGTAGAGAATGACTCAGGTGTTTCTAAGGAACGAATCGAAGCGGTATTGCGCAGTATTATCGTATCGGACGAACCGCAAGAAAAGGATTATTTTGTCATAAACGAATCCGGACAATATTCACTAGGACTTTTAAAAGGACATGCCCCTGAAAGGGAAAAGGCAAAGTATATTGGAAGAGCCGCACGGAAACGGCTGCGTCTTGAGAAAATTCAGCAATTTGAGGAAGAATTACAGCTTTTAAACACTCAACTAAGAGAAAAACGAGAGCAGCTTGCGGCAGTGGATGAACGAATTCGCCATATTACGGAAGGGTTTCAATTGTTTCCAACTGACCAAAATGTCAAATATGCCTATGACCAGTGGAAGGAAACGAAACTCAAAGTAGAGAGCAAAGAAAAAGAAACAGAAAAGAAAAATGAAAAATTAGGTCAAATTGCTCGAAAATGGCAGCAAGTGAAAAATACTTTGCGCAACAAGACAGAAGGACTGGACCTTAAGTTTTCGAAAAAAGGGTACGAAGATGCTTTGTCTTATATGAAATCATATTTAAAAGAGTTAAATGATGTACAAATTTCGCATGGAAACATCGTGCACACCGATGAAATGATCAAAAATCTAAATGATCAGCTTGAAGCATTACAAAACGAAATAGACGAAGCGAAAGGCGAAATCAATGTTCTTCTCGATCAACAACAGCGGGTATCACTTGAACTTGAGCATATCGAATCAATGTTAACGAAAATGGGAGCGGAACATATTCGTCAAGAGATTCAACGGATTCGAGAACGATTAACGTTTTTAACAACGGAAATTCCTGAGATAATTAAGAAGCAAGAAGGTATAAGGAATCAACTTTCAAACATGGAAAGCAAAATAAGTAGTTTAGAGAGAAAACTGGAATTTGCAAAGGTTCTTGTCCAAGCATGGGAAGAGCTATTTGCCAAAGAATTGGAACGAGGGCTAGTGTTTGTTGACGAAAATGAAACAGGCTCGCTTTTGGACAAAGCAATAGACATTTCCAGGAAATATGGTTCTGTATTAAAAGAGAATACACGACTTTCTGTCACCGAACGATTAAACCGAATATTTTTCCAAGAACAACCGAATTTAATCGAATATCGTCCGGCACAGGAACCTGCCGATTGGAACAAACAAAATCCGTTCGTCGAGCTTTCATTAGATGAGGAATCGGAGCTGAAAGCGAACGATTGGAAGGAAAAAGCAGGACGTATCATCATTTTACTAGACTACAAAGGACAACGCGTCACACCATATTATGTATTAAAAGAGATTGAAAAAGATATATTGCTGCAAAAAGAATATATTAACGAACAGGACCGCGAATTGTATGAAGATATTATTTTGAAAACGATCGGGCGAATATTGCGAAGCCGCATACAGCGTGCCGAACGCTGGGTTAAAGATATGAACGCATTAATGGAAAAACGTGATACTTCTTCAGGTCTGACGTTTTCAATTCAATGGAAGCCGAAGACCGCGGAAACCGAAGAAGAAATGGACACGAAAGATTTAGTCGAATTGTTGCGAATGAATTCGCGGCTGCTAAAGGAAGAAGATTTGCAGCGGGTTACGATGCATTTCCGCTCAAAAATCAACCGAGCGAGAGAAATGCTTGAAGAAAGTGGGCAGGGCAATACGCTTCACCAAGTCATTAAAGAAGTGCTCGATTACCGAAAGTGGTTCTCGTTTACGCTTTATTACCAAAAAACAAATGAACCAAAGCGGGAATTAACGAACCAAAAGTTTTATAAATTTAGCGGCGGAGAAAAGGCGATGGCGATGTATATTCCTCTTTTTGCCGCGGCATATTCACGATATCAAGAGGCTGCAGAGGATGCTCCATATATTATTTCGTTAGATGAAGCGTTTGCCGGCGTTGATGAAAATAACATTCGTGATATGTTTGCTTTAGTCGAAGAGCTTGGTTTTAACTATATCATGAACTCTCAGGCACTTTGGGGAGACTACGACACGGTACCATCGCTTTCTATTTGCGAGCTAGTTCGCCCGAAAAATGCACCGTACGTTACGGTTATTCGTTATCATTGGGATGGAAAAGTGAAACGACTTGCGTCAAATCCGGACGAAGAATTTACTTTTACATCATCCATATAGGAAGGATGGTTCATGTTGGAACAAAAAGTAGCGGATGCTGTTGAGTTTTTTCGCGGTGAACCCGGCTTTCACCGCCTTTTTTTGCTGATGAAAAAGAAATATCAATCACTCGGGAGAATCGGCGGAACGGTCAAATTAGACGGTTTTTCCTTTGAAGAAAAAGAAGCACTCGGGGCGTTTTTTGGGAAGGATTTTCATCAAGAATCTACTCCTTCGGTTTCATTAAAAATGTTTGCCGAACAATTAGAGAAAACGCGCTTTGCCGGTATACCGCTCGTTACGTTACTTGAGAATTATTTTGGTGAAGACATTACAACCAATCAAGAGAAGAGGGAAACAGATCGGAAGAAAAAAGAAGAATTTTTTCAAAACCTTATTCATCAATATCCCGAACAAGCAAGGCTTCTGTCTTTTATAGCTGAATCAGCTCCCCAAAACCGCTTTATTCATATCGCCTATTCGCAAGATAGGGAACATTTGGAGACTGTTTTAAAGAATGTGTGCACTGCGCTTCATCATTTGCCGAAAAAAGGTGATTATGAACGTCTTTCAATTTTTTCACAAAAAGTGCTAAAAGATCCGCACGCATTTGACTTACATACGTTTCAAGGAAAAGTATTTCTTCATGCACTTCAATTTTACTCTGATCAAGACTATGACTTATCCTCAGTCGAGGAAGTCAATGAGCTCCTGCAATCATTTGGCATTTTACGGGAAGATATTTTAAACTTTGTGACATGTGCGGGAATTTTGACAGAAACGGAACAGGGAATTCATTCTGTGTTTGCTTCTGCTGTAAAAACGAATACAGTACTCAATGTGCCATTGCGGGAAATATTGAAGTTAAAGCGTGCATATCCTGCTAAGGGGCAAACCGTATTTGTCGTTGAGAACTCAGGCGTATTTTCCGCTTTGTTGGATTTATTTCCTGACGCTTTTCCGCCGCTGATTTGCACAAATGGGCAATTTAAACTAGCGTCACTGATGTTAATAGACTTAATCATCCAAGAAGGTTGTCAAATATATTATTCTGGAGATTTTGATCCTGAAGGACTAAAAATGGCGCAGCGATTAAAGGAGCGGAATCAGGAGCATATTCATTTATGGCATTTCCAATTAGAAGATTACTTAGCGTCATCTCCAGAGGTTTTGCTGTCGGATGACCGAGTAGCGAAACTAGAAACTGTTACGATCGAAGAATTGCAACCGATCAAAGAGAAAATGCGGAAAATAAAAAAAGCTGGCTATCAAGAAGAAATCCTGAAGAAGCTTTATGAAGGTATTTGTCGCCACATGTGGGATTAGGCTGGAAACATGATTTGCGAGTCTGTTCCCATTCGATTTGCTAACAATGTGCGAATGGGGACAGGTGGTTACATAGTAAAGAAAATACACGTTTTGGATAGACGTGCTTACTTTTCGAGTTTATATTAACATATTTCATTATTTGAGGTTTTAAGCTTTTTGTTGGTTTTAAATTAACTCGAATGTCTATTTCTTTTTCTATATGATGAGCTTGCTCATTTTGGTGCAAGTGGTCAATAATTCCTATGTTGAAATGGAAAGACAAGCGAATTATTTTGCAGCTGCTCTAATATTGCCGTGGAAGCTCTTCCTATACTCATATAAAGCTAGAGGGGTTTATTAATTGAAAGAAATTTTGGATGGTTTCTATAAATGCGATGATTGTAAGAAGTTATCATATATGTTTAATAAGTTACAATTCAATACCAATGCCAGCAAAAGCAAATGTACCAAAGGAAATAAAAACACTCAGTTGCCATTAAGTTGGATCGCCAAACTCTAATGGAGAAAAGATTTGAATGTATCAAAGCAAGATTAACCTAGATTTAGAAATTTTGCATCAACTTCTTCGAGGAAATTCAAAAAATTTGCGGTTAAAATAAACCAGATTTTACAAGCTCAAGCATCTGAAAGGATCGGATTTGAAATTGGCTAGTATTTTTAGACCCATTCATTTTTACACAATTATACGGACTCAACTCTATTAAATAGATGTATGACTGGAAATGATATATATTGTAAAATTTATGATAAAATAGCACTATATACATGTTCTTATGGTGAGGTGTGTATATGTCACAAAATTTTCGCTTTTTAGAAGAAAAATGGGAAGTTCTCGCCCGTGTTGGGGAAACGGCAGAACGAAATGTCTATCAAAATCCAAATGTGGCGATAAGTGAGCTTAGAAAATTTGCTGAAACTATAACAAAATATATTTTAGCGTTAGAAGAAATAAAGGAAGAACGCAGAACTGATCAACAGGAGCGTCTGAGAATTCTTTTTTATGAGCAAATTCTGCCGAAGGAAATATATGACTTATTTACGGTCATTCGTTTGAAAGGGAATCAAGCGGTACATAATCCGAGCTATGGTGAAGTAAATGAAGCAAAAGCTTTATTGCATATGGCGTTTCGAATTGCGGTTTGGTTTATGGAAGTGTATGGCGATTGGTCATTTCAAGCTCCAGAATATATCGAACCGACACCGCAAACATCTATATCAGAAGATGAATTGAACCATGTAGTTAAGTCATACGAAGAAAAGCTTGCTCATTTGGAAACAGAGCTTGAGAAGATCCGAAAGGAACAGCTATATATTAGCAATGAAGAGAAACAAAAACGACGTGAGTACTCACAACGGGCAGTTGCCAACTTTGAATTGACAGAGGCCGAAACCCGCATTCTCATTGATCAGCAATTGCGTGATGCTGGCTGGGAGGCTGATTCAGAAAAGCTGCGTTTCTCAAAAGGAGTTCGTCCGGAAAAAGGAAAAAACATGGCGATTGCGGAGTGGCCTTTAAAACATGGTTACGCTGATTATGCTTTATTTATTGGCCCCGAGCTAGTAGGGATCATTGAAGCGAAACGTGCTAGTAAAGATATCCCATCTGACATTGAGCAAGCAAAAGAATATGCAAAACTTATTGTTCGGCATGGTCATGAAGTGATCCATGAACCATGGGGAGATTACTATGTTCCATTTTTGTTCGCAACCAATGGCCGCCCCTTTTTAAAACAGCTAGAACAAAAGTCAGGCATTTGGTTTTTAGATGCGCGGAAATCAACGAATCACCCGCGACCACTTCAAGGATGGTACACTCCTCAAGGACTGAAAAATCTATTAGAAAAAGATACGGAACGTTCGGAACAATTTTTGCGTGATGAAAAATTTGATTATCTTAAATTACGAGACTATCAAGTCAAAGCTATTCAAGCGGTCGAAAAAGCATTGGAAGAGAAAAAACGCAGCATTTTAATCGCCATGGCAACCGGAACAGGGAAAACAAGAATGGCGATTGGTCTCATTTATCGATTGATCAAAGCAAAGCGTTTTAATCGTATATTATTCCTTGTCGACCGAAAAGCTCTTGGAGAACAAGCGGAAAGCGCTTTTAAAGAAAGTAAGCTGGAAAATTTCCATACGTTCACTGAAATTTATAGCTTACAATCGTTATACGATCAAAAACCAGATGATGAAACAAAAGTACATATCGCTACCGTACAAGGAATGTTAAAACGCATTTTCTACAACGAGAAAACAGAAGACATTCCATCGATTGATCAATATGATTGCATTATTGTCGATGAAGCCCATCGAGGCTATACACTAGATAAAGAGATGAATGACATAGAAATTGAAATAAGAGATCACAATGATTATGTAAGCAAATATCGAAAAGTACTTGATTACTTTGATGCCGTTCGCATCGGTTTAACAGCAACTCCTGCGCTGCATACTACAGAAATTTTTGGACCGCCGGTTTTCACTTATTCTTATCGTGAAGCAGTCGTCGATGGATATTTAGTCGACCATGAACCACCGTATCAATTTGAAACGGTATTAAAAAAGGAAGGAATCGCTTGGGCCAAAGGTGAAAAGGTCGACGTATATGATACGGTTTCCGGCACAATTTCACAAGAATACCTTGAAGATGAAGTGAATATTGAGGTTGCACATTTTAATACAAAAGTTATCACAGAAAGCTTTAATCGTGTTATTATACGAGAGTTGACGAATTATATTTCTCCTGACGATGAAGGCAAAACATTGATATTTGCAGCGACAGATGATCACGCAGACTTAGTCGTACGTCTTTTAAAAGAAGAATTTGAAAAAGTATACGGTGAAGTCGAAGACAATGCGATTATGAAAATTACAGGCTCTATTAAAGATCCATCAGGTGCGATTCGACGCTTTAAAAATGAAAAATATCCAACTATTGTTGTGACGGTGGATTTGCTAACGACAGGTGTCGATGTTCCAGCAATTACAAATCTCGTCTTCTTGCGCCGCGTTCGCTCTCGGATTCTTTATGAGCAAATGCTAGGCCGAGCAACGAGAAGATGTGAAGAAATCCGAAAAGATCACTTTAATATTTTCGATGCGGTTGGAATCTATGAGTCTTTAAAACCATATACAAGCATGAAGCCTGTTGTCACTCGACCAAATATTTCACTGACTCAATTAGTAGAAGAATTAGAAGGTTTAGAAAAAGAAGAACACCTTCAGCATCAACAAGAACAAATTATAGCCAAAATCCAACGAAAAAAACGCCAATGGTCAGATAAGCAGCACCAAGACTTTAAAGTATTATCTGGTGGAAAAACAGTTGATGAATTTATAGATTGGGTAAAAAACTTGAATCCTGCTGAATTAACTGGGCAATTAAAAGAGTATATATCGATGTTCCGTTATATGGATGAAAATCGCTATCGGGAAAATAAACAATATATTTCCACGCATGAAGATGAACTTATTGGAGTTAAACGCGGATATGGAAATGCGGAAAAACCGGATGATTATTTACAATCATTTGGAGAGTTTATCCGAAACAATATGAACAAAATCCCTGCGCTAATGATTGTATGTCAACGTCCAACTGAATTAACGAGAGAAGAGTTAAAAAAATTGTTGCTTGAATTGGACCAGAAAGGTTTTTCCGAGAAAAAATTACAAGCAGCTTGGCGCGAGGCGAAAAATGAAGACATCGCAGCGGACATCATCGCCTTCATCCGCCAGCAGGCTTTAGGCGATCCGCTTATTAGTCATGAAGAACGAATTAAACACGCCATGAAGAAAATTTACCAAATGAAAGCGTGGCCGCCTGTGCACAAGAAATGGCTGGAACGTATTGAAAAGCAATTACTGCAAGAATCTGTTCTTCATCCGGACCCTGAAAAGGCTTTTGAATATGAACCTTTTAAGAGCCGTGGAGGCTTTAAACAATTAAATCAAATTTTCGATGGACAATTAGCACAAATTGTTCGCGAAATTAATTATAATTTGTATAACTATCACCAAAAGAAGGAGCAAGCGTAGATGAACAACAGAGAAATCGTCCAAAAACTATGGAATTTATGTAACGTTCTTCGTGATGACGGCATTACGTATCACCAATATGTGACAGAGCTAACGTATTTGCTGTTCTTAAAAATGATGAAAGAAACCGGTCAAGAATATATGATTCCTGAAAAATATCGTTGGGATTCGTTAGTAGAAAAAGACGGGATTGAATTAAAAGAGCATTATCAACAGCTGTTGCTTGATTTAGGAAAAGAGGAAAATGAATTATTAAAACAAATTTATACGGACGCGACATCGAATATTAGAGAACCAAAGAACCTAGAAAAAATTATTCAATCGACCAATAACTTAGATTGGTACAATGCGAAGCAAGAAGGGTTAGGGGATTTATACGAAGGGCTGTTAGAAAAAAACGCGAGCGAAGTGAAATCGGGAGCGGGGCAATATTTTACGCCTCGCGTCCTTATTGATGTTATTGTCGAACTTGTCAATCCCGAGCCGGGCGAACGCTGCCATGACCCTGCTGCGGGAACATTCGGCTTTATGATCGCGGCAGATCGCCATGTTCGTAAACAAACCGATGATTATTTTGACTTATCTCAAGAAGAAATCGAATTTCAAAAATACAAGGCATTCTCAGGAGTAGAGCTTGTCAGAGACACGCATCGTCTAGCGGTCATGAATGCGTTGCTTCATGATATTCATGGGGAAATCTTGTTAGGCGATACCCTCTCTTCACTAGGTGAAAGTTTGAAAAATTTTGATGTGATTTTAACGAATCCGCCTTTTGGAACAAAAAAAGGCGGCGAGCGGGCAACACGAACTGACTTCACCTTTACAACATCGAACAAACAGTTGAATTTCTTGCAGCATATTTACCGCGCTCTCAAGGCAAACGGCAAAGCTCGCGCCGCGGTTGTCCTTCCAGATAACGTCTTGTTTGAAGGCGGGGTAGGAGCCGACATTCGCCGCGACTTAATGGATAAGTGTAATTTACATACAATTTTACGCTTGCCAACTGGCATTTTCTATGCCCAAGGAGTGAAAACGAACGTTTTATTCTTCAACCGCGGGACAACAGATGTCGGCAACACAAAAGAAGTATGGGTGTACGATTTACGAACAAACATGCCTTCCTTCGGCAAACGGAATCCGCTAACGAAAGAACATTTTGAAGGATTTATCAAGGCTTATACGGCAGAAGATCGCAGCCAAGTCAAAGACGAGCGCTGGAATGTGTTCACACGTGAAGAAATTGCGAAAAAAGGCGACAGCTTGGATATTGGTTTAATTGCTGATGAATCCTTGTCCGTCTACGAAAACCTGCCAGACCCAATCGAATCTGCAGAAGAGGCGGTGGAAAAATTAGAACTAGCGATTTCGTTACTAAACGAAGTCATTGCCGAGTTAAAAGCTGTCGAACAACCGAACACCTACCAAACAGATTCTAAAGAAATGCTAAAAGTCGCAGAAACATCTGAGGTGCTTGAAAAATGAGCAAAAAGAAACAAAAATCGATGGAAGAACTATTGGAAGAAGCATTAGTGCCGGAAGAAGAACAGCCTTATAAAGTGCCGGAGAATTGGGTGTGGACAAGATTAGGTAAATTAATTGAATTAGTTTATGGAAAATCACTTCCAGAGAAAAAAAGAAGTGGAAATGGTTTTCCTGTTTATGGTTCTAACGGAGTGGTTGGTTATCATTCTGAGTTTCTCATAGAAGGACCTGTAATTATTGTTGGTCGAAAAGGCTCATATGGTGAAGTAAATTGGTATAATGAATCAGGATGGGCTATTGACACTACTTATTATGTACTTGCAAAACAAAAAATAAATTATAAATATGTGTATTATTTACTTAAAACTTTAAACCTAAAAAAACTTAATAGATCCACGGCAATTCCCGGATTAAACCGAGAAGATGCATATACTCAAAAAGTAGTGCTCCCACCTTTCAAAGAACAAAAACGCATTGTTGAGAAGATTGAACAGCTTTTTGCTAAAATTGATGAAGCGAAGCGGTTGATTGAGGAAGTGAAAGGGTCGTTTGAACCTCGCCGTGCAGCAATTTTGGATAGGGCGTTTGGAGGACGATTAGGTACAAATGATCCTAAAGAGAAGAGTATGTTCGAAACTTTTAATGAGTTGACAGAAAAGGATCTTATTCCAAAAGAAGAGCAACCGTATGAGGTGCCTAAGAATTGGGTGTGGATTAGGTTAGGTAGTTTTTTACCACCAATGGAAACCAGAGACCTTGCTAGATTAGAAAGTGAAAATTTTCTGTATGTTGATATTGATTCAATAGACAATAACAAATTTGAAATCAGGGAGCCAAAAATTATAGAAATAAAAAATGCACCAAGTAGAGCTAAACGAAGAATAGATAAAGGGGATGTAATCATTTCTTTAGTTAGACCATATCTAAGAAATGTTGCTAGGGTATTGTTTGATGATCCACGCTTAGTTGCATCGACGGCATTTTATGTATGTAAAAGAAATAAAGTTACGGAAACAAACTATCTTTATTACTATTTAATTACATCTTTTGTAACAAATTATTTAAATGTTAGAACAAAAGGACACAACGCTCCATCGGTTAGAAATAGTGACTTCCTAGAACTTCCTATACCAATACCACCAGTAGAAGAACAAAAACGCATTGCTGAGAAGGTAGATATTTTATTAAGTAAATTAGAAACTGAAAAAGAAATGGTTTTAGAAGTTGAACAAAAACTTAATTCATTAAAGCAATCTATCCTTTACAAAGCCTTCCGCGGCGAGCTTGGTACAAACAATCCCACCGATGAGCATGCGATTGAGTTGTTAAAGGAAGTGTTAAAATCTAAATAAATCATTTATGTATGAGCTCATTCAGTGATTATAAAGTAAACTCTTAGAAATTTTCTAGCAATTCCCCCGCTTCCAAAGTCAAAGAAATAAACTTCTTATTTGAATAACAAAATAAGCTGTTAGCTCAAAGATTGTAGGGGGGTAAATAAGGTGTATTTGTGTAATGGATTTGTTTTACAATATTATCCATTATAATAACAATATCATTTGGTCAAGGCATCTCAGAGAGCAGCGAAATCTCGAGATGCCTTTTTGTTTTACAAATTATAATCATGATGATTGAGCGGATAGCTCGGTATTACTTTTGAAAATTAGTAAATTCTTCTGCTTGTATATTGAGAACCTAGGTCAGTATGGAGGATAAGCACTTTTTCCGGAGCTTGAGTGTTATACGCGTTTACTGCAGCTTGAATCACCAGATCCGTTGTCATCGTCTGTGAAAAGGAATAAATAACTTTTTAGAATGTAAATCCAGTACAGAAGCTAAATAACAACAATCTACTTTCACTGTATGGATATAAGTCATATCTGATACCTATTTTTCATTAATGGAATGTGTCGAAACATCATGTTCTAATAGATTTTCCCGTTCTTTCACTTTTTGATTACTTGAATATGGACGGTATTTTTTCGAAATAATAGAACGAATTTCAGCTTTTTTCATCAAACTCTGGATTCTTTTTTAACCTCACCCAATAACCTTTTTTTGAAGAGTGATATGAATTTTGGAGGCACCATAGAGTTGCTAGCTTACTGCATGAATTTCTATGATTTTGTCGGTTAATTCCTTGTTTTCTCGATTACGATTAGACTCAACATGTTGAAGCGATTGATAATGCGTACTTCTAGGTATTTCTGGCACCTAGATCTATACATTATTTAGACAAACCTTGATGTTCTTGAAGATAGATGGATTCATGTTGCGCAAAAAGTAAAACGCATAATTGACGAGGTACCTAATTTGGGGCTGTCTAATAAGTCGATTTTCCGGCTTATAGACGCCCCTTTAATGTTTTAGAAACGTTGATATATCAATGTTTATGATGTTTCGTTTTAATGGATTTTGATTTTCTGGACAGCCCCATTTGCATGAGACCGTATGTTCAAGATAGTTTGAACTATATTCTATGTAATTTTCTAAAGTTTGAAGGACTCATTTTCATTTTTTTAGAAAAAATCCGACTGAAGTAAAAGCCATTACTATAACCACAACGACTCGCAATGTCATCGATTGTATAATCTGTCTCTAATAACAATGTTCTTGCTTTTCTAAGGCGTAATAACGTTAAGTATTCAATAGGCGGTATACCAATGCTTGCTTGGAAACGTCTTGTAAATTGAACAGAGCTTAAACCGAAATTTGCGGCAATGTTTTGTATTGTGATATTTGTAAAAGCTTGTTCATGCATTTGCTGGATTGCTTTCGCTATAACGGGATCTTTAATTTTAGGCTGATTATCAATCGTTAAAAGCTGATTCTCCATATTGTATAGTTGTAGGAGATCATAAATTAAATGTGCTTTCCATCTGTTGCTTAGTTCCGTCTCATTGAATGCCATCGAACGAAGATGTGTATAAGTTGAAGAAAGACGATCGGTATCAAGTATTTTTATTTTTCCAATAGGCAAATGATAATGTTCGATGTTTTTAAAGGAAAAGCGAAGAAAATGAAACTTTAATGGAGTAATTGCTTTTCTTTTTAGTGGAATATTTGGTGGACAAAAAATGATATCCCCGAATTGTGCCTCTCCTTTTTGATCCATCACTTGATATTCAAAAATCCCTTCCTCTATACAAAAGATATTCCAATGCGGATACGTATCCTCCGATAGTTGAAATTGAATAATCGGATTCCAATAAGAGTGTTGATGTATTTTCATTTCTGTGATTGTTGATACGTCAGACATAGGCATCCTCCCGAATTTTGAAAAAAAGTATATATTTTTGATAAATGTGTGCATGTAAAAAAATCTATTCACCTTGTAGTATAAGTATAAAGAATAAAGAGAATTAAATTTACTTTATTATAATCCTACCTGAAAGCGTTTTTAAATATTTTTAGAAAGAATAGGTAAAAAAGTGAATGTTTAATCATGATCCCTGAATTTGAATGAGAATTAAGAAAGGGTTGGATAACGTTGAAAATTACATCTATTGAAATCAAGCAATATTTATTGCCGCTTGATCCGCCATTTAAAGCTGCGTGGGACCCTGAACCGAGAAAAAATTTTGCGACAACGATTGTTTATGTCCATACCGATGAAGGGATTACCGGAATTGGTTCAGGAGATTTGATGATTGGGTTTGAAGGACATGAACATTTGTTTATTGGCCAAGATCCATTTGCGATTGAGCGCCATGCGCAAATTATTGATAATATTGATTTTCACTACGGAAGATGTTGGCCTCTTGACTTAGCGCTTTGGGATTTGATGGGAAAGGCAACCGGACAGCCGGTGTATAAATTACTGGGTGGAAGATCAAATAAATTGCTTGCTTATGCTTCAACTGGAGAAATCGTAAGCCCTGAAGAACGTGCGGAAAGAGCGTTGTGTTTCGTTGAGCAAGGGTTTAGAGCCATGAAGATTCGTTTTCATCACAAAGATGTGCGTGATGACATTAAAGTGGTTGAAACAGTAAGAAAAGCTGTTGGAGATAAGCTTGACATTATGGTTGATGCAAATCAGGGATGGAAAATGCCTTGGGATGTAGAAAGAACGTGGGATTTAAAAATGGCTTATCAAGTTGCTAGAGAACTTGAACAGTTAAATGTTTTTTGGCTGGAAGAACCATTGCCGGCTTATCAGTTTGAATTAATGGCGAAACTGCGAGAAATGGTAGGTATTCGCATTGCAGGCGGGGAAATGAATCGAAGATATCACGACTTTATGGAAATGAATAAATTACATGCTTTAGATGTTTATCAACCTGATGTAGCTCTTGCAGGCGGGATTACACAAGTAAAGAAAATTGCTGATCTTGTTCAAGGGCACGGTGCATGGTTTAGCCCACATACGTGGACAAATGGAATTGGTCTTCTTGCGAATTTACATCTTGCCGCAGCGGTCAGTCATTGTCCGTATCTCGAGTTTCCTTATGATCCGCCTGCATGGACGCTCGAACGGCGTGACTATATCCAAAAAGAAAGACTCATGATTAATGCAGATGGATATTTGGTAGTGCCTGAAAAAC